>NZ_JBXAHL010000029.1:0-106079 GCF_058795055.1 Cupriavidus sp. GW823-FHT06D04 | reverse complement strand
TCGGTGACCGCTTCACCAACGCCCTACGCTGAGATTTATTTAACCGACCTCAGCACACAGAATTCCTGACACCTCCGGGATAGCGGGATACAACGACACTGTCGAGTACCCGTGCTTCCCTACAGCGAACCGTTCATTGTCGAGAGGGCAGACCGCACCAGCTTACTCTGCCCACTGTGCATCCACCTCCCTCATCAAGTGCCCCGCGAGAATATAGTCCCCCAACTTCGCCGCCTTTGCCTCCAGGCTCTCTAGCTCATCTGCTGGCAAGTTGTTGAGCTCAAATTGACAGTACAGATTCCGCTGCCGGAACGTTGTCTTTGGTCGCAATAGGCCGGCAACGAGCGCAGCCGACGAGCGGACGGCGATGTTTTCGTGCCCGCGATACTCGACGCGTATCCCAACCTTCTGGCCGAGCCTGCCGAGTTCAACAGCATCCTGCCAACCTGACTCGTAGTCCAACTCGACCACCGTTACTCCCTCTGTCTCCAGGAGCTTCAGTGCCTCCCCTCTGGTTCCAGCTCGAGCTGTCGCCATTCTGTCCTCCGCGCGCGCGGGGCGTACGCGTATTTGCCAGCCGCAAACAGGGCGTGTGGCTATTCGTACGCTTCTTCGGCCCTGGTCCTATATTGCATGGCAGCATTGTAAGGGGGCAGCTTCGTTTGCTTGCGGATTTCGGTGAACGTGATCAGCGGTTTCGGTGAACGTGATCAGGGAAGGAAGGTGGTACTGCGCGATCAGAAGAATGTAGCGTAGGTAATTTACGGTGCCGAATCAGGGATTCGACGACGGACGATGATGGCTGACATGGGCCGGCTACCGCCGTTGCGCTTCCGCCATCCCCTGTCGGCAACGGTTAGCCGCAGCATACGGACCAAGAAGTGCATGGGGCCGGCGTTGGCGGGACACGGCGATAGGGCACGAAACGAAGTCTTACCGAATGCTTCGCACGGCTTCGAGCATGGAGTGTCCTTGACTCGTCAGGCGGGGATAAACATTGCCGCTATCATGCCCGTGCTCCATCGTGACCAGTTTGTGGGCCAGCAAGCCGTCCAATTGATCTGGTTCGAGATCATCGATATCTTGCGCATCGCCAAGCAGTAGTAGCGCGGCGATTTCGTGCGGGCTTAGCATGGCGGCCTCCTTTGCCGGCGATTGCCGGGGTCGGAAAATGGAACCTACGACAGCTGGTCCGTGGATCGAATTCCACGAGGACGATGAGAACGGCAGTGAATGCATCGGTGCGAGGGACGCGCAGGAAGCGCACACCGGGCATTTACCGTAAACTCTTTTGTCGCCGGAATCAAGCGACGCGTGTGTTGCGTCGCAGCAGGGTCAATCAATGCACCGGGGCATTTAAAGGCTGGTGAAGCCTTGACCAAGGGATTGTCGGCGACGGCCCACCGTGATACAAGATAGCAGCACATTTGGCGCAGGCCGGTGGCGTCGTCTACAACTAGTCTTCCTTGGAACATTCAGAACATGGCAACAGGTACCGTCAAGTGGTTTAACGATGCAAAGGGTTTTGGGTTCATCACGCCGGACGACGGCGGCGATGACCTGTTCGCGCACTTCTCCGAAGTTCAGGGAAACGGCTTCAAATCACTTCAGGAGGGCCAGAAGGTCAGTTTTGAAGTCAAGCAAGGTCCCAAGGGGAAACAGGCAGCGAATATCAAACCGCTATAAGAATTCCGCGCCGCAAACGCGTCCTGTCAGGGCAGCGATCGGGCGATGCGTGATCGCTGCGGGGCTGAAGTAGGGCGTCGAAAGGGGGCGCGTACTCCTCGCCTTTGCTCAGCGCTCAAGAAAGGGCCTCAACTTGCCAGCGCGACCGGGATGCATTAGCTTGCGCATCGCCTCGCTTTCAATCTGACGGATCCGCTCGCGGGTCACGTCGAACTGCTTGCCGACCTCTTCAAGCGTGTGGTCAGAGGTCGTATCGAGCCCGAATCGCATCCGCAGGACCTTGGCCTCGCGCGGCGACAACTCGTCGAGTGCCTCATCGATCGCGGCGCGCATGTTCGCGTGAATCGCGGCCTCAGTTGGTGAACTCGCAGAGACATCCTCAATCATGTCACCGAGCGTCGCGTCGGCATCGTCGCCCACGGGGGTCTCGAGCGAGACAGGTTGCCTCGCGATCCTGAGGATACTGCGCACTTTTTCCTCGGACATCTCCATGCGCTCCGCGAGGATAGCGGGATGCGCTTCCTGTCCCGTCTGTTGCAGGAATTCGCGCGAAATCCGGTTCAGCTTGTTGACCATCTCGATCATATGGACCGGCACACGAATGGTGCGCGCCTGATCAGCAAGCGCGCGCGTGACGGCCTGACGGACCCACCAAGTGGCGTACGTCGAAAACTTCCAGCCGCGCCGGTATTCGAACTTGTCCACCGCCTTCATCAGGCCGATATTGCCTTCCTGGATCAGATCCAGGAACTGCATGCCGCGGTTGACGTATTTCTTGGCAATTGAAATGACAAGACGAAGATTCGCTTCGATCATCTCCCGCTTGGCCTGCCGCATTTTCAACTCCGCGGCAACCATCTGGCGGTTGATCTGCTTGAGCTGCTGGAGTGGCAGCGAGACCCGTGCCTCGATCTCGATGAGTTTCTGCTGCCCGGCCTGAATGGCCGGCAGATGTCGCTCAAGCGCCGTGCCAAATTGCCGCGAAGTCGCCGCCATGCGGCTGGTCCATGTAAGTTCGGTCTCGTGGCCCGGGAACGACTCAACAAACGCATCGCGTGGCATGCCGCAACGGTCGACGGCGATCTCCAGGATGCCGCGTTCGATCGCACGAACCTCAGTAATCTGTGCGCGCACACTGGCGCACAGGCGGTCGATGGTTCTGGCCGTAAAGCGGATCGGCGCCAGTTCGCGCTGGATCGCCGAGCGCAATTGCGCAACGGCCGCGGAACGGGTTTTGCCAGTAACGGGTACATCCGGCAACTGCTTGAACAGTGCACGCACGCGCGCGAAAACCGCAAGACTGTCGCTCGTGAGTTGTTCGAGGCGGGCCGCGTTCGTTGTCTCCGGATCGCCGGCGTCCATTTCAACATCGTCACGGTCTGGGTCATCGTCGGAGGCGTCTGCTTTCACTTCAACCTCTTCGGACTCCAGCGTCATTTCGCTTTCGTTCACGTCGTCGCTGATGCCAGCGACCAGTTCGTCGATACGCAGTTCGCCGGCAACGATGCGGTCCGCATCGACAAGAATCGTGGACACGACCGACGGACACGTGGCGATCGCCTGAATCATGTCCTGCAGGCCGTCTTCGATGCGTTTTGCGATCTCGATTTCGCCAGCGCGGGTCAGCAGTTCGCGGGCACCCATTTCACGCATGTACATCCGAACCGGATCAGTAGTGCGGCCGAATTCGGAATCGACGGTCGACAGTGCAGCTTCCGCTTCCTCGTCCGCCTGATCGTCGGATGCCGCGGCGGCCGCGGCATCGTTTAGCAGGAGCGTCTCTGCGTCCGGCGCCTGCTCGTACACGGCCACCCCCATGTCGCTGAACGTGCCGACGATCATCTCCATCGCAGCAGTTTGCGTAGAGTTGTCGGGCAGGTGATCGTTGATGTCCGCGTGGGTGAGATAGCCGCGCTCACGGCCAAGCGCGATCAGCGCGCGCATCTGGCGTTGACGCTCCTCCTCCTGGCGCGCCATTGACGCGATGTCCAGCGGTATTGTGACGGCCTGGGTCTTTTCCTTTGGCGCGCGGCGGCCGGCTTTTGACGTAACCGCGATCACGCGGGACACTGAATTGTCGCGAACTGGCTTTGCCAATACATTCTCCTCGACAGGTTGGCCGACGATCGTCGCGGACATGACGGCAGGTCAATTAGCCTGTCGGGGTGCGAACGAAATCGTGGAATGACGCGCGGACAGTCGAGGCCGGGATGCCTCTCGCGGAATCCGATGTGCGCAGAATGGGGAACGTTAGATCATACCGGACGACGTTGTGCGACGCAATATTCGGTGGGTAGAGATGTTGCCCGAACCCGTCGAGGAAGGCCGAAAGATTCTCCTGTTCTCGCGGTTCACCAGCATGCTCGAGCTCGTTGCCACCGCGCTCGACGAGGCACATGTCCCGTACCGGTGCTCACTGGCAATACCATCACCTGTTTCTGCGAAGGGCACGTCCGGAGATCGTCCGGACCGGCACCGTGCACCTTCGGATCACAAGCAAGATCCGCGTCTGGAGGCGGGAGCCGCGAAACGTGGGAAGTAGGGAAAGATCATAGGCGCAACACGCAACGCACCAGCCGCTGCCACGCCAATGTGACACCGAACAATGCACCAAGGATCCAGCGAAAGCCAAGGATCCAGCCAAAGGCGCCTTTGGCCAGGAAGCCACAGCCACCACCTAAAGTGAGCAGAATGGTCGAGGTAGTAGCCCGCTAGGACCAGGCCAAGATCGGCTTGCGTTTTGTTGTTTTGGCGAATGTACCAGATACCAATGAGAAAGCGGTGCGGAAGAGGGTGGCATCTCGGCCGTCGGCTGATCGCATCGGTTGGATGCAACTCAAAGAAGAAACTGAGCTCTATTATGTAACGCCACTCGTGCGGTTATACTCCGCGCTTCACTCACAACTATGAATAACCAACATGGCCGCAGCAACTAAAACGACACGGGTAAGTGCAACTGCCAAGGGCAAACCTGCCGCAAAGAAGCTAGTCGTGCCAACGAAAAAGGCCAGCGTGCTTGCCCGTGAGGCACAGGCAGCGAAGAAGCGCTTGCTGAAGCTGCGCGCTGACACGAAGAAGGCAATTGAAGCGGCTAAGCGCGAGATTGCCCAGGCCGTGGAAGCCGCAAAGGCCGCGGCCCGCTTTGAAAAGCAATCCGCAAAGGACAAGCTCGCGGCGAAGAAGGCGAAGGCTGCAGGCGCCAAGAAGGCGACGGGCAACAAAGCTTCCGCAACGAAAGCGGCGGCGAAAAAGGCCGCCCCCGGTACCAAGGGCAAGGTCGCCGCGAAAGCAGTTCCGAAGGCGGCCGCAGTGAAATCTGCGCCGAAGAAGCGGGCTTCGGCGAAGAAGGTGGTTCCGGCTGTAGCATCGCCTGAAGCGTCGGCGTGATCGTTGCTTCGGCTGGTAACGCGATGTCGCCAACCAGCTGATTGATGACAAGATGCTGTGGAAAGCTGAGGCGTAAGAACTTGGCGTCGGCTTTCCCCTTCCAATTGGGCCTTTTTCATGCTTCGTTAAAGCAGCGGACTCATAATCCGTTGGTGCCGTGTTCGACTCACGGGAGGCCCACCACGCAACCATTGGCTTCCATCCGTCAGGTTTGCTTCTTTAGCCTGGACTAGACCGCAGCGACACTGCGCTTCCTCTGACTGGTGCAATTCGCCCGGGCTATGTGTGAAGCCCAACCGCCGTCGCTCAACGTATATGAAGCGTCGCTGGGATGGGAACTGATGCAAACGCGTACCCGTTTCTGCGATCCGCAGCCGACGTCATCGGGTGCGGATGTCGCCCACCCTCACTTCAAGCCGACATCTATATGAAGTCCGCTTTGACGCTAACAGCGAAGCCATACATTAATACAAACAGTCCACGCGATTTCAATCAGCCATCAGCTTCATTCGTAAGTCTTAGAGGACGAATACCTTGCAGATGGTCTTTGGAATGCGTATAAGTCAATTGTGACTGAACAATCGGAGGCAAAAATGGCAACGTATCAGGATTTGTTGGCGCAGAAGCAAGCGTTGGAAGCCAAAATCGAAGAAGCGCGTTCGACTGAGGTCGCGGGCGTCATCGAACAGATTCGCGAGCTGATGGTTCGGTATAGCCTGTCGCCGGAAGACGTAGCGCCGCGTCGTCGTCGGGGCCGGCCCACAAGTACAGTGTCCGCGGCCACCGAGAAAGCACCGCTTCCGCCGAAGTACATGGATCCCAAAACCGGCAAAACCTGGTCGGGACGTGGCCGGACGCCGGCGTGGCTGGGCAAACGGCCTGAGCGTTTCCTTATCCAGCAGGAATGATCGATTGCACGCGCGTCGTCCCTTGAATGACGACGACTCAATCGACTCTCCACGAGACTGTGCGCATCAATGTGTCTCGACCGGTAGTTGAGAGCCGCAGAACGTCCATGAAGAAATCATCGGGCAACTGGTGAGTTGCCCGTGCCCAGTATCGTCCAGTCGTCTATGCCAGGCAATCGGCCTGTCCACAAAGGGGCGCTCACCCAAAAAAAGCCCGCGTCACCGGGGGCGGCGACGCGGACGGTAGCAGGACTGCCCAGGCATGATACGACGCCGCAAAAAATTCTTAAGTCTGAATTAAGCCAAAATTAACATCCATTTTCCCCGAGAGAAGGCTCCCACGGCACACTGGCAAAGTGGAGCCATCACTTTCAAGCGTGAAAATGATCTACGCATCTCTTTCTATAAGTGATCTAAACGTTATTTTGGAAGGCATCCCATTGGACGGGGTGGCCAGCCAGAAATGCCGCCCGAACGGCATCGCCGTCGCTCATGACGGCGTGGCACCAATGCCGCGGCTGGCCGCGCTCGATTGTCCGCTCTAGGAGGGCTGGTGACCGCTTGATCGGCGGCCACCCACTTGTGGCTTTATGGACGGTCGAGCTTCCGGAATGCGTTGAAATGCCGCAGCGCATTCTGGAAGTGGCCCAACTCCTGATGCAAACGCGCTGCGTTGTAGTGGGCATCGGCATCATCAGGCGCAAGTTCGATGCATCGTTCATATGCCGCCAGAGCTGACTGCAGGGCGCCGACATCCTCGCGTGCAACCCCCAGGTTGAAATGCAACTGCGGCGCGTTCGGAAGCACTGACAATGCCCCTTCATAGAGCCTGATGGCTTCGTCGAAGCGTTCTTGGTCTGCCAACATGCACCCAAGGTTCAGGTAGGCGTTCAGCATTCCTGGCGAGATCTCTAAGGCGCGTCGGTACGCCGCTTCAGCCGCATCCGCGTCGACAGGTTCAAGTGCATAGCCTCGCGCAAAGGCTTCCTCGGCGGTCGCTTGGTTGGCACGCGTTCGCGTTAGATCAACGACTCGCACATCGGCTTCATCCGGTCCGAACTCGATCAGACGTTGGCCGCTCTCGACAAGCCACGCGCCGTGCCGGTCCCATGCCGATATTTTTCCGCTG
This sequence comes from Cupriavidus sp. GW823-FHT06D04, assembly GCF_058795055.1. NCBI lineage: Bacteria > Pseudomonadati > Pseudomonadota > Betaproteobacteria > Burkholderiales > Burkholderiaceae > Cupriavidus > Cupriavidus sp. GW823-FHT06D04. Next base: position 98,969 of record NZ_JBXAHL010000029.1, on the reverse strand, counting down.
CTTGCGGAGATTCGCAGCGCCGATAGGTGCCGGTTCGGTGTGAGCCGTTCGAGACGACGCAGCGCCCGCAGAATCCGTGCGGGCGCAACGCTCGATCTGTGCAGAGATTCGGCGGTGCGAATCAGAACCACGTCCTGGAAAGAGAAGACGTACTGACCGCGTGGGCCTCGTGCAGGAGTGACCAGGCCGGCCGCTACCAGACTGGAGATCAGCCGGCGCGAAGCGCCCAGGCGCGTCTCCAAATCGCGCGTGGTCAGCCCTTCGCCGTGGTTCATGCCGACTTTTTGGTGTTGCGTCGGATCGGGGTCGGCTCAGAAGGCGCTGTGCCCCGCTTACCGGCTCTGCGGGAAGGTGACGGCTCGGCGGCCTTCGCTCTGCCCGCGGGCGCTCCCTTCTTGGACAGACTCGCGCGAAGTGCATCCATCAGATCGATGACCTGCCCGCCAGCGGTGACTTCAACCGGTTCGGGCGATACGATTTGCTTGCCGGCGATCTTCGCGTCGATGGCGGCGAGAATCCTGACTTTCTCCTCGTCCTTGTACTGGGCCGGATCGTATTGGCCTTCCGAGGCTTGCTCAATAAGCTGCATCGCCAACTTTAGCTCCGCATCTGAGACTGCCACTTCCTCGATATGCAGTTCGGCGATGTTGCGGACTTCATCCGCGAACAACAGTTGCTGGAACACCAGGCCGCCCTCGACCGGTCGGATCTGCACGATATGCGATTTGCCTTTCGAGGCCCACTTCGCAATGGCACAGCGACCGGTCTTCGACATGGCCTCGCGTAGAAGGCTGTACGGCTTACCGCCGCGCTTATCTGGAGCGATGAAGTACGCCTTGTCGTAATACAGAGGATCCACACTGTGCTCGGGAATGAACGCAACGATATCGACCATGTGGCTGGCGCTCTCTTCCAAGGCTTTGAGTTCATCGGGGGAGAACGTCACGAAGCGATCTTTCTCAAACTCGTAGCCCTTCACCATGTCTGCACGCTCGACAACCTTTTGGGTCTGCTCGGAAACGTACTGTTGTTTCAGCCGCGCGCCGTCTTTGCTCAGTAAGTTAAAGCGCACGGCAGAACTTGTCTCGGTGGCGGTGTAGAGCTTGACGGGGATGGACACCAGGCCGAACGACAGGGACAAAGAGGCGAGAGATCGTGCAGGCATTGGATACTCCACAGTACAGATGCGCCAGCATTCAGCTTAATCGTTCGATGGCGGCGGTCAAACTTTGGCGTGCCTCCCAGTAAGACTGCCAGGGATCCGCCACTTGGAAACTGAGGTATTCCCGGGCGTCGCGGATAGTCCACTGAGCGCCACTTTTCAGCTTGGTAAGCTGCTCCCAGGACACCGGCATGGAGACACCGAGCCCTGGCCGCGCTCGAGCCGAGAACGCGGCTGCGGTGGTTTGCGAGAAGCCGTTGCGCAGATAATCCACGAAAATCCGCCCCTTGCGGTTGGCCGCCCCAGAGCGGGCGGTGAAGCGCTGGGGCAGGGTGACCGCCAAGTGCTTGACGGCGGCCCGCGAAAACGCCTTCACTTCATCGTAGGAACGCTGCGGCGCCAGTGGCACGGCGACGTGCAGCCCCTTGCCGCCGCTCGTTTTCAACCAGGACTGCAGCCCCAGTTCATCCAGCAGCGTGCGCACCAGCATGGCGGCTTCGACCATCGTCTCCCATGCAATCCCTTCGCCAGGATCGAGGTCGAAAATGACTCGGTCGGGACACGCTATGTGGCGGGCCGTCGAATTCCACGTATGAAACTCAACCGCATTCATCTGGGCAGCGGCGACGATTGCTTCTGCCGAATCAGCAGTGAGTAATGCGGCATGGCCGGGCCAAAGGGATTGAGGTTGCTCGGTGAGGCCGGGCATCGCCGTTTCCGCGTGCTTCTGAAAGAACGTCGGCGCATCAATGCCATCCGGTGCGCGCACCAAGGATAGCGGCCGATCTTTGAGGTGGGGCAGCATCCGCTCCGCCACGCTCTCGTAGTAGCGAACCAGCTCGACCTTCGTGATACCTGTGGATTTGTCGATGACACGGTCCGGATTGGTGACCTTGATGGCCCTCACGCCGTGCGGCGTCACGGTAGTCTGGATAGCCTCTCGCCGGATCGACTTAGCAGGATGATCGGCGCGCAGGCCTTTGAACGAGGCTTGACGCACCTGGCCTTCAGAGGTCCACTCGGAAAACTCGACTTCTGCAACGAGGGTGGGTTTTACCCAACGCACAGCGGCTTCTCGACCTCCACCCCATCGCCGGCTGGAACGCGCCTCCGTCGAAAAGGGACTTCGCTCACTTTCCAAGGCAGCCAAGCGCCTCCTGAGCTCTGTCGCCGTCGCGCTGTCCCAGCCGGTTCCAACGCCGCCGACGTAACGGAGTTCCCCGTCCGCATACACGCCAAGCAATAGCTTGCCTACCTCGGCTACTGCACCACTGCGGTCCGAGAACCCGCCAATCACAAACTCCTGACGCAGTTTGCATTTGGCCTTCAGCCACGTCTGCGTGCGCGCGGAAACATAGGAGGCGTCCGCCAGCTTGAACATCAAGCCTTCGAGACCGAGCTGGCAGGCTGCCTGGAACATCTGCGCCGGGGGGGCATCGAAGGCCTCGCTAAAGCGCACGCGTTCGGAGCGATCTCCGACAAGCTCCGCCAGCTTAGCCCGGCGTTGCACCAGCGGCAAGCCGCGCAGGTCGCGCCCTTCCCAGTAAGGCAGGTCGAAGGCGAAGTAGACAATGGCGTCGCTGCGATGCCCGTCGATGGCGTTCTGCAAGGCATTGAAATCTGGCATGCCATCGCGCAGCACGACAATCTCGCCATCCAGCCAGCCTTCCGAGAGGTCTAGCTTCTCGATCTCCGCCGCCAGGGATCCCAGCTTGCGCGTCCAGTCATGGCGATTACGAGTAAAAAGCGCCACTCGGGCATTCTCGATTCTGGCCAAGATTCTGTAGCCATCGAACTTGGTTTCGATGACCCACCCGGTACCAGTCGGAAGTGCGGGTGCCGGGTTCGCAAGCTGTGGCCCGAGTTTAGCCGGCAACGGGGCGAGCGGGGCGTCCGTGATGGCGGTATCGGAAGCCATTTCGGTTGAGCCCTGCGACGCCTGAGTCAGCGTACCCAGTGGCTTTGCGATGACGCTATCCGGCAAAGCTGCCAACACGTCGAACTCTGCCAGTGGTCGCGCCAGGATCCACTGTTCTGATTGGTCACCGGGCTTGGCGATGCGTACCAGTTCCCAACGGCCTGCCAGCTTTTCTCCATACAGGTCGAAGAGCAACTTGCCTGCGGCCATACCTTCACGCGGATCGCCGATTGGCTCCCACGCGCCACGATCCCAGACGATCACCGAGCCGGCGCCATACTGTTTGGCCGGGATCTCTCCCTCAAAATTGGCATAGTCGAGCGGGTGGTCCTCCACATGGACCGCGATGCGCTTTTCGCTGGGATCGTAGCTAGGGCCCTTGGGCACTGCCCAACTGAGCAGCGCACCATCGAGTTCAAGCCGGAAGTCGTAGTGCAGCCGCCGTGCCCAATGCTTCTGGACCACGAAACGTAACGGATTGGCCTGTTGGAGCCGCTGTCGTGTTCCCGCCGGCTCTGAAGTGACGCTGAAGTTGCGCTTCTTCCGATAGCGGTCGAGGTTGGGCAGTCGCTCTGCAGTGCGAGCTCTAGCCTTTGACGTCCCTGGGGTCGTTGCCATAGGCGTTTCGCATCCGGATCGCTACTTGGACGATCAGCTCGGGCTGCAGTCTTTTTGCCAGCGTCGTCCCGGAGCTGATCGCTGCGTCCTTGTCGAATGTGGGAGTGTCCTCTGCGCCACCTCCACATGAACAATTGACATGTCGGCTCCTCGGGTTGCCATATTGCTGCAGTCTAGGCCGCTATCTCAATGCGATGTAGAAGGCAGCGTCTGACAGGTATGCTCGGAAGGCCTGCCGTGCAACCGGCGTGCTCACCCATTTTCAAGAAGGGGGTGCCCCTGCAGGGTCAGGCCGGCGCCACTAGAATGGCTTCTTCGGCCATAACGCCACGGTGACAGCGATGTGCTATTCCGCGCAGATTCACGCCAGCTATCGAAAGTACGTTCGGGAATTCGGGGCCTCCGTCAGTTTTGAGCATTTTGTCGAGCTTTTCTGGGAGAAGCGCAGAGACGGCGGCTGGTCCAAACTGCCTAAGGCAATGCGTGCCGCATTCCTTTCCGCCGCCAGCGAAAAGGAGCGCGCTGTCGCCGACCTTGTGGCGGCGGGTGACAAAGATCAGGCGAGAGCGTTGGAAACGGAGCTGTTCCAGCAGAAGACCCGGCTGACGGCCGCGGAGCGCGCATTGGCAGCCAAGCCGACGAAGAAGGCGGAGAACGATCAGCGCATCGCGACTGACAAGATCGCGAGGGCACAGCGCAATCTTGCCGACCTGCAGCGAGCCGATTTGATGGATCGGGACTCGCGTATTTTCCCGGGGCATTACGCGCCTGTGATGGTGGTGCAGGACGGCCAGCGGGTTGTGATTCCGATGCGCTATCAGTGCAGGCTGCCAGGGTGGACGCCGGCGATGGAGCGCCAGAAACTTGGTTCATACAATGCAAGACGCGACAATTTGAAGAAGGCATGGCGACAGCTATATGGCTATAAACACGGCATCATGATCGTCAATGCTTTCTACGAAGATGTCGCACGGCATCGGATGGAGCAGCGAGAGCTGGCGCCTGGCGAGCCGGAAGAGAACGTAGTTTTGGAGTTCAGGCCCGAGCCGCGGCAGGACATGCTGGTGGCGTGTCTATGGTCGTTCAGCAAAAGAGGAGAGGGCGAGGCCGATCTCTATTCCTTCGCTGCCATTACCGACGAGCCGCCCGCTGAGGTGTCGGCCGCAGGGCATGATCGTTGTATCGTGCCAGTCAAGCCCGAGCATGTGGAACCCTGGTTAAATCCCGGCGCGAAGAACTTGGCTGCGCTCGATGCAATCCTGGACGACCGAAACCAGCCCTACTACGAGCACCAGCTGGCAGCGTAGGGAACGAAGGGTCCCGATTCCATGTCGTAGAATCTCGCACTTCCTGCACTGCGCAACTCAGGGTCATTGATGCGTGTTGGCCGACCGATACCTGCTCCTCCTCAGCCCCTCTGCGATTACTGCGGCGGGAAGGCGGTTCTTGCCCGCGTGGGAGAAGAGGCATACCCCTATTTGGAGGACCACGGGCCTGTGTGGATCTGCTCCCCGTGCCAGGCGTGGATCGGCGTGCGTGCGCGAAGCAAGCAACACACCCCGCTTGGAAGGTTGGCCGACGCGGCATTACGCGAAAAGAAGAGCCGACTGCACGATGCCCTCGAGCCTTTGGTCACGGCGAAGATGCGGCGCGACGGTGTCAACGCCTTTGAGGCGCGGGGCAAGGCAATGAAGTGGCTGATTGCATCGCTCCACATTCCAGTCGACAGCCCCAGCCTCCATGCCCTTTCGCTTGATCAGTGCGAACAGGCAATCCAATTCATCGCCGAGTTCCAGGCCTCACGTGGGCGAGAGCCTTCCTGATGAGGGCAACGAGAATACCGTTAGCAGAAATTCCTGCTCGCGGTGTCCAGGGATCCAAGCATGGGCGACAAGTCGACAAAGCGTTGCGCGATCAGGTGTCGCACCTCGCCTTCGCATTGCCACTGGCCATAGACACCGAGCAGGGAGGCAGTCAATACCTCGCGTCGGTACTTCTCCATCACGGACGGCCAGACGATGACGCTGACGGTGCCAGTCTCGTCCTCCAGCGACAAGAACACCACCCCGTTAGCCGTGCTCGGGCGCTGCCGTACGGTCACGATTCCGCAGGCACGGGCAATCTGCCGCGTCGCATAGGTGGCAAGCACATCGGCGGGCACAAAGCGCAACGCGGCAAGCTTGTGGCGGAGCAGGGCAAGCGGGTGGCGGTTCAGCGTGAGGCCGAGCGAGCGATAGTCGCTGACGATCTCCTCGCCTTCCGTTGGCTGTGGGAGTTCGGGTGTTGGCTCGTCCAGATCCGCGGGCCGCAGCAGATCCTTGTCAGGGATTGCTGCGGCCGCCTGCCACATCGCCTGACGCCGACTACCGGTAAGGCCAATCAACGCATTGCCAGCGGCCAGTACATTGACATCGTGCCGGTCTAGCGACGCTCTGCGAGCGAGATCCTTGACGGAGGCGAAGGGCCGGAGTGCGCGTGTCGTTTCGATGCGTTCGGCCGCTTCGCGGCGCATGCCCCTCAGCTGCGAGAGGCCCAGGCGTACGGCCAGCACCGAGCCTTCGTGACTTTCCAGGCTGGCGTCCCAGCCACTCACTGTCACATCAGCAGGAAGAACCGTGACGCCATGGCGCTTTGCGTCCTGCACCAGCTGGGATGGCGTGTAGAAGCCCATCGGCTGGCTATTCAGCATGGCGCAGAGGAAGGCGGCAGGCTCGTGGCACTTGAGCCAGGCACTCGCGTAGACGAGAAGTGCGAAACTTGCTGCATGGCTTTCCGGAAAGCCGTACTCGCCAAAGCCCTGGATCTGCCGGAAGATGCTCTCCGCGAACTCCGGATCGTAGCCGCGCTCGAGCATGCCCGTCACAATGCGTTCGTGGTATCGCTCCAAGCCACCTTTTCGCTTCCAGGCCGCCATGGCGCGACGCAGTTGATCCGCTTCCCCAGCGGTGAAGCCGGCCGCCAGCATCGCCACCTGCATCACCTGTTCCTGGAAGATCGGCACACCAAGTGTCCGGGACAGGGCTTGCTCCATCTCCAGACTCGGATAGCTGACCGGCTCCAACCCCTGCCGCCGGCGCAGGTAGGGATGCACCATGCCCCCTTGCACCGGCCCCGGCCGCACGATCGCCACTTCGATGACGAGGTCATAGAACGTGCGCGGCCGCAGGCGCGGCAGCATCGACATCTGGGCCCGGGACTCGATCTGGAATACCCCAACGGTGTCGGCCTTGCAGATCATGTCGTAGGTGGCGGGATCCTCGGCGGGAATGTCCTGCAGCTCAAAGGCCTCGCCACGCTGCCGCGCCACCAGGTCCAACGCACGGCGAATTGCAGACAGCATGCCCAGCGCCAGCACGTCCACCTTGAGCAGGCCCAGGGCGTCGAGATCATCCTTGTCCCACTGAATCACGCTGCGGTCTGCCATGGCGGCGTTCTCGATCGGTACCAGGCGGGACAGCTTGCCGCGGGACAGCACAAAGCCGCCGGTGTGCTGCGACAGGTGCCGCGGGAAGCCGAGCAGGGCCACGGCCATGCTGGCCCACCGTTGGGACAACTCCGCGTCCGGGTCCACGCCGCTCTCGTTGAAGCGCTTGAGCAAATCACCCTTGCTATCGAACCAGTGGTGGGACTTGGCCACCATGTCGACAATCGCCGGATCGATGCCCAGGGCCTTGCCGGTATCGCGCAGCGCGCTCCTCGGGCGATAGGTGAACACGGCGGCGGTCAAGGCGGCGCGCTCGCGCCCATACTTGCGGTACAGGTACTGGATCACCTCCTCGCGCCGCTGGTGCTCAAAATCGACATCGATGTCGGGCGGCTCGCCGCGCTCCCTGGAGATGAAGCGCTCAAACAGCAGGTTGCCCCGCGCTGGGTCGACCTCGGTGATGCCCAGGCAGTAGCAAACGGCCGAGTTGGCCGCGGAGCCCCGACCCTGGCACAGAATGCCGTTAGAACGCGCGAATCGCACGATGTCAAAAACCGTCAAAAAATAAAACTCGTACGACATCTCGCGGATGAGGGCGAGCTCATGCTCGATCTGCTGCTGAACGGCGAGCGGGATGCCTTGCGGAAAGCGGCGGTGCGCACCGACAAAGGTCTCCGAGCGCAGGTATTCCGCTGGCGTGACGCCGTCCGGCACCAGTTCGTCGGGATATTCGTAGCGCAGCTCGTCCAGCGAGAATTGGCACAAGTTGGCGATGTGTACCGATTCGGTGAGGTAGCGATGGGGGTAGATGTTCGCCAGACGCAGCCGCGAGCGCAGGTGCTGCTCGGCATTCGGTGTCAGGTGGTAGCCGCACGCCGACACCGGGCGCCCGACCCGGACCGCGGTCAGCACGTCGTGCAAGGGCTTGCGCGAGCGCACGTGCAGGTTGACCTGGCCGGTGGCGACGATGCGCAGGTGGTGCCGCGCCGCGGCCGCTTCGACGGTGCCGCGGTGGATGTCATCCATCGGCCGATAGAGCAGACTCAATCCCATCCAGGCCCGCCCGGCGAACGTGGCGCTGACCCAGGCGGCCTGGGCGTCGAGCTTCTCGGCCGGAGTGTCGTAGTCCGGCGTGAAGACCACCAGACAGTCCGGCAGACCTTTCAAATGTTGTTGCGGAGCTTCTGGCATGGCCAGGTCCCGCGGCGTCAGCACGTACGAGCCCTTGCCGGCCCGCATGCGCCCAAGCGTGATCAGCTCGCACAGGTTGCCGTAACCCTCCCGGTTGCGGGCCAGCGCCACGAAGGACAGGGCAGGCGACCCATCGGCATTCTGCAGGCGAAACGACGCGCCCACGACCAGCCGAACGCCAGCCTTCTTGGCCTCGATGTGCGCCCGCACGATGCCGGCCAGCGAGCATTCATCGGTGATGGCCAGTGCGTGATAGCCCAGTTGCGCGGCGCGCTCGGCAAGCTCTTCGGGACGCGAGGCGCCTGATAAGAAGGTGAAATTGGACAGGCAGTGCAGCTCCGCATAAGCGGGCAGGCCTGGGTCGGTGATCTCTGGCATCCCGTCATCCGAAGAGGCCGTGCAGGTACCAGCGCGCCGCATCGCCCTCGCGGCTGCCCATGCGTTCCTGGAAGATCCAGTAGCAGGTGTGGTCATGCGCCTCGGCCACGTAGTAGTCGCGCGTCAACAGCTCGCCGCCCCACCAGCCCGCTTCGATGCGCTCGGGCGGTGACACGAGATGCAGTGGTGAGCCGTAGAACGGCCGGTGGTCGCGCTCGAGCAGCGGGACGGGCTTACCGAGCAGCCAGGTCGGGCGGGGCAGGGCCGCCGGCAGCGGCGACCGCCCGGGCTTCTCGGTCGCCGGTTGCCAGCCGTTGGCAACCTCGGGCCGGTAGTCGGCCTGCAGGCAGGGCTGGCGCACGTGGTCGGCGCCCAGACGCGCGACCAGCAGTTCCAGCAAGCGCGCATGGTCGGCGGGCGTGCCGCCGGGCTCGGGGAAGAGCAATCCGCTGGGCGGCGCCACCGGCTCGGTCTCGAGCGCGGACACCGCCACGGCGATCATCGGGGCTTCAACGGTGAGGCGTGCCAGCCGCTCCTTCACCAGGCGAACCAGATGCTCTTCATGCCAGTTGGGTTCCGCGAGCGCGATCTCGAGCTTGGTGGGTGCGACCGCGGCGCGGCCGCGCTCGTGGCGCAGTTCGACGCCAAAGCGGCGGATCGCCAGGTGCCGGGCGGTCAGCCAGCCCACCATCTGCACCAGCAGGCCGCGGGCATAGGCCAGGGCCGCCTCGGCGTTCTCCAAACGGTCCGGCAGGTCCACCGCGGCATCGAAGGCGGGCGGCGCCTCGGCCCAGGTGAATATTTCCGGGGCTTCGCCGTGGGCCCGGTCCAGCGCCGCGACAATGTCGCCCCCGCATCGTCGCTGCAGGCCGGCGCGTGGCAGCCGGCGCAGATCGCCCAGGGTGCGGCAGCCGAGGCCATCGAGCCATTCGGCGAACGGGCGAGCCTCCGGGAGAACGTGTACCGGCAGGCCAGCGATCCGACGCTGCAGCGAGGGCATCCGAAGCGAGGTGCCGCCCCCGACGCGCGCAAGCAGCCAAGCGCCCTGCGCCGTGGGCGCGCAGCCCACGACTGCACTGAATCCCATCGCTTGTACGGTCGCCCGCATCCGGCCGCGCAGCTTGTGCAGTCCGCCAAAGAGCCGAAGCGTGGTGCTGACGTCGATCAGGACCGCGGCCTCGTCGGCCGCCACCACGTTCGGCGAATACTGCAGCATCGCCATGGTGACCCGCGCCTGCGCCGCTGCCTCGGCGCAGGTGTCCCGCTCGTACAGAATAGTCTGGGGTGCGATGGTCTGCACGCCGCCGCGGCGCATCTGCAGCCTGACGCCGGCGCTGACTGCCAGTGGCGAGGCCAAGTGCACGCGTTCGCGCTCGATGACGGCGACGGCCAGCTCAGTGGACCAGCTCGGCCGGAAGACTTCGAGCGGCAGGCACGGCAGGCGCAGGCAGATCCAGAGGCGCAGCATGGCGGTACAGCAGAATGGGGGAGGGTTCCAGCGTCAGAAGCAATGGCGACTCCTGCTGCGGCCCGCGGCGCTTGACGAACTGGACCCGAACGCCGCCGGCGGCCGGCTCCAACGCCAGTCGCAACGGCGCGGGCGAGGCGTCCCGTGCGCAGGCGCTCGGGCGCACGACGAAGAACAACGTGTCCGACGATTGAGCGGCCAGATGCAGCCGCCGCAGGGCGTCGTTGCGCAGGTGCGACTGCCAGAGGACGAGGACGCCACAGGTTCCGGCGCGCAGCATCTGCTCGGCTGCCCACAGGGCGTCGGCCGTGCGCTCGGCGGCGACCCAGAGCAGTTGCTCCGGCGGGATGCCCCAGTTGGCCAGCGCCAGCGTTTGTGGGGCGTGCGGTGGCGTCAGCAGTGCGATCGGGCGTCCGCAGCGGGCGGCCAGGGCGGGGCGGAGCAGGCGCAGTTCACCGATCCCGGGCTGGCGCTGGAGCAGTTCTGTCAGGCCGCCAATCGGCCAGCCGCCGCCGGGCAATTCGCGGTCCAGCGAGGGATGTCCGGTCGACACGGCGCGCGCTTGTAGCCGCGGGCCAGTTGCGAGGCGAGCCAAAGTGATGGATGGATGGTTTCGGGGGCGACTGTCAGCATGAGGGCTCCTGCTAACAGTCTACTGTATATTTATACAGTGGTCACCTGTACAAAATCGGGTGCCGTTTCCGCGCCAGATGGGAGCGCCGGTGAGTGACAGGGTTTTGAGTCGGGGAGCCATGACTGCAATTATGCCATTGCACAGAATTTGTGCATAATGCTGCATTTACAGAAGCGATATGTGCCACAAACGACACGTTCAAACTCTTGCGCGGCGGCGCTTGTATGTCAGAAAAAAATAGGTTAATTTCTGACTTATGAAAGCGACCACACCATCCGTTCCGGACCAGATCATGAGGCGCGCCCGCGCTGCCGGGCGTGGGGGAGTTTTCACACCCAGTGATTTCCTGGACGTAGGGGGTAGGGCAGCCATTGACCAGGCCCTTTCACGGTTGACGAAAGGCGGAAAGCTCCGTCGTTTGGCACGGGGCCTGTACGACTTTCCCAAAGTTCACCCGAAGCTTGGCCCGCTTTCCCCGGCGCCTGATGACGTGGCGCAGGCGCTTGCGCGGGAGACCGGGTCTCAAGTACAGATCGCCGGCGCACGCGCGGCAAATGTTCTGGGGCTGACCACGCAGGTTCCAGCGAAAACGACTTATCTGACCAACGGCCCCTCTCGCCGTGTCGTGCTCGGCAAGCGCGTCGTCGATCTGCGGCATGCTTCGCCCAAGCATTTGATTGCTCCGGGCAGTGCGGCGGGCACCGTGTTTCAGGCGCTCCGTCATGTGGGGTCCGTGCGTGCAGCGGACGTTGTGCGAGTCGCAGCGAGTCGTCTGTCGGCCAGCGACAAGCGGACGCTCGCATCGACCGCGATCCAGGCGCCCGCCTGGATGCGACCGACCCTCGTATCGATTGCTAACGCGGCAACGGGTGAGATCGATGGATAAAGTCGCCAAGCTGCCGGCGGATGATCGAGCCGCTCTCTTTGGCGAAACTGGCGCCGGTCGAGGGGTCGCCAATACGATCATCGAAAAGGACTTCTGGGTCTGCTGGACGTTAAAGCGACTGTTCGGCCTGCAGCGCCATGACGCTGCGGCCCTCGTCTTCAAAGGCGGAACATCGCTATCCAAGGCGTTCGGCGCCATCCGCCGCTTCTCCGAGGATATCGATCTGTCCTTCGATCGAGCCGACCTCGGCTATACGGGCGACCGCGATCCCGAAATGGAGGGAGTCAGCCGGAAGCAAGCGAACCAGCTCATCAAAGACCTGATAGGCGATGTCGAGGACCATATTGCCCAGAAGCTGCTACCTGCGCTTCGAGCCGCGATCGTCGAGCAACTGGGCGAGCCGACCCAGGGGCGGTGGTCCCTGGAGATCGACCCCGCCGACGCGCAGACGGTGAACTTCCATTACCCGACCGCACTACAGGCCTCCGAATACGAGGGCATGGCTTACATCACCCCGCGGGTAAAGCTCGAGCTTGGCGCACGCGGTGATCCGTGGCCGACCGAGCAGCGAGTGATTCGCCCTTACGCGGCGGAGGACTATCCCAGCTTCTTCGAAGACTCCACCTGTACGGTGACGGTGCTATCCGCACGGCGTACTTTCTGGGAGAAGGCCACTGCATTGCATGCGGAGGCACACCGCCCAATGGAGGCGCCGACACCACAGTATTTTTCGCGACACTATTACGACCTCGCCATGCTGTCCGACACCGAGGAGGGGAAGCAGGCCGCAACCGACTTCGGCCTTCTCACACAAGTCGTGACGCACAAAGCAACGTTCTTTCGGTCGAGCTGGGCCCGTTACGACCTCGCACGGCCCGGCAGCTTACAGCTCATCCCGAACGCGACGCGCATCAAGGACCTGCGCATTGACTACCGGGCGATGGCGCCAATGATGTTCGATGAGAACCCGCCTTCGTTCGAAGATATTCTTGCAAGGGTCGAGAACCTAGAACGAACCATCAACGGCTAGTGACCGCAAAGACCGTCGGCGGGCTTGCTGCCGCGCTAGCTGCTTGTCGTCGATGACCCGCAAAAAAAGAAAGCCCTCGGCGTGGAAATGCCGAGGGCGGAGCGTCTGCTGGCGGGTCGCAACCACCAGCGCAATGATATTGCCATCGGGCGATGCTTCGCTTCCATCCCCCAATGTAGGGGATGCCCACGGCCCGAGCTCTCGCCGTTTACGAGGCGGGTTTTATATCACATCTTGATATGATTCAGCCGTCGCGACGCGTCCGTGCGAGTAGGGGTAATCGTCCTTCTTGTGCAGATTGATACGGTTGGGCTCCAAAAACGCTTGTGATTCAAGAGCTTGCAGAAGAAGCGAGTAAGTGCTCAATAACCCGGGGCAAAGCACGGAATTTATTGGACTGCTCCGCAGGCGCCACTTCGCGCACTTTTCTTAGCACTCCGCGGAACCCGGTGGCAGGAGGGCGTTCTCCAAACTGATCTTCTGAGTGTCATCTCCCACAGTTCAAGCCGATATCCCTCCTGCTGGAGTTGTCTCCTTCCCGACCCCTCTCCGCTGCCATATCTCGAGCGGTTTAGCGAACTGCCGGTGGCACCTAGCGCGATCGCGGCCGGCGGCCACGTCAGCCTGGTATGCCCCAAGCGCGCCTATGCTCAGGACGATGCGTCCACCGGCGGCGTGCACGGCATCGGTGACTCGCTTCCAGCCAGCCACTTGTTCGGCTGACCAGATGCCCGGGATGTCGGCATAGTCAACTCCTTGCGGGGTCACGATATTCTGGCTGTGGGCGGTGTTGGGAACAGAAAAATCCCTCGGCCTGCCAGAATAGACCGAGGGTTTAGAGGTCCCAGGTGGGGACGGGATTCTTTTTTATGATCCCCCTCTAGTCTGCCAGGGGTGATCTGGAGTTTGATTGTGTGAGCTAGCGATCGCAGAATTTGGCGCAAGGAGCCCCCGAAGAACCCTGGGGGCTGGACGTTTTCACATGGCCTTGACCCTCAGTGGGCGGTGAGGTCGCCCTCGCTGGCTGGCCAGCGCAGGTCGCGACCAGGTCACGTAGAGCCCTCCACGCATTCTGGATGGTTAGCCCGACCAGGTAGGCTGCCTCCAGCACCTTGTCCATGTTACGAGATGATGAAATCGCTTTGGATCCGTGGGCTACCTGTGGCCATAAGCGTCTTAGTGTTTCCCCGATTGTCTTATCGAATGTATGCACCAATAATCCTGCCCTCAACCGGCACCCTACGAGCGCAGCGACGCTCCGGGGCCAAGTTCAAAACAACAAGGTAAAAGGGCCCGTGTTTCGATTCGAGTATGGAACGACCAATGTCTACGCGCAGCTTGGCTTTGCGGACGCCGAGGAAATTCCGTTAAAAGCGGAAATCGTGAAGGACATGACGGTATGCATGAGAGCCGCGGGCATTAACTTGTCCGACGCTGCAGCCATGCTCGGGACGCTTCAGTCGGATCTCGCGCTGGTTCTCTGCGGTAAGTTTCAAGACATCGGCGCAGATGAGTTGCGCGGTTGGCTCGCGCGCCTTACCTCCCGGCTGTGGTGATTGCAGCGCCATCACCCAAAAAGAGGGTTGTCCGGTTACGCCGGTATCTAGCCTTCAGTGCCCCAGATAGTCGAATGACACAGAACGGAAAAATCACCGCGCTACTCTGGCGCGGCAGCGTTATTTGTTGGCGCCACGTGCATACGTGGTAGTAGTGATCGAAAGCCGAACACAGAATCGGGACGACTGGAAGAAAGGGGTCAAATTAACTTTGTGAGAGACACGCAGGATGACGAAACGCATTGCATTGGTGACTGGCGGTATGGGCGGTTTGGGGGAGGCCATCAGCCTCAGGCTGCACGACGCCGGCTACGACGTGGTCGTGACTCATACGCCAGGGAACCCGCATGTGCAAAGCTGGCTCGCCACCATGGAAGCTGCCGGCCGCAATTTCTGTGCGTACGCGATGGACGTTGCGGACTATGATGCCTGCCAGGCAACGGTGGCAAAGATTCTTGCCGAGATCGGGCAGGTCGACATCCTGGTGAATAACGCCGGCATTACCCGCGACATGGCCTTCAAGAAGATGGACAAGGTCAACTGGGACGCTGTGATTCGCACCAACCTGGATTCGGTGTTCAACGTGACCAAGCCTCTGTGCGAAGGCATGGTGGAGCGGGGCTGGGGGCGCATCATCAATATCTCGTCCATCAATGGTTCGAAGGGTGCGTTCGGGCAAACGAACTATGCGGCCGCGAAGGCGGGTATGCACGGGTTCACGAAGTCGCTCGCGCTGGAGGTGGCTCGCAAGGGGGTGACGGTCAACACGATCTCTCCGGGTTACCTGGCGACCAAGATGGTCACCGCTGTGCCGCAGGAGGTCATGGATACCAAGATCCTGCCTCAGATTCCGGTGGGGCGCCTTGGCAAGCCCGAGGAAGTGGCAGCCCTGGTTGCCTATCTGTGCTCCGAGGATGCGGCCTACGTGACCGGATCCAACATTGCGATCAACGGCGGGCAGCACATGCAATAACCGAGGGGGGCGGGACATGGTTCATTAGCGACACCGTGCCCCCCTTATTTTGCGACATCATTCACCATCGGAGAGCAGCGTGATCCTTACTCAAGAACAAATTTTGGCGGTACATCAATCCAACCTCGAATCCCTGTGCAGCCTGACATCCAAGGCCATCGAAGGCTATGAGAAGCTCGTTGAGCTGAATATGCAGGTTGCGAAAGCGGCTCTGACGGAAAATCTGGACGGCGTTAGGCGCGCGCTCTCTGCCAAAGAGCCGCGGGAATTTCTCGAGGTTCACGTGTCGCTGGTGCAGCCGGCTGGCGAGAAGGCCATGGCATACGCCCGCCAAGTCTATGAGATCACATTGGAAACACAGAAAGAGCTCGCCAAAGTGGCAAAGGCCATGCTGACTGAGGGCTCACAGAAACTGCGAGAGAGTGTCGACAACCTCGCCAAGAATGCGCCGGCCGGCACGGAATCGGCCGTGGCGATCGTGAAGTCGGCTATTGCTGCCGCCGACAATGCCTATGAGTCGGTGGAGAAGGCCGCGACGCAGGCCGTGGTAATTGCTGAATCCAATATCCAGGCCGTCGCCACTGTGGCAACGAATGCCGCACAGCAGGTCGGCGTGACGGCTCGTGCCGCCTCGAAGAAGACTTCGGCTTCCGTCTGATCCCGCTGCAGCGATCCTCTGAAGCCCGGCCTGCCCTCGGCCGGGCTGCTTCTTCTTGCCGAGGCGCGTGGAGCCGGTGCAGCACCGGGTGGGGCTCCCATCGCCTCTTGCTTATCCACTGTAATTTCGCCATGGCGCCATACCTGCGCAACGCCGTCCGAGCACTCGGCGTCGGCGCCATCATTGTGATCATCGCCGCTGTCTCACGGCAAGTCTATCTGCGAGTCGCCGCGGAACCTGACGGCGCGGATGAGGAACCCGCGGCGATGATGTTGATCCGCTGCGAGACGATGCATCACCGCCTGCAGAATCGGCACAGTCCCGCGGACGCGGCGGATGCTGACGAGCCGCCACGCGCTCGTTGCAGGGAGTCTTGAGTCGGAGAGCGTCCGATCAGTCCAGCAGTTCACGCTGCTTGCGTGAAGCTGCCGGGCTGTCCACAGCAAAGCGCCGAGGCAATTAGGCATGGTTCGTCCCCGCTTTGTCGACCTGGACACGCGACAGAGGCAGATGAGCGGTACCCAATCCGTAATTTCACGTTCATGAAATTATCTCGTCAAGCGGCATCGCCGCCTCCGAAAGGCTTTTCGCGACAATCCGGCCACTGACACCGGCGCATTTAAGCGGCCGAAATCGGCAACGTGGCCGACGTTGGCATGGCTGCCAACTGGGCAAGCGACGACATTGACTCGTAGCCGCATCAAGAGCAATCGAACAGCGCCATGAAGCCGAAGTCCATGTGCAACTGCATATGGCAGTGGAAAAAAGAAAGACCAGATTGGTCGGCGGTGAAATCCACCTCCATGGTCTGGTAGCTGCCAAGCATTGCAACATCCTTGATGATTCCCGCTGTCGGCTGTCCCGCCACGCTGACGATTTCGAAGCTATGGCGATGCAGATGCATCGGGTGTATGTCGTCGCTGGCGTTATGCATCCACAGTCTGTCGCGCCTTCCACGCTGAAGGTAAAACATTGGCTTCATCGCATGCATGTCAAATGCAACGTCATTGATTGTCCAACGATTGAAGCCATGGTCTGCAGCGTTCTGCTTCGCGAACGTCATCTCGATTGTCTCATTGGGCGCGCTGGTTGTCCGTCTGGGCAGCGCAAAGCGGCGGTAGTCCCAATGGAATGGCTTGGGCTTGACCCAACGCCGTTTGCCGCGGTGCCCTGCGTATTCTACGACGATGCCCATACCCCGTGAGCGATCGTCATCGTCGAGATCACCCATTACCCAAACGCCAGGCTGCTTCATGTCGACGATTGCACTGATCCGCTCAGCCGTTCCAAGCCAGAGAACGGGCACCTCGGCTGGGCGAGGAACGGGATTGCCGTCTAGCGCGATCACCTTGAATGTGTGGCCCGGTAATACCAGGCTGCGGTTCTCGGTAGCGCTGCCGTTGAGTATGTGGAACAAAACCCGTTCTCCGGCCCTGACCCGGATCGGGTCGCCATGTCCCAGGGCGCGGCCGTTGATGGCAGAGCTGCGGTAGCTCACCTCGTAGCCTTTCGGCTGCCCCTGCTTCAACGATGCCTGCATTGACGACTCGCCGCGCTCCCCGGCTCGCTCCTGGGATCGATATACACGGGCCCTACGAGACCCGTGTATTGCCCATTTGCGAGATCTGCGCCCGCGACCACATGCGTGTGAAAGCCACTGGGGCCCGGGACGAATGACAGTCGTCGCATGCCGCCGGCAGGGATGTACGGGGTCCCTTCCTCGGCGGCACAGTCGACATCCACAGGCAAAAATTGCCCATGCCAATGCAACTGCTCCGGCGTCTCCGTGTCGTTGTAGACATCGACCGTTACCGACTGACCTTGCTTGAAGCGAAGCAGCGGACCAGGAAATTGACCGTTATAGGTCTTCGTCGAAACAATGTTGTCGGGGGCCAGTTCGACTAGGCTGCGACCGATCCGCAGTTCATAATCGGCCTTGTCCGAGCCCGATGCGGCGGCGGTGGCTGCGGCGGGCGGCGCGGCGCCATGGGCGACGCCGGCGACAGCCTTGCCCAGGGCAGCCGCGCTGCTCAGCCTGAGAAATCCACGACGATCCATCGGCATACGGCCTCCTTCAAGGCGATCGCCTTGCGCCTGGTGGCGCTGCCGTATTGGATGAGAGCACGATCAGCCAATCCCGCCGGCACAATGGCTACGCCGGAGTGGCTAGGATGATGGCGTATCTCTAATGCAGCAGCCCTTGTGCAATACCGGCAAGCGCGCACACGACAACGACCGCGAGCGGTGGGATCTTCCAGCGAACCAGCAGGAAGAAGCAGACCGTGGCAATCGCGAAATCCAGTTGAGAGAGTATCGCGCTGGTCCAGACCGGCGAATACAGTGCGGCCGCAAGCAGTCCGACTACCGCTGCATTGACCCCGCTGAGCAAAGCAACCATGGAGGAACGTGCCCGCAGTGCCTGCCAGTACGGCAACGCTGCAACTACGAGCAAGAAGCCCGGCAAAAAGATCCCCAGCGTCGCCAGGGCAGCACCCGCCCAGTGATTGGGTGCTCCCGCCAGCATCCAGCCGAGGAATCCAGCGAACGTGAACAGCGGGCCAGGCACGGCTTGTGCGGCACCGTAGCCGGCGAGAAAGTCATTCGGTGTTACCCACCCGGTGGCGAGCGTTTGCTGTTGCAGCAGCGGCAGCACCACGTGGCCGCCGCCGAACACCAGTGCGCCGGAACGGTAGAACGCATCGAAGACCTGAATGGCCCGGCCCGTGTCCGCCGCCAGCAAAGGAAGACCAAAGAGCAGCACGCAGAACAGCGCCAGCGCCATGGCTCCCGTGACACGCGACACGCGAAATTCCTCTGCATGCGCCTGTCGGCTGGCCGCCTGTGCGGTGCGGTCCGGCTGACACAGCAACAGTCCGAACAGGGCCCCCAGGGCGATGACCAGAAGTTGAGCATAGACCGTGGTCAAGACACTGAGCATCGCCAGCGAGGCGAGCGCGATGGCGGCACGTCGGTAGTCCGGGCAGAGGCGCCTGGCCATGTCCCACACGGCCTGAGCCGCTACCGCGACCGCAACCAGCTTCAGGCCATGGATCAGACCTGTGCCGACCGGTCCGCCGAGGCTTGGTGCTATGACGGCAAAGGCCAGCAACAAGAAGACGGAGGGAAGGGTAAATCCACACCAAGCGGCAAGTGCGCCGAGCCAGCCAGCCCGGAGTAGCCCGATTGAAAACCCGACCTGGCTGCTGGCAGGCCCCGGCAGAAACTGGCACAGTCCGACGAGATCGGTGAATGCCTCATCATCAAGCCAGCGGCGGCGTTCAACAAACTCCCGTCGAAAGTATCCAATGTGCGCGACCGGGCCACCGAATGACGTTAAGCCCAGCTTAAGAAAGACTGCAAGAACTTCAACGGCAGCGCTGGGGCGTATGACCGTTGTTATGCCTTTGGATTCCATGGACGGGCGACTCTGATGTGAACGGCTACTTCTGCCTTAGTTGTGTTCTTGGTCCTCGAACAGCTCACCAAAAAGTTCTCGGACCTTGACCTTGCCAGCTGACAACGCTCGTCGCCCGACAGCGGTAATGCGATAGACACGACGACCACTTCGGCCATCGCGTTCCATTGTTGACTTCAAGTAACCCTTTTTCTCCAATCCGTGCAGGAGCGGATACAGGGTGCCCGGACTCAGCTTGTAGCCGTGCCTTGTGAGCTCCTCCATCATGGCCAAGCCATAGATGGGCTCACGCGCTGCATGGTGCAGAACATGGAGGCGAATCAAGCCTGCGTAGAGGTCTCGGACGTCCGAGGCGGTCCTAGGCATCCGAGCGATATCGAATTTCGATTATGAACGCAATCATACGCTTCTTTTATGACACTTCACCGGCCAGCCAGGTTACGGACGAGTAGCCGATGTCAGCGTGAACCCGACATCGATTGCCGACCGCCTGGCGTAGAACGAAGTCATGGAGTTGTCTGAAACTGAAGTTACTTTAGGAGCACCGAAATGGCAGACCAAAAGCAGTATCCGGACACAGATCCTCGGCATCACGCACTTAAGATCAAGGCAATGCTGAACGACACCCTGCAACATATGCGCATGGATGTCGCGCGGGTCGACGATCCAAAGGCGAAAGCGTTGTTCGAAACGTCCGCGGAAGTGCTGAACGGCTTGGTGGCCGCGTATGAGCACTTTGAACAGCGGAGCGAGCCTGGTTGGCAGTAGCCACCATAAGTCGAAGAAGAACGGCCGCGGACGAGACTGCGACTGAGTTGGCACTCGCGCGCAGCAACGCAGCGGATTATGCGACGCAGAGAAACTGGTCTTTACATCAAAGCGCTAATTCACAAGCATCTGCGATGCGAATTTGCTCCCTTGTGCGCCTCTGCCAGTGGTCTCAGGGCGGCCCTTAAGAGACGCTAGCGTTACTCTGAAGCGGTCCTTCACACATGGACAGCAGAGCAGTCATTTAGGCAACAATGGTATTGAAGACCACTCATGCAAAAGCTGCCCATGCAGGCGCGTGGCGACTGGTAGCTTCTGGGTGTCCAGGCACACAGATTTCATCAGTGATGAATGCTTGTTGTCGATCTGCGGGTATACAAATAAAAGACGCCGTACAGGAGGATGACACCATGTCAGCACCAAGTATTCATGTAGTCCACGACCGAGTTGGATGGGCTTTATTCGTTGAAGGGAAGCGGGAACCTATTAGCCACTATCCAGGCCAGCGCCAAGCGGTTGCCGCCGCCACGGCCAAGGCGGAGCGGGAACACGCTGAACTCTTGATACACCGACGAGGCGAACGAATTGACTTATGGGGCAGCCTCGCTCACGACTTGCCGGAAACCGACTGACAGTGAACGGAGCCGCTTGCACACGCTAACACATCGACGTGCGGTGATGGACCACCATCACCGCACCCTTCAGAGACGTGGCAAGCCTCCTTCTCCTTTGAGGGCGCGCGGTGACTCGAGTGGCCTCCTGCTGGAACGGAAGAGGCCGTTGATCCACGATCTCATCGGCTTTTCCACCATGGAATGAAGCGCGATGGCGCTACCAATCGTCAGCGCAAGTAGAAGCATGGCTTGCACCGAGCCCGGCAGTGCCGCCAAATCAGGTAGCCGTCCCCTGACGAACGAAAACAGATACTGCGGTATTCGCTGCACTATGTAGATGCAGTAGGACACCTCCCCGAGAAACACCAGTGTGCTCAGCGAAAAAACACGCGTCAAGGCATCCCTTTCATAGGAGAGTGAGAAGACCAAACCAGCCGCACCAGCAACGAACATCGTATCTATCCCCAGCTTCACGCCAACCCCGCAAATGACCAGCGACAGCAGTGCACCAAAGCGAAGGCCCTCATAGCGAGGCATTGCCTGACGTAGACGGCACAGCAGCACGCCCATCAAAAACTCCGGTACGAGGCACGCAACGCCGCCACTGAGCGAGAGATGATCGGCTGAAGTTGCTTCCACCGCGCCCAGCGCCGCCAGCGACACAAGTATCATCGCCAAAATACGCCCCTTTCCCGTGCGCGGCGCCGACAACAGGTACAGTGGGAACCAGACATAGGCAAACCATTCGGCGCTGACCGACCACGCTACGTCGTTCCAGCCACCCGGCCCAGCGTAGCGCCATGCGCTCAGCAGGGATAACTCCAGCAGGAACTTCGGCGCCGTATAGCCGTCCGTGCCGAGCATGTGTGTGTGCAGGGCAACGTCGCGCGCCAGTACGGCGATGGCAAACAGGAGCAGGCAAACGACGTATACCGGGTAAATCCGCGCAATGCGCGCCACAATGAACTTTTTCCAGTCCAGCCGCCCGCCAGGGCCGGGGTCGTAGTTATAAGTGAGAATGAAGCCGCTCAGGATGAAGAAGCCGTCCACGCCGAGATAGCCGTGGTCGAAGAACGTGCTCGTAAAGCCGATATCGAAGTAGGTGCCGTCGACACCGTAACCGTAGAACCAGTGCCGGCATAGCACCCATAGGGCCAGGAAGGCCCGCAGGCTGGTAAGTGGCTTGAATTGCCGCATCCCTTCGTCCCAATTGCGTCCCGTCCGTGCCGTCGTACGCATCTCTAAGATGCCGATCCAACATCACGCCCTTGCTGGAGCAGCGTCGCACGACAATTGAAATCCTGAACATAACTCCTCCGCGCATCGGTGCGGGACCACACATTGCCAATGCACAGTCGTCAGATGGGCATGGCTGATAATCGCCGCCCACGCGCCAAGCCAGATGACCGATTCTGGCCGACTTGGGGCGGCCGAGGGGAGGGCGCAGGTCGGCGCCACCCGACTGAGACATCCAACTGCTGCAAGACGAACGGTGCTCACCTCTTCCAATCGGATGGCGGGTTACAGGGCTGAGCCGACGTCTGAACGTCCGACCGATGACATATGTGGACGGCGGCTCGTGGCCAAGAACGGCCTCAGCCTGTGGCCGCGCGAACAGCGGAGAATCGGCCGGCACTAGCCTTCGCCGGCCGAGGGCGAACTGCGGAACTTAGACCGTCAGCGGACAGCTCCATATCGAATCGCAACCGACAGCCAAGATTAGAGAGGCCGGAGGTACGAACTCGAATGGGCCGAAACCGTTGCCACCGTTGCCCACGTCATCATGCACCGGTTCGTCGTGCAACCACTTCGATTTCGACAGCAGCACCCCGCGGGAGGCTCGCGACGGCCACGCAGGAACGAGCGGGGAGCATGCTGCCAAGGTACTCGGCGTAAGTGGTGTTGAAGCTGTCGTAGTTACTCATGTCGGTGAGGAATACTGTCACCTTTATCACATCACGCCACTCACAGCCTGCGTCGCTTAGCACAGTGGATACGTTAGACCGAACTTTGAGCACGCGGCGCGCATAACGCTTTGATTGCTCGCGGTTATGTGCTCGCGAGCGAGTCGATTACTGGGTACAGGCGACGGGGCTGATGTTGAGGAGGCGGAAGGCCTTTTCTTGAATGGGGGTCGGCCGCGTGATCATGACGATCTTTGCTTGCGGGTTCAGGGGTGTGTGACAGACGTTGTACGCGAGCGTGGCCAGATCATCGAGCAACGTGCGGAAGCTGTGCACCGGCAAGCCGTCCTCGCCAAGCCTGGTGGCGTCCTTGGCTTTCGCCTGGTCCGAGCGTCGTGCCTTGGCCACTGGCGAAGGCCGGGCCGCACGCGCGAGCTCGACGTATTCATCGTCAAACAGCATCGGCTTTAACGTCTCGCGCATGTGCCACTCGACGTAATAAGCGAGCATGCACAGAAAGACGTGAGCGCGCACGCGCGCGGCGTTCCAATGGAACACGGGGCGCACCTGCAGATCGACCGTCTTGAGCGAACGGAAGGCCCGCTCCACCACCGCCAGCCCCTTGTAGGCCGCCGCGGCCGCCTCAGCCGACAGGTCCGTTGCCGGCAGGCTCGTACGCACCACGTACAGGCCATCGAGTGCAGCCTCCTGCTGAATCTGTTCGGCCTTGCGTCCCCACATGAAGCTCGAGTCGGTGAGAGCCGCACGCAAACTGCCTTGACGCTGCCGGCAGGAGGCGTAGAATCTGCATGGTCGGGTGCCGCAAGGTTCCCGGTAATGGTTGTAAACCTTCTTCTTGAAGGCCTTCTGGACGGCGGTTCGATTCCGCCCAGGTCCACCAGAAGCACATTGCACGGGCAGTGCGCTTCTGATGGGCCTGACCTGGTTTCGACAGGGGGAGATAGGGTCGTGAGGCAACTCGTCAGAGAAGACGTTAAAACTAAATCGAAGTAAATGCTAACGACGAAAAGTTCGCATTGGCCGCCTAACAGCCGCCTTGGGTTGTAACTGACCTCGAAACAGAAAAGTTACTGACAAGGGCTCCTTCGGGGGTCCTTGTTCATTTGAGGGCTTGGCATCGATGGCAGCATGCGAATACTCGGAAATGCTCGATCAAGACGGCAAATGGCAGCCTGTGGAGGGGATATCGGGGTGATCGTCCTTTTCCTGCATGTATGGACCCGACGCCTTTTGCAAGCTTCTTGTTCGTGATGTCGAAACGGTCTGCATGCATGTATCCGGCTTGCCTGGTGGGCCTTGCCGAAGCATGCCCGCAGCCTCGATGAGATCCGCGCATCCTGTCCTTAGCGCTAGTGCGTATCTCCTTCCATTGCAGCATGCAATTCCTCATACGCCTCGATTGGCTCCATATCCTGGTCGACAAACGCGGCTGCACGCTCCGCGGCGGCCAACGCGTCGCGCGGGATGTCGCTCTGGCTGTCGTCCTCGGTAGTCGGCGGCAGCAGCATGTCCTCAAGCATCCCGCGCAGCTCGGGGGTATTCCATGGCTTGCCCAGCCTGGCCTTCCTGTTCAGGTAGTGACGAATTTCCGAGTCTTGCTCGGCGGTGAGCGGAAGCCCGCGAAAAGTGGGGTCCGTGTTGTGATGGATCATGATGCGCCTCCCGAAGCGGTCTGCGCTTTCAATGTAGAGATATCAATTCCCTGCGGTGAACGTTACAAGTTGCGTGTGATCACTGTGCCGCGTGTCCGCGGCCAACCAATTTACGTCTTCTTCTTGGCGACACCTTCGTTCCCAACCCTCGAATGAACCGTGCTGAACGGGGTTGCCGGCACTGACGGCTTCTTGGGCTGCTTGGGCTTTTTCGCTTCGCGAGTGCTGCGTAGTTGACTCTTGGCCATGGATTGCTCCTAGTGCGTTGCTTGCCAAGGTGGCAGTTCCAGCATACGCGCTTAGAAGCTCTAACCAAATGACTTTTCATGACGTCCGCACGAAAGAGCCGCTCGGCGCCCGCGTCGTCGGAGTAGTAGTCGCTACCGGACAGTTGCCCGCACAACAAACGCAGCGTCACCGTGCCCGGCAGCGATGTCTTCTCGCTGACCTGAGCCTTTCCCTGATCCACCAGGCGCAGCAGCACCGGCAGATCCGCCAGGGCATCGCGCTCGCACAGCCGCACCGTCAACGGGCTTTCACCCGTTCATTTCGGGAGGCGTATCGGTCGTGCCGGGGCATGGGCCGGTCGCCCGGCAATTGCTGATCCAATGCCGGATCGCTGGGCCTGCATCAGGTGGAGTCAAAATCATTGCTGGGTCAGTTACAGCGCACGATGGTCGCGGCACAGGTTGCCGAGGCGGTTGCCCGGACCAGTGTTTGCCGCACGTGCGGTGCGCGTCTGGCATGCAAGGGGCACCATCGGCTCGTCCTTCGCTCGCCATTTGGATGGATGTTAATTGATGGCCCCAGGCTGTATCCCTGTCGGCAATGTAAGGGCGACGCCCCCACCTTCAGTCCGGTCGCCACCTGCTTGCCTGAGCGATCGGCCGCAAGAACTTCTTCGGCTCTGACAGCGGTGGCGAGCGAGGCGCCGCGATCTACACACTGGTCGCGACCACCAAACTCAACGGCCTCGATCCTGAGGCTTATCTGCGCTACGTCATCTCTCGCATTGCCGACCATCCGGTCAATCGCGTGAGCGATCTCCTGCCGTGGGCCGTCGCTGATCAGTTGCCCACTACAGCGCCTCGTCAAGGACGGCCTCGCTCGGACGCTTACCATGATCGAGCGGTAACACCTGCTATAGAACGTTGACGGTCAGGCCACGTAGGACATCAGCGCTGCAAAAAGATGTTTTTCCGGTATGGTCATACCATAAGTGATCAAAAAAGCGCAAATGTAAGGAGGTCTGTCATCAGCGGAATCGGTGATGGCGGCAGGCAGTCGCGGGGATCGGCCCCGCATCTTGCCAGTGCGGCGGCAGGCCCCCGCTACATCAGAGCGCCCGAGGGGGGCGGCGGGATGTGCTGCGGACGGGGAAGGCGCGGGCGGCAGTGTAGGGGGTACATAGTCGTGAGCCACCTGTCCCCCACTTCGACCCGCTCGCCGCCGGGGCGGGGCCGTGCTGTGGGTGCGCACACAATTGGCGCGGCACGGCTTGACCCTTGCTGACCTGGTGGCGGCCAGTTGCTTCGCGCCGGTAGGACGGACCGAGGCGGCGCCAACGGCCGTGCGCTACCGCAGCGCGGACGACGGGGCAGGGGAGATGCCGGACTGGCTGCGGCGGGCGGTCAACGCTGGGCAGAGCGAGGAGCATTTCCGCCTGGGGTCTTGATCGGACATAGTGCAGGTACCAGCGTCCTGCTGACCAAGGTTGGCCCGCAGCAGCGCCGCTCCACGTGCGATCAATCTCAATTTGAGATATACTGCGGGTATGCGCGTAATCTCTAACAAAGCCCTGGTGGATTTCGCGGCCCGATATCCGGATGCCAATGTTCCCTTACAGGCTTGGCGCAAACTGGTCGAGGCCACCAACTTCGGCAGCTTCGCCCACTTGAAGGCAACTTTCAACGCTACGGATCGTGTGGGAAATTTTTATATCTTTGACATCGGTGGCAATAAATATCGCCTCATCACCGCAATTCACTTCGACTGCCAGATGCTCTATGTGCACGAAGTCTTAACTCACAAGGAGTACGACAAATGGAAGCCCTCTTGAATGTGGCTGCCCTGACCGATCACTTCCGCGCGCTGTCCGAAGTCGTACCCCTGCACCCCATTCGCACGGAAGGCGACTACGATGCGGCCGTTGCCGCCATGAATGCCCTGCTGGACGCGGGCGCGGCAGACGAAGCGCATCCGCTGGCGGATCTGGTCGCGACGCTCGGTGAGCTGATTGGTGACTACGACGAGGATCATTACGCCTTCCCCGAGGTGACCGGCGTGGATGCCTTGCGATTCCTGATGGAGCAGCACCATCTCACGCAGGCACAAGTGCCCGAAATCGGAAGCCAAGGCGTGGTTTCGGAAGTCCTGAACGGACGCCGCGAACTCAACGTGCGCCAGATCCGGGCGCTGGCCGCTCGCTTTGGCGTCGCGACTTCCGTGTTCTTCCCGGTCGACGCGCCAGTTGCCGTCGTGTGAGGCGACACCCACACTCCCAGCGTTGCAGCGACTTTCAGCATGGAGACAGAGTTCGGGACAAGCGTGCGTCAGGCATTATATCTGACGCTGTTGCATTCAAGAACAGCGCGCAAGGACGCGAAATTCGTCCCGATTCAAGCGCGTGACGCACGTCCCGAACCTCAGGTCCTCGCGATTGAGAACCTCAGTGAGCCAGCAGAAGTCGATCTCATGAGCATGCCGTAATTGGAAGTGGCGACGACGCAGCGGAACCAGCCGCAGGTCGGTGAGTCTGCCATGGTCGCTGTCGAGGGTCAGGGAGTACATCAATGCGAGATGGGCGCCAAATTCATCATGGCCACCGATACCCTCGTAATCGTTCACAAAATCGCCGCATCCGTACAGAATGAGCTTGCCAGCATGTAATTCAATGCCTTTGGCATGATGCGAAGAGTGACCATGGATGACGTCGACACCCGCTTCGTCGATTAACCCGTGTGCGAATGCCTGCTGTCCCGGCTCCAGATCGTAACCCCAGTCGACTCCCCAATGAAGCGAAGCGACCACCAGGTCACCCTTTCGCTTGAACTTTGCGATTTGTCTGGCGATACGGTCGACGCTCGCCGGTGAAAAGTCACGCAGCAGATTCACGCCGGCGCGCTTGTTCGTGGCCATCCATTTGTGCGGCGTACCTGCGTTCTCCATCGTGAACGCAAACACCAGGATCCGTCCTTGGTTCGGCAGTGCGAGTATCGCTGGCCGGGCGGCCTCACTTGCGTCGTGCCCGGCGCCGGCAGTCTCGATACCTGCCATGCGGAGAGCAGCGAGCGTGTCAGTCAACCCCGCATAGCCCCAATCGAGCACATGGTTGTTCGCCAGCACGGCGCAGTCGACGCCGGCGGTAACAAGACAAGCAGTATTGGCTGGGTGCATGCGGTGATGCGCGCGCTTGCCTGGCCATGCGTCTTCCGATGTCGTAATCGCCGTCGCGAGATTGATGATGCGTGCATCGGGACGCCGCAGCGCGAATTCCTCCAGCGCATCCCCCCAGATGTATGCATGGCTCACAGCTCTTGATATCGGTCCCGTCTTACGCTCAGCCAGCTTGACGTAGTCCAAGGCGGAACCGATGGATCCCTCATGCAGCGTAGGCACGCTCGGCGTCGCGAAGAGTTGATCGACTCCTCGCCCAGTCATGACATCACCACATAAGAAGAGGCTGATGGTGGTCACCGCGGGTCCCTGCCGTTCGGTCAACGTTTGCGTCGCGAGCGCGATCCGGTTGGCGCGCGCCCGTGTCACACCTATGCGCGGACCGTTGTTCGGGCCGCAAAAATACCCAGTACGCCGGGATTGTTGTGCAAGCTTGGCGAGAGGGTGGTGAAAGGCAAGCTCATGATCTTGGTGATCCGTACTCGAAGAGGAGAGCGCCTTTCCCGGGCAAGCGACTCGCGCGGCGGGGCCTTGGTTTCCTTCGCGAATTTTCAGCTGTTCAACAAGGAATCGGTGGTCGCAGACAATGCGTCGCCGCCGTCCCGCGCCACGCCTTACGTGGTGTTCTGGGCTCGAGAGCACTTTAGTCAGCCCTGCGCTGCGATTACGCGCGACGTTTGCTTTCCCGCACGAGCCGACTGTTACCGAATGCGGCGGACGGCGTCGAGCATGGAATGCCCCTGACTTGTCAGGCGGGCGTAGGCATTGCCGGTAGCATGACCCTGCTCGAACGTGACCAGTTTGTGGGCCAGCAAGCTGTCCAAATGCTCGGGTTCGAGGTCGTGGATCTCCTGCGCATCGCCAAGCAGCAGTAGCGCGGCGATTTCATGCGGACTTAGCATGTCGGCCTCCTTTGTCGTGGGTGGAAAAAGGAACTACGACTGCTGCTCCGTGGCTCGAGTTCCACGGAGGACGATGGCAACGGCAACGGGTGCATCGGTGCGAGGAGCGCTGGGAGCGCGCACCGAAGTTCCACACTAGGCTTTTTTGTCGCCCGAATCAAGAGCCAACGCAGGCATGGGGAATCTAAAATTCCGGCCCTTTCTAGAAATTACACTAATCTGGCTGGTCGACCTGCCTATGCTGCGCCACAGCACAAGTGAAGCGGCGCCAACGAAATGGAATGGTGGTCGACACGCCCCACTCGGTGGCCACCGCTGGGCGCTCAAGTTGCTGCCGGCGCTGAACAAGGGGTTTCGCCTTCGCAAGCGCCCAGTGGGAAAAAGCTGGCGCATGGACGAGCCCTACATCCTGGTACGGGGTCAGTGGAAATACCTGTACCGGGCGGTCGACAAGGCGGGCCATACCATCGACTTTCTGCTGCGCGCCCAGCGCGACAAGGCCGCGGCGCGGCGCTTTTTCGAGAAGGCCATCGCGCACCACGGTCAGCCCGACTCGGCGACCATCGCGGCAATCCGGCCAACTTGGCGACCCTGCACGACATCAACGCCTAACGGGAAGCTCCCATCGCCATCCGGCAGATCAAATATCTGAACAACATCGTCGAGCAGGACCATCGGGCCATCAAGCGCCTGACTCGACCGGTGCTGGGCTTCAAGGACTTTCGCTGCGCGCGCCTCCTGCTGGGCGGCATCGAGCTCATGCACATGATTGCCAAGGGCCAGATGCAGTGCCGCGAAGGGAGCAATCCGTCTGCTGCAGAGCAATTCTATTCCCTGGCAGCATAAGCCAGTTGTACCCCGGGGGGCTGCTTGCCCTCGCTCCCTTACTGCGACAGAACCACACAGGGAGTGGGGCCGAAGCGGCCGGCCTCGTGCCACAGCCACGGGATACCCTCGCTCAACTACACCCAGGAATAGAGGGTGTGATGCGCCGGCTCAATTGCACTATTCCCTGGGAGATCGGGATGGAGAAATTGGTGTCGGCCCCTCCATCGGAATGCTGGCCGACGTGCTCAGCAGGGCCGACCAGCGATCCTGGCCGAATAGGCTGACGCCGCCGCGACGCGGGACAGGTCAGCGAACGCGACTCTGCCTCGTTGACGGTGCCGGCTCAGCCTCCGCAGTCGGATGTGATGCGCCTGCACAGCTTGGCCGCCGCCATCAAGCATGGCCGGCATATGGTTTGCTATAACGAAAGCAAGCCCGCCCTTGCCAATGGTGGAGGGGCAATTTTCTTACTCTGGGTCGCGTAGGTGGGCACATGAAGCCGATAGTTCACCATTTTTATGCGCAGGCGCCCCATCATGGGGCGAGATATTACTTCACACTTGCAGCCTGCTTAGTGGCCTCGGGCGTGGCCTATGCTGTCTGGGCACTTCTGCGGTAGACGGTGAACACGCCAAAGGCATGGGGCCAAAGGCGCGGGCGATGCAGGCGAACAAACACAGGATGCGAACATGCTGAGTCCCCATGAAATCGCCACACTGATCTTGGTCAAGGATTGTCCTGATCCTTTTTGCTTGGACCCCACGGCAATTGATGCGCTGGTAGGGCACCGACTCGTCACGATAGAGAAAGGCTCCTCAGGCCAAACAAGCCCTCGTCTCACCCATCGCGGACAGTCCATCCTCAAAGCAGTCGGGCGACGGGGCTAAGGCGCACCTCCTATGCGACATAGGGCGGACCAGCTCGTGCGCATGACCGACCACCGACTGTATGTCCACGCAGTGCACCGTTTTATGATTTAACATAACGTCTGTAGAGCGAAACTTGTCAGTCGCGGCAAGTTGGAATGTCCGTTCCGAACCTGCCAGACCCGGGCAGGGCGGACTCACCCCGCCTGCGCGTCAATTCGCACATCTGACCATCCTGGAACCTCATCCCGGCAGGGCGGCAGACCGACGACGATGTGGTTGTGGCATCCTTGCATGTGGATAATTAAAAGCAGGGTTGCGGTCAACATGCACAAAAGCTTGCTGCTAGTCGCGGTCGCCGCGGCCGTTTTAATCTACTACAAGACTCACGCGCCGCTGAAAAATATGGTGGTCGACGCCGAGCCACAGCCGATCGCGATTTCGATTATTGCTCCAACGCCGGAACCAGTATTCCGTTGCGAGGGCAAACAGCACTGTAGCCAGATGGCTTCCTGCGCGGAAGCCCGCTTCTACCTAAAGAACTGCCCAGCGGTAAAAATGGATGGGGATGGTGACGGCATTCCATGTGAGACGCCGCCTCTCCAGTGCACGTTTTGACGCGCCGATGAGGTAGTCCATGCGCTGCCGTCGGCGACATTTTTCACGAAGACGCGCGACACCGGGAAGGCATCGGCAAGGGCCGAGGCATCCGGCTGCTTTGCGGCCGTCGCTTCCGACCCGGAACCGCCTGTGATATTCATCCCGGGGACCCGCGGAATTTGCAACGCCGATGGGATCCCAGAGGTAATAGAGAACCTCGTCAACCATTTGATAGAGCGTCAGATCTGGCTCGGTCATTTTTGAACCCATTATTTCCTCCCCATCGTTGTACGGATAGCTTTCCGAGTGGTAGCTGGTTCCGGAGCCGCCTTCATGAACGGCGGCTTCTGTTACGGCCCGCTGCTGCTCTTGTTCGCATCTCCTGCTTGTGCGCATCAGTGGCTTTCAGGTTGATCGTGCAAGGACGCCTCTGCCTCGGCCTCGGTCTCATAGATATAGGGAGCAAGCCCGCGCCGGGCGAGGGTGTCACCGAGCTTGGCACGCATGAAGCCGCTTGTGGTGAAGCGGGTCACGCCGATATAGAAGCGCTGCACCATTTCCTCGATCATTTCGACATAGGCATCCTCCACGCTGCGGTCAAGAACGAAGCCTTCGTAGTTGACCACGGTATAGACCTTATGACCCAGTGGTTCGCAGACGCGGCATACCTGCGCGCGGATCGCCGCGATGTCCTCCGGGCGCTTCACCTCGAGCTGTTCGAAATTCAGGAACAGGATGTTCTTCTCTTCGTCGTAGTTGACGCGTGCTTCCAGTGGCAGGCGCAACACGTCCGCGCGCAGTCCCATCGGCTCAGGGCTGAAGATCCGCGCATCCATCAGGGCTGGCGAGCGCACGATCGGCGCGAAGTCCATCTTGGCGAGAATATCGCGTTCCAGATCGACGCCAGGCGCAATCTCGATGAGTTCCAGGCCTTGCGCGCTCAACTCGAATACGCAACGCTCGGTAATGTAGAGGACCGGTTTGAGGGCCGCAGCCGCGTGAGGGCCGGAAAACGTGCGATGCTCCACTTCCTGGACGAACTTCCTTGCGATGCCATCGCGGTGGAGCTTGAGCTGGCCGTCGATGACCGAGATCTCGCCGCCGCCCGCCATGAATGTGCCGACGAACACGACCTTCTTCGCATTCTGGCTGATGTTGATAAAGCCACCGGCGCCGGCCAACCGCGGCCCGAACCTGGATACGTTCAGGTTGCCCATGCGATCGGCCTGCGCCAGCCCGAGGAAGGCGAGATCGAGCCCGCCGCCATCGTAGAAGTCGAACTGATAGGGCTGGTCGATGATCGCGTCCGGATTGGTCGCCGCGCCGAAGTTCAACCCGCCGGCAGGGATGCCGCCGATCACGCCTGGCTCGGCGGTTAGCGTCAGAAGGTCGAGGATCCGTTCCTCGTTGGCGATGCTGGCGACACCTTCCGGCATGCCGATGCCGAGATTCACCACGCTGTTCGGCTTGAGTTCCATGGCCGCACGCCGGGCGATGATCTTGCGCTCGCTCATCGGCATCGGCGCCACGCTGCTCACAGGCACGCGGACTTCGCCGGAGAAGGCCGGGTTGTATGGGGTGGAAAAGGTCTGCTGGTGGTTTTCGGGGCGGGCCAGCACCACGCAGTCCACCAGCACGCCCGGAATCTTCACCTGGCGCGGATTGAGCG
The DNA here is from genome assembly GCF_058795055.1 of Cupriavidus sp. GW823-FHT06D04. Classification (NCBI taxonomy): domain Bacteria; kingdom Pseudomonadati; phylum Pseudomonadota; class Betaproteobacteria; order Burkholderiales; family Burkholderiaceae; genus Cupriavidus; species Cupriavidus sp. GW823-FHT06D04. Next base: position 66,438 of record NZ_JBXAHL010000029.1, on the reverse strand, counting down.
AGCCCCGTTCGGCGATGCGCTCCACCTGGACGATCACGAGGCCGCCGCAGTTGTGCGCGGCCATGGCGATCGCCAGCGCTTCCAGCGTCAGCGCTTCGCGCTCCATGGTGATATTGCCGTCGGGATCGGCGGTGGTGCCGCGCACGATGGCGACGTGGATCGGGAAGGCCTTGTAGAACAGATACTCCTGATCCCCGATGCGCATCAGCTCGACCAGATCCTCGGTGGTGCGCTCATTCAGCTTGCCGCCGCCAAAGCGCGGATCGACGAAGGTGCCTAGTCCGACGCGCGAGAGGTGGCCCGGCTTTCCGGCCGCGATATCGCGGAACAGATGGGTGATCACGCCCTGCGGCAGGTTGTAGGCTTCGATCTGGTTGCCGGCCGCGAGCTGCTGGAGCTTCGGCACCAGGCCCCAGTGTCCACCGATTACCCGCTTCACCAGGCCTGGCAGCGCGAGATGGTTCAGCCCCCGTTCCTTGCCGTCTCCCTGCCCTGCGGCGTAGACCAGCGTCAGGTTGCGGGGCTTTGTCAGGCTGACTGGCGCCTCGTATTCCTGCGCAAGGCAGAGCTCCTCGATGGCGATGGCAATTTCTTCCGCGAAGCCGATGCCGACGAAGCCGCCGGTCGCCACGGTATCGCCGTCGCGGATCAGGCGCACGGCTTCGCGTGCCGAGACCAGTTTGCCATTCTCGCGCGAGTGGACGGCCAGACGAATCGTGCTTGCTTGCGAGCTCATGTTCTCACCTTTCGAGTTCGTCAAAGGAATTCCTTGCGCAAGTCGACGCTGCAGCGTTCGCCGATTGCGCTGTAGTTCTGCGCCAGCCAATGCCCGGCTTCATTACGCCCCTGGTCGCGCAGGTGGCAAAGAAAGTCCCAGTCCGCATTGAGCTTGCTGGACACGCCGAGCGCCGTCATGGTCTGGTCCGAGCGGATGGCGTGGATCAGCATTTCCTTCATCTCGGCCCGCTCTACCTTGCCATCCTGGATCAGGGCGGTGACGAAGCTGATCGCACGAAGCTCGCGGATCAACGAAGAATTGAAGCTGACTTCGTTAATGCGATTGAGAATCTCCGCGGCGGTCTTCGGCACGCCCGTGCGAACGATGGGGTTGATATGGACGATCACCACATCCCGCGTGCTGCAGTTATAGATGAGCGGGAAGATTGCGGGGTTGCCGACATAGCCGCCGTCCCAGTAGTGCTGGCCGTCGATCTCCACGGCTTGGAACAGGGACGGCAGGCAGGCCGAGGCGAGCACCGCCTTCAGGCAGATTTCCTCACGCGAGAACAGGCGCACCTTGCCGGTCTCAACATTGGTTGCGCACAGGTAGAGTTGGATCGGGCAATCCCTGCGCAGGGCATCGAAATCGACGTGGTGGGCAAGAACGTCGCGCAGCGGGTTGAAGTTGAATGGATTGAACTGGTAGGGGGAGAACACGCGCAGCAGCAGGTCCGTCATCAGGTACATCGGCGAGCTGTCGAGCCCATAGCCGCTACGCATCCAGACTTCCCATGGCAATTTTCGGAATGGGCTGTAGAGCCGAGCGGCGCCGGAAACGTCTTGCCAGAAATTGTGCAGCGCGGCGCGAGCGCCAGGCGGCCCACCCTTAAGCAAGCCGTAGGCGAGTACCGCGGCATTCATGGCGCCGGCGCTGGTGGCGCTCACGCCTTCGATGGCAAGCCGTTCGTCTTCGAGCAGACGGTCAAGTACTCCCCATGCAAAGGCGCCATGGGAACCGCCGCCCTGCAATGCAAGCGTGATGAGCTTCACGGCACCCTTGGCCTCGCCGGCATGGCGCGTTACCCCGGTGTCAGACATGTCGCGTCCCTCCAGTGCCGGGTCCAGCCGCGTCCCTGCCCGGCATTCCTCGCGGTTATCGTGGCCGAGTGATCGGAGGCGAGGGCGATGCAAACGAGGGACCCTTGACGAGGATAGGCTCTGCCGTCGCTTGCAAACACTGCGGTGTGTGAGCGAGCTTGCTAGCTGCCGCCGCATTGTTCACGAATCGGCACATTTTCCGGGGTTCGGCGACAGCAATCGGTACGCTGGAACTATGCGGTATATTCAGTTCGTCCCTGTGGGGCGCTGCCATCAGCCTCGCCACCGCAAACCTGATCTCGCCATGGGTCGGCATCTTGCTCGCGGCAACCCTCCCGGGACGAAAACCACCGCCTTGCCGCTTAGTCAGCCCCCGATTTGGCGCGGTCTCCTTGGTGCGGGCGGAGGAGGCGTGCGGCCTGCGTTGCGGCGGCAGGGCCATATGGTCCGATAACGCGCTGCTTATGGCGAGTTGGTAAGCACCGGGGCAACACCTACCGCCTAACGGATAGCTCGACTAGGCGTCGCCATCCGGGAACCACATGACCTTGGTCTCGCAAGGCCTTCGTCCAGCGCTTGATGCGTGCACGCAGTCGTCCCTGTGCAGCTTTTTCTATCGGCATGTCCTCGACGCGGGTAATCGCTGCGCGCGGCGAAACATAGCCGTATTGAATTAGCGCCATACAGAAGACGCGGTCCTTGTCGCGATCTGCTACTGCCTTCGCCATAAAGGGGTAATCGTCCTTTTCCTGCAGATTGATACGGTTAACGGTTATTAATCAGCCTCGAGTCCCTTGTTGGCGTGGCGTTGGAGCCCAGGAGCGGGAACTGCCGCAGGCGTTCCTGGATGTGCTGCGTCAGCACGAGCGCGCGAGCTTTGCCGATCAGAGTGCGTGGCTATCTCACCTGGACAGCCTGGGCATGGACGTTGCCCGTCATCGGACCATCGCCACCGAAGGGGCGTTACTGGGCTGCCTGAAGCGGCGAGGCATCGCCCAGGATCTGGCCATCATCAGCGATGATGCGGGACAGTTCAATGTGCTGGTTCACGGGCTATGTTGGGTACACGCCGAGCGTCTCGTGCACAAGCTGCTGCCGCTCAATGACCTGCACCGCGAGGATATTGCCCGCGTGCGCGCAGACATCTGGTCGTTCTATGCGGATCTGAAGGAATACAAGCTGCATCCGACGAGCCAACGCAAATGCGAACTGCAAGAACGCTTTGACGCGGTCTTCATACAGAAGACCCGCTACGCGACGCTTGACCGCTTGCTCAGGCGCATTCACAAGAACAAGTCCGAGTTGCTGCTGGTGCTGGAACGCCCCGAAGTGCCACTGCATACAAATGGCAGTGAACGGGACATTCGCGATCAAGTGAAAAAGCAGAAGATCAGTGGCGGCACACGCAGCGAACTCGGTCGTCAATGCCGTGACACCTTCTCGAGCCTGAAGAAGACCTGTCGGAAGCTGGGAATCTCCTTCTGGAATTACCTGACCGACCGCATCTCATACACCAATCACATTCCCCTGCTGCCGCACATCCTCGAGCAGCGTCTCGCTATCTCTGCATGAGCAGCAGGCTCATCTTTGCCCCGGGTTATTGAGCACTTACACGAAGAACTACTAAGTCATTGTTCTAGAACGTCTTTTTAAGCCTTACCGTATCAATCTGCTGCAAAAGGACGATTACCCCGCTATGGCGTGACGCCGACCGCCAACAAGCTCTATAGCCTGGTGCGCAAGGGCAGCATGGGCACGCCCGCCGAGGTCTTGCAGGCGTTCTGGCAGGAGCTGCGGGGACGCACGCGCGTCACCATCGAGCATCCGGATCTCCCGGACGCCCTGAAACAGGTTGCCGCCGAGGCGATGCGGACCATCTGGCAGGCGGCCAACGAAGCCGCCACCGGCGAACTGGCCACGCTGCGCGCCGAGGCCCGTCACGCGGCCAGCGCCGCCGAGGCCGAGCGCGACGCCGCGCGGACCGAGACCGCGGCGGCGCGCGAGGAGGTGGCCGCCATCTCGGCGCAACTGGCCGAGGCGCGCGAGGCGCACGACGCCGTGCAGACGGACCTGGCCGCCGAGCGCCAGGCGCACGCGGCGACCCAGGCGCGGCTCGAGGCGGGGCGGGCAGAACTGGACGCCGCCGGGCGACAGCTGGCGGAACTGCGGACCCAATTCTCGACCGAGCTCGAGCGCGCCCGCGAGCAGGTGACCCTCGCGCAGGAACGGGCCGAAGCCAGCGAGCGGCGGAGCCTGCGCGAACTGGACGCCGAGCGTACCGCGCGTCAGAAGAGCGATCGCACGGCCGAAGAGTTGCGAGGCGAACTGATGGCGGCGCGCAGCGAGGCGCGCGACGCGGCCGTAGCGCAGGCCGAGGTACGGGCCCGGCTCGAGGCGCAGGCCGCGGCGCTCGCCGATCGGCTCGCCAGCGCCGAGCAGGCGCAGCGGAAATCGGCGAACGACCTGGGCGCCGTGCAGGCGGAGCTTACCGCGGCACAGCGCCGAGCCGAACGGTCCGAGGCCGAAGCGGCGCTGGTGCGCCAGCTGCTGGCAGAATTGCGAATGGGGCCGCCCGAGCGAGATGGTGGTGGGCGGCGGCGCAAAGCCGGGAGCCCAGCGCCGACGACCGAGCAGCAAGCACAGAGCGAAAAACAGGACGAACAGCAAGAAGACAAGCAGGGCGCGCCAGCCGGCGTCCTGAATCCGGATGACGGCAGCGACAGCAGTGACGACAACGATGACAGCCAACAATGAGCGGGCGGAGGCGATCCGCTGGATCCAAGACCAGATGGCCGACTATGGGCTGACGATGGAAGAGCTGGAAGCGGCGGGGTGCTTTGATCCGCCGCCACCCCCGCCCCCTCCGCCGCCGGTCTGCTACCGCAACGCCCAGGGAATGAGCTGGGACGGGCAGGGCGAGATGCCCGATTGGCTGCGGCGGGCGGTTAATGCCGGGCAGAGCGTGGAGTTTTACCGGGTCGGATAATTGGCTGGCAAGGACCAGCCACAATGGACGTTATTCTTTGGCAAATTTCCATTGCCGATAACTGTTTCTTATCGATATGGCGCTGACCTTGGCCCTTCGACGGCGAGCAGCTTCGCTGTGGCGTGGCAAATGCGGGAACTGGCTCCGGTCAAGAGCGCGAAAAGTAGTAAGCTTCATTAAGGGGTGGCGCCGCTTATGTCACTCGCAGTGCATGCGAGGAGTGGTCGTGACATTCAAGGCTCAGTGGTACCGAGACAAGTTCGCGAAAAAACGCAACAGGGGCTTCCGCGGCTACCCGGTGGCAACGGTTGCCTTCTACGGGCCCGACGACACGAGAGCGACGAAAGTCTCCGTTGGCATCATCGCGCACGAAGGTGATGACGCCGACCCCCTTGAGCGGTGGTTCTGCGAAACCACTGATGTGAGAACGGATCCAGCAGTTACCGAAGCAATCATTCGATTCATTGACCAGCATGGTGCCAAATCGGTGGTGGCCGTCGATCGCATCATCGGGTGCCCGCATGAGGAAGGCGTTGACTATCCGGAAGGCGAAAAATGCCCGCAGTGTTCGTTCTGGGCCAATCGTGATCGATGGAGCGGCGAGATCATCAAGTGAGGCGTCAAAGCCAGCCCTTCCGTCGCGCCGAGGCCTTCCATGTCTGATTCCGACAGTAGAAGTGAAACGCGCGACGAGATACGGACAGGCCTACGTCATTCTTTGAATCCAATTCAGCTCACCAATGCAGGACACCTTCTGGATGGGAGCCGCCGCCCCAATCCACCCAAGATAAGCCGCCAAGAAAAATCGCAATTTTCGCCAAGAACGCTTGACAGGTGACGAGGTTCGAGGGGCCGCCGCCCTGCTTGCGCTGGCTGTTTAGCGCAAGCAGGGCGGCGGCCAATAGAAGATCGTTTCTCGATCCTCGCTTGGCTCTGATGCCCCTGTCTGATCTGTTCGCTACGCTTACCCAATATCTGCACACCCAGGTCTTTCGCGATCTTGCCCGTCATGCCGAATATCCGGCTGCATTCACCCGTCAGCGTAAGCTCACCCTGCCAACACTGATCACCTTTATGCTTGGCAACTTGCGCATGGGGGTACAAGCCGAACTCGATCAATTCTTCGCCGCACTCGCCCGCCAAAATACCTTGTGCCGAGGCGTCAGTGAACAAGCGTTCGCCCAGGCTCGCAGCAAACTCAGCGGCGATGTCTTTGCTCACCTCAACGACTGGCTGCTTCAGCAAGTGTCCAAACATTTGCCGCGCTGGCATGGCTTTCGGCTGGTCGCCGCGGACGCCTCACACTTGCGTTTTGCCATCCGCCACAGCCATCTCCCTCGAGCCGCCACCCGCGATCAACTCGCCTTCGGCCTGTACCTGCCCGAGGCCGAGATCATGCTCACCGCCTCATTGCACAGCGTGCACGAGAACGAACGCCAGATCCTGTTCGAGCATCTGGACCGCCTGCAATCCGACGACTTGCTTCTCCTCGACCGCGGCTACCCCGCTCGCTGGCTGGTGGCCGTGCTCAACCAACAAAGCATTCCTTTCTGCATGCGCGCAGACGGCAGCGGCTTTGCTGCCGTACAGCGCTTTGTGCGCTCTGGCCGTGACGAGACCATCGTCAGGCTCCCGGCTCCAGCCCGCATCGACGCGCGCGACTATGAGTGTGCGGCTACCCCGCAGACCGTTCGGCTGATCCGGCAGATCTCGCCAGCCGGCAAGGTGCGCCTGCTCATCACCAATCTGCTCGACATGCAGCGCTATCCGGCGGCCACCTTCCGCGATCTCTACCATCAACGCTGGCGCCTCGAGGAGGCGTTCAAACGCCTCAAGCACCGCATGGCACTCGAACATCTGTCCGGCCTCTCACAGTTGGCCGCCAGGCAGGACTTCGGCGCCAAAATCCTCAGCGACAACCTGCACGCCCTATGCTGCCTCAGCACCTCGCAGGAACATGAAATTGACTCGGACCATCGCATCAACCGAACCTTTGCCATCACCGCTCTCAAACCTGTCCTGTCAGCGGCGCTGCTCGGCTTGCGCTGGGCCAAGGCTGCTCTGAATGAGACCTTGGCCTTGATCGCAACACGTACCCATCGCGTGCGACCGGATCGCGCTAAGCCACGCCCGCCTCGCCACAAACCTCATCGACATGCTACTTACAAGGCTTTTTGATGCCTATTTGGGCGGTGCTTATCTTGGGTGGATTGAGAAGCTTCCACTGGCAAGGCACATTATGGAAGCTTACCGAGCGTAGTGAGCTTCATAGTTGATGCACGGGCGGCACAGCCATGGGCTTTTCCTGCCGAAGGTTTCTCATTGCTCGGGACGATACCCTCTGGCGGCTGTGCGAAATGGCACTTTTGCATTCGATCCAAGTGAAAGCAACAGTGCCGCCGCAATTGCCTACAGGCCGCAGCTATCAAAGGCGAGCCGGTGGCACAAATGCTTCGCTCTACGCCATCAGCAGCGAGAGGGACCGCATCAGCACAAGGAGGACAGGGCCAGAAAGGTGGTCACCAGCGTCAAGGTGGCAAGTGAGGTCAAGCAGCGTGGCCAGTCATCACCGGCAAGGTGGCCAGCAGGGGGCAGCGCCTGCCACCTGCGCGGGTTCTGGCTGGAGCATCCGAAGTGGCAGGGCCATGCTCTGATCGGGCCCGCTGTCGCGCTGGCCGCGCGCCTGATTTCCGAGGGCAAGCTGCACACGCCTATCGTCGCCGAGTTCAGCCTGGATGAGGCCAAGCTTGCGGTGGCACGGGCGCAGTCGGGCGGCAAGGTGCTGTTCCGGATCCATCCGAGCACTTGAGCAGGCCTTCAGCGCGCTTGGACGCCTTGCAGGAGTCGATGAAAGCTAGCTGCGGCTGCTTCACGAAGGTAACGGAAAACCAGAAGCCGGCATGAAGTGACCGGGCGACAGCAAGGCCGCGCTCACTTGCCAGCGGTGGCGCGAGGCGAAGTGCCGTACTTGGCGCTCAGCAATTTGGGCAGACTAGCGCGTACCGCCGTAAGACTGTCATGGTTGCGGCCTGCCAGGGCGACCACGAGGCTGCCCTGAATCAGCGAGAGCAGCAGAAAAGCCTGCTGTCCGGCGGGCATGTCGGTGCGTATTGAGCCGTCGCGATGGCCTTCCTGCAGGAGCCTCGTGAGGCCCGTGCGCCAATCCTTCAGCGAATCGGCGAGGATGGCACTAAACGCATCCGAACTGGGGGCCAACTCGGTCGAGAATTTTCCGACCAGGCACCCCACCTTGTGTTCGGAGCGCTCGAAGCGCTCGACAAACGCTTCGTAGTAGGCAATGACCTTCTGATAGGCAGTCAGATCTTCTCTCGAAGCGAACTTGTCCAGCAACGCCATTTGCCTGGCCGAATACTCGGCGATCACCGCCTTGGCGAACTCGTCTTTCGAGCCGAAGTGGTGATAGAACGAGCCCTTTGGTGCCTCGGCCGCGGCCAGCAGGTCGTCCACGGTCGTGCCGTGAAATCCCATGGCGTAGAAGCGGCGCAAACCTTCCTTCAGCAGCCGCTCTCGATGCGAAGGCGCGGGTGATTTGACTGTAGCGTTCATTGCATTCTCCAAGGTCGATTCGAGGCGGGTAATCCCCTTCGTTGGACCATTTCGTCCAGATTTTATCACCTTCATCGCGGGGCACATTCATCGGCTACGGGTTTGTCCTCCCTCTCAAGTCGTTGACCAGATAGTCTAGACGATATAGTCTATGCGCATCGAGAATCGATTTATCAATCGGCTTTCACCTTACCGACAGAGGCCATGAAATGCCAGCCTGGTCGTGTCATGGCCAGGAGCCCAGCGCTAAGTGCGTCTGGAGCGCGACATTTATTCGAACGCGAATACGCGACACAAAGGAGCTATCCATGACCGCCCCAATGCCAGAGTACTGGACCCCCAACATCCTATTGAGCGAAGACGACGTCGCCCGCTTCGAGCGCGTCCCCCTTGCGGATCGTAATCTGCCGGCCTCCACCTACGAAATGTTGATGGATGGCTGCGCCATCGATCCGTCGAAGGTTGCCATCCACTACTTCACCGACGGTGCCCGTCCGCTCGATACCGCGCGGCAGGTGACCTATGCTGAGTTGCGCGCCCAGGTCCACCAGACGGCAAATCTGCTCGAGGACCTCGACGTCGGCAAGGACGATGTCGTCTCGGTGCTGATGCCAGCGATTCCCGAATCGCAGTTCGTCCTGTGGGGTGCTCAGGCCACCGGGATCGTCAATCCGGTTAATTGGATGCTGGAGCCGGACATGTACTCAACCAACGTTTTGAGTCGAGGCGTTCCGGCAGGCAGGCGAGCCTCGCTGACCCCATCCGCATCGGCCCACTGAGTAGGTAAAGACATGATGTCCAATAAATCCATTGAATCGCAGCGCGGCCCTTTCGAGGTAACTCGGGAGGACGATCTCGCGATGGCCGCTCGCGATGGGACGGTCCTGCGGGCGGACGTGTACCGTCCCGCCGCTTCCGGGCCTCTTCCGGTACTTTTGCGGCGGACTCCCTACGGAAAGCGGCTCAACGATCTTGCAGCGGACTTCAGCGAGGCGCACTACTTCGCCTCGCACGGCTATCTGGTCGTCGTACAGGACACCCGTGGACGGTTCACGTCCGAGGGGGCTTGGTACCCTTTGATCTACGAGGCGCGCGACGGCTACGACGCCATTGAGTGGGCGGCCGCGCTGCCCGGTTCCAGCGGAGTGGTCGGCACATTCGGCCAGTCCTATGGAGCCATCGCCCAGTACCTCGCTGCCACCCAGCGACCGCCGCACCTGAAAACCTGCATCCCCGTCTCCGCGTACCAGCTGACGTTCGAGAACTACTGGTACAACGGCGGCGCACTCGAACTCGGTTGGCTGCTGAGCTACTTCGTGAACATGGCCGAAGCGGTTCTGAGCAAAGAGGGCGACGAACGCGCGATCGCCGATCTCGCCAAGCTCAAGGTCGACCCGAGGCAACGGTTCTCCCCGCTGACTGAAGAAACTCTGAGGCACCTGCCGATCACGGATTGGGTCGACCGCCTCGGGCGAGGAGCGCCGTTCCTGCGGGACATCCTGTCGCACCCGACCGACGGCCCGTACTGGTGGGCGACGGACCTCAGCCGACAGTTGTTCAACATGGATGTTCCCATGCTGCACATCGGCTCCTGGTATGACATCGCCAACCGGGACACCCCGCTGTACTTCAAAGGGCTGCAGACAAGCGCCCTCGGCGCGTCAGCACGTGCCGGGCAAGCCCTCCTCATGGGCCCGTGGGCGCACCAGCTGCCGTTCAACCAGCCGACATCTGGCGGAACCGGCGACATCGACTTCGGCCCCGAAGCGGCGGTGTCGCTGCTCGACGTACAGCTGAAATGGTTCGAGCACTACCTCAAGTTGGATGGCAGGGACCTGCCCCGCTCACCGGTCCGCATCTTTGTAATGGGTGAGAACCGGTGGCGCGACGAGCACGAATGGCCGCTCGCCCGTACCGTCTTCACCCCGTACTACCTGCACAGCGGCGGTTCAGCCAACTCATTGCACGGTGACGGAAGTCTGTCCACCGTGCCGCCGGACGATCAGCCCTCCGACAATTTTCATTACAACCCGGACAACCCCGTGCCGAGCGCAGGCGGTCGAATCGTGGGCAGTGGGGTCGTTGATCAGCGAGAGAATCAGGCCCGCTCCGACGTGCTGGTGTACACCGGACCAGAACTCACCCAGGACCTGGAGATCACCGGCCCCGTCACGGTCCACCTGCACGCTGCCACCACAGCTCCGGACACCGACTTCGTCGCGGTGCTCTCCGACGTTCGACCCGACGGTTACGCCCAGAACCTCGCCGAAGGCATTGTGCGCGGCCGCTTCCGCGAATCCTACGACAACCCGACCCTCCTCCACCCTGGCACCCCATATCTGTTCCGGATCCAGTTGTGGAACATCAGCCACGTGCTGCGGGCAGGCCACCGGGTCCGCTTGCACATCACCTCGAGTGACTTTCCCCGCTGGGACCGCAATGCCGGCACCGGCGCCCCAACCGGAACCGACACGGCCACCCACCCTGCGGACCAGACTGTGCTGCACGACCGCGCGCACCCGTCACACGTTTTGCTCCCCGTCATCCCGCGATGACCAACCAATGACGAATGGAGAAAGCATGAATTCAGATCCCAGATCACTGTCTTTCGAACCCTTAAGCCCACTCGCGTTCCTCGACCGCTCGGCAGCAGTCCATGGGTCCCGCATCGCGGTGGTCGATGGCGATCGCCGCTGGACCTATGCCGAGTTTCGTGACCGGTGCCGCCGGCTGGCGGGCGCGCTCGCCCCGCTGGCCGAGGGACGCCCGGTCGCGATCCTCGCCTCCAATACACACGTCATGCTCGAAGCGGCCTATGGCGTGCCGTGGGCGGGTGCCCCACTGGTGACGATCAACACCCGCCTGTCCACAGACGAGGTCATCTACATCCTCGAGCACTCCGAAAGCGCGGTGCTGTTGCACGATCCGCAGTTCGACGAATTGGTCACCACCGTGGTCGACCGCATGGCACAACCACCCCGGATCGTGCGGGCGGGGCCCGGCGACGGTGGTTCTTACGAGAACCTGCTCGCCGAAGCGACACCGATGGGCATCGCACCAGCCGACGAATGCTCGCTCCTATCCATCAACTACACCTCCGGGACGACCGGACGCCCCAAAGGCGTCATGTACCACCATCGCGGCGCCTACCTTCAGGCGCTGGCCATGGTCGCCCACACCGGCTTGACGGCGTCCTCGGCCTACCTGTGGACGCTTCCGATGTTTCACTGCAACGGCTGGTGCTTCCCATGGGCGGTGACCGCTGCGGGCGCAAAGCACGTCTGCTTGCCCAAGGTTGACGCCGCGCAGGCCTGGCGACTCATCGGAGAAGATGCCGTGACACACCTGTGCGGCGCCCCCGCGGTGTTGTCCATGCTTGTGCACGCGCCTGAGGCGCCCGACCGTCACGCGGGTAGTGACGTCATCCGGTTCGTGATCGGCGGAGCGCCCGCGAGCCCATCCCTACTGGCAGCCGCAGACAACCTGGGCATCGACGTCACCCAGGTCTACGGACTTACCGAAAGCTACGGGCCGGCCATGCTCTGCGACTGGCATCCAGAGTGGAGCAAACTGACTGCTGAGGACCGATCCCGGCTTCGAGCCCGGCAGGGCGTCGCGAACTTTGTCGGGCTGACAGCCCGGGTGGTAGGGCCCGACGGGCGAGACGTCCCGGCGGATGGCGCGACAATTGGCGAGATCCTGCTACGCGGGAACAATCTGATGCTGGGCTACCTCAAGGATGAAGCGGCCACCATCGCCGCCGCGCCGGACGGGTGGTTCCGTTCCGGCGACCTCGGAGTTCTGCACCACGACGGCTACCTTGAGCTGCGCGACCGGAGCAAGGACGTGATCATCTCTGGTGGCGAGAACATCACGTCAATCGAGGTGGAACAGGCCATCGCGAGTCACCCCGCCGTTCTGGAAGTCGCGGTGGTGGGAGCCCCTGATGATCGCTGGGGCGAAGTGCCGGTGGCGTTCATCGCCCTGCGCCCAGCCGCAAGGGCCAGTGAGCAGGACATCATCGACCACGTCAGGTCGCGGCTCGCGCGGTTTAAGGTGCCCAAGCGAGTGGTGTTCGGAGAACTACCGCGGACGTCCACAGGGAAGATCCAGAAATACGTCCTACGTGAGCGCGAGTGGGCCGGACGTGCCCGCCGGATCGCTTGACACCCCGTCCCTGACGGCAGCCATTTTAATCCGTATCTCTCGCAGTTCGAGCAGTCCAGCGCCGCTGCGCTGACTGGTTCCGCGAGTCACCTTGCCTGACCCGTGCTTTCTTTCAGATCGCGCGGCTCGCGAGCCTGCGCGCCGACACCTTGCGCGCTCACCGATAGGGCCCGACTCGCCCAGCGGCGGGCAAAGCGGCGCACCAGCACGTCGTCGCACGGCAAGGCATAGGGCAGCGCCTGCAAGACGGCCACAGCACGAGCGCGGTCGACTGCGGCCTTGATGCTCGACCCGTTGGGAAGCGGCGCGGCAGCGGGCCTGTGCTGATGACTCGATTTCATCATTTCACAACCAACCAAGGAAACTTCCATGTCACGCAAACTCGAAGGGAAGATCGCAATCGTTACCGGTGGATCCACGGGAATCGGGCTCGCCACCGCCAAGCGGTTCGCTAACGAAGGAGCGCATGTCATTGTCACCGGCCTTCGACAGGCCGAACTCGACGCCGCGGTGTCCGAGATCGGTAACGCCACCGGCATCCGGGTCGACTCATCGAACATGGCCGAACTGGACACGCTGTTTGATTGGGTGAAATCGGAAAAGGGCCGAATCGACGTGCTGTTCGTCAACGCCGGGGTCGGCTCGAAGCTGCCGCTCAGTAAGATTACTGAGGAACACTATGACGACACCTTTGGCATTAACGTCAAGGGCGTACTGTTTACGGTACAGAAGGCGCTGCCCTTGCTGGCGGACGGCGCATCAGTCATCTTGAATGGATCCACCGCTGCCAGCGGCGGCACCGAGGCATTCAGTGTCTATGCCGCCTCAAAGGCCGCCGTACGCTCATTCGCCCGCAATTGGATTCTCGATCTGAAGGGCCGCGGCATCCGGGTCAACACGCTCAGCCCCGGACCCACCAAGACGCCAGGACTCTTGGGCCTGGCCGGCCCCGACGCCCCACGGCAGCAGGAAATGCTCGATGCCCTGGCCTCGCGGATCCCAATGGGCCGCGTCGGCGATCCGGACGAAATTGCCAAGGCGGCTGTCTTTCTTGCCTCCGACGATTCGAGCTTCGTCAACGGCAGCGAATTGTTCGTCGACGGCGGCAAAGCCCAGATCTGAGTCCGCGGCTGCGCACACATCGAAACGCACTTCATCGCCTCATTTAACCTGAACAACACAACCGAGGAAACACTCATGCCAATATTTCACGCCCACATTCCGGCTCAAAAGTTCTCTAGCGAAGAGAAGCGGGCTCTGGCGGATGCCTTAAATCTCGCTCTTCATGAAGCCATGAATACGCCTATGGATGACCGTTTCGTCATCATCAGTGAGCACAAGGACGATGAATTCTTCATCCATCCGACTTTTCCTGACATGAAGAGATCCGACAAGCGCATGAGCGTAACGGTGACGTTCGGTACGAGCAGGACGGTGGAGCAGAAACGCAAGCTCGCGGAGTTGGTCACCCGATACGCAGTAGAAAAGGTTGGCGTCAGCCAGGACGATGTCACCCTGATGATGTATGCCATTCCCTTGGAGAACATGAGCTTCGGCGGCGGAAAGCTGGTCTCTGACATGGATCTCTCTATGCCTTGGGTAAACAAGTAAGAAGGACGAAGCTGCCCTGTTCTTTGGATCGGGGCAGCAAAAATGACTTGAAACGGACGTCCCGCTCGTTTCTCATGTGTGGGGCTCATGAGCGGAAAAGGATTCAGGCCCCGTTCGCGACGGAGCAGCTCAAGGGCGACGATCTGTGCGATGTCACGCGCGTCGATTATCGTGAGCCCCTTGTCGCGGTCTGGCATCGAACACACGTCGTAGCCGGTACTCGGCGCTATTTAATGCCAGCAGCGGTCATTACGCCCTTCTGTTCATTATCGCGACATGACCCTGATTGAAATCAAAATCATGTAATCAATGTTGGCAACGCGCAACGATCTCGGCATATGCATTTGCAGCCACACCTATTTTTCAAACCTATTGTCACGCCGCAGTATTTGAAGCTCACACTTACTTAACAGAAGGAATTCACATGCCTCATCCATTCCCCGATTTTCGCCTTACTGGCCAGGTCACCGTCGTTACTGGTGGCGGTAGCGGTATCGGCCGGGCCCTGGCACACACGTTTGCCGGCGCAGGTGCCAGGGTCGTTGTGCTAGATACAAATGGCGCGGCGGCAGAACAGGTGGCCAACGAGATAGGCTCGATGGCACAACATGCGGTTGCGGACGTGTCCAATGAGGACGCGATCGAAAGCGTCATGAAAGACGTCGCCCGCCAACACGGTCGAATCGACGTGCTATTCAACAACGCAGGTGTCAATCGGCGCAACACCTCGTTTGATTTGACGAGCGCGGATTGGAATGCGGTTGTAGCGGTAAACATGACCGGCATGTTCCTTTGCGCCAGGGCCGCCGCGCGGCACATGCGCGACGGCGGCGGCGGGCGAATCGTCAACACTGCATCGATACTCGGTATTTCCGGCGGTTGGTATCCCAATATTGTCTACCAGGCTACCAAGGGCGCCGTGGTCAACATGACCCGTTCGTGGGCTGTCGAATGGGCGCCCTATAACATCCGCGTCAACGCTGTAGCGCCGAGCATTATTCGCACTCCAATGACCGATGCGCTCACAAGTCAACCGGATGTGGTTGCGAAATTCGAAGCGCTGACACCGCTAGGAAGACTGTGCGAACCTGCGGACATGACCGGGCCAGTGTTGTTTCTTGCTACTGCCGCATCAAGCATGGTTACCGGCCATATCCTTCCCGTCGATGGCGGCGTGTTGGCGCAATAATTTAACCCGTACTCGGCGCGATTCGCGCTGCACTCACATAATAAAATACGGAGACAACTATGTCGGAGAATCAAAAAATTAATGTCCGTTCGTTCATCGATGAGCGGCCGGTTGGACGCTACCAAATTTTTATTATTATCTTGGTTTTTCTGGTCGTTGCATTTGATGGCATGGATGTCGCGATCATGGGTTTCGCTGCGCCGGAAATCATTCGGACCTGGGGCATTACAAAGCCGCAAATGGGCTCGATTTTGGGGGCAGTTTTTTTCGGCGTAACAGTCGGCGCCCTCATTGCAGGCCCCATCGGCGACCGCTACGGTCGCAAGCTCATTCTGACGGCGAGCGTGTTCTGGTTCGGCGTGCTGACCTTGTTTGCCTCTCAGGCGGCAGACGTCTATACACTGCTCACGCTGCGGATCTTGACCGGCCTCGGCCTCGGCGCGGCATTGCCGAACGCTGTTACGCTGATTTCCGAGTATGCGCCAATGAGAAAACGCTCGCTGATCGTCACGATCGTCTACAGCGGCTTTACTGGCGGGGGTGCCGTTGCCGGCCTGGTTGCGGCATGGCTACTTCCGGCATTTGGATGGCGAGTCATGATCGCAATCGGGGGGCTGCTCCCGATCGCATTGGCCCTCGTCCTAGCCATGTGGCTGCCTGAATCGGTCGCGTTTCTCACGCTGAAAGGAAAACGCCTTGCGGCCATCCCTAAAATTCTCCGCAAAATCGACAAAGGCTCCAGCGTCCTCTCGGATGCCACGTTTTGGATTCCGACGCCCGTTGATCAATCAAAGGGATCTGTCGCCATCTTGTTCACAAAAGCCTATGCCATGGGGACTTTTTTGTTGTGCCTGGCGTATTTCATGGGCGTGTGCGCCACGTACGTCATGGTCAACTGGCTGCCAGTCATTGCCAAGGAGGCCGGCTTCACCCTCGGGCAGGGCGTGGTCATTACGTCCCTGATCACGCTCGGCGGTCCGGTCGGATCGATCTGTATCGGTGCGATCATGGATCGGGTACGTCCGCACTGGGTACTGGTACCGACGTTTCTGATCGCTGGCGCATTCCTCGCCTCCCTCAGCGTCGCACCAAAAAATTTTGGCACCTTGTGCATATTAATGTTTGCCTTGGGGTGCTTCTTCCACGGATCAATGACTGGCTTGCAGGCGCTCTCGGCCACGTCATTCCCAACTGCGGCCCGCTCGACAGGGATCAGCTGGATGCATGGCTTCGGCCGCTTGGGCGCTATTGCCAGCGGCTTTATCGGCGCAACCATGATGAGCTGGGGATGGGGACTCGGACAGATTTTCCTGGCGCTGGCGGTGCCGATGGTCGTCGCAGCCTGCGCCGTCGCCCTTTTGGGCATGCGCAATGAGCGCACGCGTATTGAGCGTATTGAAATAGGTAACTCACAGGCACTCAGTTTGCGAAGCTGACCCAGCCACCGGAGCATTGGCGCTGCGGTGGGCGAACGCCACAGCGCCAGCATTGCAGGTCGCCTCCAGGGGTAATAGCTGAGGCTGCGGGCCCGGCAGCTCAGCCCAGAAGTGCTGAAAATTTGCAGGCAATGCAGGCTCAATTGGACGCCTTTATGACCGTGGCGAACTTTCCACATAGCGGACACCGGTAGCTTTGCACTACATGATGTATGTCAGGACGCAAAGATTAGTACTAATTAGTGATTGCCTTCTCGTCGTCGGCCCGGAGTTCGTCCAATGCCGAGCTCGCCGGCCGCGGAGCACCGAGATGCAGGTGACGTAGTTCGTCCATAAGGGCACTCCAAAGTGAAGGGCCGCCCCTTTCCAGCAGCTCCGCGCGTAAAGACGCTTCCTTGCTCGCTTGCGTATGCCGAAGGCCCCAGGCAGCCATATGTGCAAGCAGAGGTACAAGCTGTATGGCCGCTTCCGTAAGGCTATAGATTCCTTTCTGCTGATGAGTCGGATCCGGAGATCGTGTCAGCAGGCCAGACGCGGTCAAGTGCTTCAGTCGGCTTGCGAGGATGTTCGACGCGATGCCTTCCTCGTTTCGTTCCAGCAGGGCGCCATAGCTGCGCCGGTTCGCGAACATGACATCGCGGATAACGATCAGGCTCCAGCGGTCGCCAATCTGCTCAAGCGTCAAGTTGATCGGGCAGCCCGATCGTCCTGTTTGTTGCACAGCCAATCCCCCTCAAATTTCTACTTGCATTATGCAATTGGTCAGAATATTATTCAACCACTTGCACTGTGCAATTGGTTCAAGGTCTTGCCGCATCGACGGAGGAATCGAACACGCATGCGGCTTTCATCACGGGTCACGGCGGCAATTCGGTAGTGCGGGTGGCCGGGAAGGTGGCAGCAACGACAAGGCGCGATGAGTTGGCGTTTCGCTAAAGATCATTACGTACATACGTATCCCACTACACACGCTGGTTAGGAAAACACTATGAAATTCTCCCCCCTCATTTCGCGTACCGTGCTCG
The DNA here is from genome assembly GCF_058795055.1 of Cupriavidus sp. GW823-FHT06D04. Classification (NCBI taxonomy): domain Bacteria; kingdom Pseudomonadati; phylum Pseudomonadota; class Betaproteobacteria; order Burkholderiales; family Burkholderiaceae; genus Cupriavidus; species Cupriavidus sp. GW823-FHT06D04. Next base: position 48,639 of record NZ_JBXAHL010000029.1, on the reverse strand, counting down.
CGGTATCGTTAGCATTCGCCAGCACCTTCGTTGCTGTAGCCCCGGCCGAAGCTGCAGCGCCGATGCAGCACAAGCAGGTTCCGGGCTTCTATCGCACGATGATTGGCGAATATGAGGTCACCGCGCTGCATGACGGCAGCGCCGGCATTGACTCCAGCCTCCTGCATGGCGATCCGGCCCTCATCCAGTCCCTCCTGGCGCGCTCCTTTCAAAACGATCCCAAGAATGTCTCGGCCACCGTCCAAGGCTACCTCGTCAATACAGGTTCCAAGCTCGTTCTCATCGATACGGGTGCAGGTGGCCACTGGGGTCCAATCGCGCTGGGCAAGCTCGTGCAAAACTTGAAAGCCTCCGGCTACAAGCCGGAGCAAGTTGACCTGGTGCTGCTGACCCATCTTCACGCCGATCATGTTGGCGGAATCTACAAGGAAGGGAAACGTGTCTTCCCGAACGCGACCGTGATGATGAAGAAGGCCGACTCCGACTTCTGGCTGTCGAAGGAAATCATGGCCAAGGCCCCGGAAGACGCAAAGATCTTCTTCAAGGTGGCACAGGATGCAGCCGCGCCTTACATCGCTGCCGGCAAATGGAAGCCGTACGAAGGCATGGACGAAATCGTCTCCGGCATCGCACCGTATGCCATTCCCGGCCATACGCCCGGTCACACCGGCTACATGATTTCCTCAAAGGGTCAGTCGTTGCTGGTCTGGGGTGACACCGCTCACGTCCTCGCCGTCCAGATGCCGCACCCGGAAATCGGCATCGCCTTCGACTCGGACGGCGCGACGGCCATCAAAACCCGTGAAGACCTTCTGGTGAAACTCGCCGCGGACAAGACGATGATTGCCGCAGCCCACATGCCGTTCCCCGGCCTCGGCCGTATTCGAAAGGCCGACACCGGCACTGGCTACGACTGGGTACCCGCAACTTTCCTCAACCTAAAGTGAGGTGAACCATGGCCTACGATTCCTCTTCCGCCCGCAAGCTCCGCGAAGCGATGTTCGCCTTCAACATTGCGCATCCCGTAAGCACGATCGAGACGCTCCGCGTCGGCATGGAGGCAATTTCACAAGCAAACCCGCCGGCGGCTGACCTAACCGTCGAGCCGACCCAACTCGGTGGCATAGCCGCGGTGGCGATTACGGCTCCCGATGCGTCCAAAGACCGTGTCATTTTCCATTTCCACGGTGGCGGCTGGGTGGCTGGCTCTCCTGCCTCGCATCTGGGCATGCTCGGAGAGTTGTCTCGAGCGGCTAAGTCCCAGGTTATCGTCCTGGACCACTCCTGGGCGCCCGAGCACCCATTCCCTGCTTCCTACGACGAGTCCATCCGCGGCTACGAAGCAGTGCGTGCGCTTGGCAAGCCGTTTGCCGTGACCGGAGATTCCAGTGGCGGCGGCATGGCTCTCAACGTCCTTGCCTACGCATCCTCGAAGGGCCACAAGGACGCACGAGCAGCGCTACTCATTAGCCCATGGGCAGACTTAACGCTGACGCTGCCCTCGCTAACGCAGTTGGCCGACCGCGACCCAATGGTCAACGCGAGCGCGATGCGGGCGATGGTCGAGGCTTACGCTGGCAACCACGATTTGAAGGATCCGCGCATCTCACCGATGTTCGCCGACATGCGCGGCTTTCCTCCACTGCTCATCCATGTCGGAAGCGACGAAGTACTTCTCGACGACGCCCTTGAAATTGACCGGAAGGTGCGCGCGGCCGGCGGCAAGTCGTACCTCGAGGTCTGGCCGGAGATGCTGCACGTCTGGCACATTCAGACATCCTCATTGCCTCAGGCCCACGACGCGCTGCAGAGAGCCGGCGAGTTTCTCATTGGGCACCTCGAGAAGTAGCACGCACGCCCTCAACGAAGACTTAGACACCAGATTGGAGATGCAATGACTACTGACACCAAGACACCGGCAACGGCATGGATGGAAATCGTCAAGAAGAAAGGAACCAGCGAATTCGCGGCGTCGTTCACCGCTGACGCCAGCCTTCAGACCTCTGCCCTCAGCAAGGCTGTGGTCGGCCCGACACTCATCGGGGCGTTCTTTGCCGCGACGAGCACGATGTACGAACACTTCGTGTTCACTGCGGAGACGGTTGACGGTGCGAAGACTTACCTTGAGTGGAATGCACTCCACGGTGGCAAGCCGATCGCTGGCGCCACCATCATCACTCGGAATGAGTCTGGCCTCATCGACAACATCAAGCTTTTCCAGAGCCCGTTTCCCGTCGTTCGTGAATTCTCTTCAGGCCTCAAGGAGCGGCTCGCGGGAACGCTCGGTCAGGACTTCTTTAGCTAACCCTGAACAACACAACCGAGGAAACACTCATGCCAATGTTTCACGCCCACATTCCGGCTCAACGATTCTCTAGCGAACAGAAGCGGGCTCTGGCGGATGCCCTAAATCTCGCTCTTCATGAAGCCATGGATACCCCGATGGATGACCGTTTCGTCATCATCAGTGAGCACAAGGACGATGAATTCTTCATCCATCCGACTTTCCCTAACGTGGAAAGATCCGACAAGCGCATGATCGTAACGGTGACGACCGGTACGAGCAGGACGGTGGAGCAGAAACGCAAGCTCGCGGAGTTGGTCACCCGATACGCAGTAGAAAAGGTTGGCGTCAGCCAGGACGATATCACCCTGATGATGTATGCCATTCCCTTGGAGAGCATGAGCTTCGGCGGCGGAAAGCTGGTCTCTGACATCGACCTTTCTATGCCTTGGGTAAACAAGTAAGAAAGACGAAGCTGCCCTGTTCTTTGGAAACGGGGCAGCGAAATTGACTTGAAACGGATGCCTCGTTCGTTTCTCAGGCGTGGGGCTCATGCGGCTCCGATCCGAAACCATTCTCTGGACGGGTATCGGGATGAATACAGCCACCACTCCGGCCCTGGTGCTGCGGACGGGCACCGAGCCGGAGGCGTTGGAGGCTGCATTCCTTGCGCCCGTCCCAAAAGAGGTAAAGCTATGACCGACTGGCATTTCTACGAGCCGGCGCAGGGGCATTCCCTGCGTCACGATCCGCTCAACGCCATCGTCGCTCCGCGCCCGATCGGCTGGATCAGCACAGTCTCTAACGACGGCGTGCGCAACCTTGCGCCCTACAGCTTCTTCAACCTGTTCAGCTACAAGCCGCCGATCGTCGGCTTTTGCTCGCTTGGTGCGAAGGACTCGCTTGCCAACGCGCGTGACACCGGCGAGTTCGTATGGAATCTGGCGACGCGAGAGCTCGCCGAGGCGATGAACGCCTCCGCGGCGATGGTGCCAGCGCACGTCGATGAGTTCGAGTTGGCCAAGCTGGAGACGCTGCGCTCTGCCAAGGTGCGGCCATCGCGCGTTGCAGCTAGCCCGGTGCAGTTCGAGTGCGCGGTCACCCAGATCGTGCAGCTTGAGGCGCAGGGCGGCGCGGCGCTCCCGGCGTGGCTGGTGTTGGGCGAAGCAGTAGCGATCCACATTGACCGGCAGCTGATCAAGGACGGCGTGTATCAGACCGCGCAGGCGCGCCCGATCCTGCGCGGCGGTGGGCCGGCCGACTACTTCGAAATCGGCGCGGGGCAGCTCTTCACGCTTGAGCGACCGGGTGATTGACTTGGCGTCGAGCGACCGGAGCAAAAGGGTGGAAGGTAGCTTTCGCTACGCATGGGGGTTCCTTATGGGGCTTCTTCTATGCATACGACACAGGCTACGCCTGTCGGCACCAATGGAAGGTTCAAAGATCCATGGCCATACCAGGTCCCAGCCAGCTCGCCTTCACCCGCGATGCCAGCCATGGCGACCGCCATTTTCTCGAGTGGGAGGCAACGGCATTCGAGGACACGGTCCTGCGCGGCGTCACGATCCTCACCAAGAATGACGACGGCAAGATCGTGCACGCAGCGATTCATCACCGGCCGCTCGATGGCGTCCGGAAATTTTCCGCGGAACTCGGTCGCCGCCTGCAAGGCAAGGTCGATGCCAGTCACTTTTACGGCGCCGCCTGACATCTTTCTACAAGGAGAACTCCCATGTTTCAACGTACCGATATCGCATTCGAAGCCGAGGGCGGCGTCACGCTGCGCGGCTGGCTCTATGTGCCCACCGGTGGCACCGGCCCCTATCCCGCCATCACCATGGCGCATGGCTATGCCGGCGTGAAGGAGCACGGCCTGGAGCGATTCGCCGAGAAATTCGCCTCCAACGGCTTTGTCGTCCTCCTGCACGATCACCGCAACTTCGGCGCCAGCGACGGCACGCCGCGCCAGGATATCGACCCATGGCGTCAGATCGCCGATTGGCGGCGCGCGATCAGCTTCCTCGAACACCAGGACGTCGTCGACGCGAAGCGCATCGGCTTGTGGGGCACGAGCTATTCCGGTGGCCACGCGCTCGTGCTCGGCGCAACCGAACGCCGCTTGCGCGCGGTCGTCGCGCAGGTGCCGACGATCAGCGGCTTCGAGCAAGGACTGCGCCGCATTCCGCCCGACGCCGTCGCCGCCGTCGAGGATGCCTTCGCGGCGGACGAGCGCGCGCAAGCACGCGGCGCGCCGCCGCGAAGGCAGACGATCGTCAGCGCCGATCCGGCCATCCCTGCTTCGTACCGCGCCAAGGATGCCATCGAGTTCTATCTGCAGCCCGTGCCCGACGGCGCCTGGGAGAACAGCGTCACGGTGCGCTCGACGCGCGCCGCGCGCATGTACGAACCGGGCACGTGGATTGCACGCGTGTCTCCCACGCCGCTGCTGATGATCGTCGCGCTGCAGGACACGATCACGCTGACCGATCTCGAGCTGGCCGCCTACGAGCGCGCCCTTGAGCCGAAGCGCCTCGTGACGATCCCCGGCGGCCACTTCGATCCGTACATCACCAGATTCGATCAATCCAGTGCCGCCGCGCTGGACTGGTTCAAGGAACACCTCGCGTAACCTCAACTTGCGACAATACAGGAGCCCGACATGTCTCATCTCACCCATACCATCGAGCATGGCATTGCCACGATCATTCTCGATCGCTCGCCGCAAAACCGCATCGGCGACCAGATGGTTGACGAACTGGCCACAGCAATCAACGCGATCGAACGCAGTGACGCGCGCGTCGTGCTGGTGCGCGCCGAAGGCGAGAACTTCAGCTTTGGCGGCGACATCATGCCCTGGCCCGACGACACCCCCCGCCAGTTGCGTGCGCGCTTCGAGGGTTACATGGACGTCTTCAATTGCTTCGAACGCCTACCCTTGCCTGTCATCGCGGTGGTGCACGGCTTGTGCGCCGGCGGTGGTTTCGAACTGGCGTTGCGCGCCGATGTAATCTTTGCCGCCGAAAGCGCAATGTTCTGCCATCCGGAACAGTCGCTTGCCATCGTGACCCTGCTGGGTGGCATCTACCGCGTCGCCGAACGCGCAGGACTCGCACGTGCCATGGAATGGGCGCTGACTTCCGAGCGCGTCCCCGCCGCGACGATGGAGCGCTTCGGCGTGATCAACCGCGTCGTCGCCGATGCCGAGCTGCTTGCAGAGGCGCATGCCTTCGCCGCGAAGTTCGTGCACGGCCCGACACGCGCCCACGCCGCCCACAAGGCCTTGCTGCGCGCCTGGGCCAACGGCGGTGTCCAGGCGGCCGACGATGTGATGTTCAACATTGCCATGCCCTTGTTCGAGACAGAAGACGTGAAGGACGGGCTTGCTTCGGCCATCAAGGCCCTGAAGGCAGGCACGCCGCGCCCGGTGCTCGAATTCAAGGGCCGTTGATCCGCCACGCCAGCCCTGTCAAGGAGCGGAACATGCACGAATTGCTGGCGCGGGTGGTCGAGGCGCATAGGGGATTGGCGCGCTGGAAGCGGCATGAAACGCTCAGCGCCACTATCGTGACGGGTGACTTCCGAAACTCGTGCCGGTCGCATCCTGGGTGCTCCTTAACGTAGGCTAAACAACGTCGCCGGTACTCCGCAGCATGTTGCGGCGGGCTCAGCATGTGCGTGCCTATGCTTTCTCGGGTTGCAGGAGAATCGAGCGTGCAATCAACCGCACTGAAACGTGACCATTCGTTCGAGAGGTGCCTCGCGCGAAAAGCCGCGCAAGGCACCTCAACGCGACGGTGAACGTCCGCTTTTCGAGTAGCGAGCGGCAGCTAAGGGCTCGGACCGGGCGTAGCGATCAACGAGCCGAATTTCCGCTTCTGTTTAGGTTTGTTTGATGCCTGCCCGTGTCTAGGCGCATGAGGGCAGGCGTTGAACAAACCTCAAGGGAGGAAACCGCGGAGCCCAGCGATGTCGTGATGCGGGCTATGGCGATTGATGGGGTCGGGCGGTCAGTAGCGCCTGGGCTTATGGAGTAAGCCGGGCGTCGATCGGCGCCCGTCATGGGGGGAAGGTCCGGACAGGTCGGGACCGTCAGGGCGCCGTGCGCATGCAACGTGGTCGCGCGAGACGGCGAGCGCGACTTCCGCTTGCGGCTCCGGATTCCGGAGAGCCGTCGGGCGGGTCGATGACGGAGGGCGCGCGGGCTCATGGCATAACCCACGGTGTTGGCGGTCCGCGGATGCAGACACTGCGAGGGATGGCCTCGACGATGAGCATCGGTGCGCCACAGCCGGCAAAGGAAGGAGGGGACGTATAGCGAGATCGGTGTCGTCAGGGGGAGCGGTGACTGTCGGCACGACGTTCAACAGCTCGCGTGCCTTGACCAGATTCGTGCGGCGCACGGGGTTGGCAAGGAGACCGTAGTGGCGGATGCGATGGAAGCCGCCAGGCAGCACGTGCAACAGGAAGGTATCCCTTTGATTTCGATGCAATTTACCGGGATAGTTGCCCCAAGCATTCATGCGGGTTTCCGGGCGGCGCTCACAAGAAATTCCCGTAAGATCAATAACTTGCTGACTGGGTCATTCCCTGCATCCTCTGATGTATCGATCGCGACACGGGCATGGCGGCAGGGGAGGGATGGTAAGCCTCCAAGAAGCCTAATCGCGGCCGACGGACGGACCGACGCCGAGCCGGGGATGTAGGTCGTGATCCGTAAGTCTTTGCCACCGTTCTATGAGCCGCTTTCAAAGCAGAACGGTTATGCCGTGCGCCACTGCGAAGGTGAGTCGGGCTGGAACGCCGAGGTGGGCATGAGCCGATGCGCATAGCGCTCGATGGGAAACTCAAAAGTGCCCCGCAGATTGATCCCCTCGAGATGGGTGGGACCGATATGCCGAAGGTCATCAGATCGAGTCGTCTCGCTGCTGATCCTCTCGAGGATGTCCCAGCTGCGTTGCATGTGCATCGTATTCCAAGCCATGACTGAATTGGATAGCAAGGTCAAGGCCGATGACATTGCCGCCAGCGACGCGTCATGGCGCGCCAACTCGATCGGTATCTTGCCGGAATGGATCGCCCGCTGGAGAATGTGCACCGCTTCACCGCGGTTCAGCGCATGCTGCATCTCATGGCGAAATGCGGTATTCGTGAAATAGTCGATCAGGAAGATCGTACGAAACAACCGTCCGAGATGCATGCCAGCCTCATAGACGAGCTGTCCACGCGCCGCCACTCCAAAGCGCGTGAGTGCCTGGACTGCAGTGCATTGCCCGCTTTGCACGGATGCTGCAATTCGCACCAGCTCGTCCCAGGCGCACTCAATGAGGCTTAGTCGAACATCTGCATCCGTGACAGCAGCCAGTTCGCTGGGCACATCATGATGTCTGGGAACATGCAGACGTCTGTCGCGCAGGTGGGACAGTCGCGGACAGAGATCGAAGCCCAACAGCCGTGACAGACTCATTGCGAAATCTGTAAAGCCGTGCGTATCCACTGCAAGTTGCGCTACGTCTTCCGAACCGCCTTGTCGGATCACGCCCTCGATCGCTGCACCGGCTTGGCGCTCATTGAGCAAAATTGGCTGGTCATAGAAGATGCCCCACCGATCGCGAACGTGAGTGTACATGCCGATTGATGCAGTCCGCCGGCGCGGGTCGGCCCGCGCTTTCCAGACTGAGCGTGTCGTTTCCAACGACATCATGTCTGACGAGGCCAGATCGGAGCGCCCCCAATGCTGGGCAATAGGGTGCTGATGCATGAAGGTGAGCACGGCTTCAGCCGCGTGGCGCAGCTTCCGTTCGTCCGCAACGCGATGCATCATCTGCCGGATCGCGGGAGGCGACAACTCCGGCACCATTCGGGAGAGATCGGCAGCTGACATCGATGTGCCGTGCGCGAGTATCGCTGCGTAGACCAATAGCAATTCGCTACGGGAATGAGGCTCTCTTCCCAGCAAGAGCCAACTAAAGTGCGTGGCGCTGTCGATCTCGAGCAGGATCTCAGGCAACTGACCGCCTGGGCGCCTCTCGAACAGTGCGCCGCGCAATGTCTCCACATTCGCGGGCATGGCGCTCGCGACCAAGGGGTCGATGTGGATCGCATCGTCAATCTTGAGTTTCCCACACACCACAGCGTCCCGCAGCTTGGCGAGGCTTTCGTCCAGATGCGCGATCACAGGCTTCAGAAATGCCTGAGCATCCTGTGGCAGCTTAAGATGGCCATAGAAGTGGTTGCGTTTGGCCTTCCATTCGTTGGCGCTGATCAAGAGGGTCGCTTGGCTTCGGAAGGCAAAGCTGTGCTCAAGGAAGACTGAGCCATTCCGCAATCCCACCCGCAGGGCGAAAAGCGTGCCCCACTCGAATGCGGCCAGGGCCCGCTGTCGGTCCTCTCCGTCCAGGGCGGGTTGCCAGGCGCGGCCAAGTCGAATCGTGATTGGGTTGGGAAGATGATCGGACCTCCGCGTGTAGATTTCCTGGAGTACTGCCAACGCTTCAATCACCGGGTGTGCTGACAGGGCGGAGAATGGCAGCAGAACCAACCTGCCAAGCAACGCTCGAGCTTGGCGGTGTCGCGACAGGAGTTGCGCGCGAATTAGGCTGGCACGGCTGCGCGCACGCCGGCTGAGCGCCGCGTCGGCCAGCGCCGACAACTGCTGGCAGAGTGCTTCACGGGTTAGCATCTCATCCGCGGCCAGCGCTTTGACCGCGGTCGCGAACTCTCGCATCTGGGTGCCAGGGTCCGGTCGGCCAGCCTCAATCAGGCGCCGAACGTCGTTGACGGATTTCTGAATCCAGTGTCGCAACATGGTCGCCAGATGATCCGTGGCGGCACATAAAGCGTAACGCAGAAAGCAAGCGGCTTCCAATCGGCGGGGTTGCTGCGCGACTCGTTTGCTCACTGAAGGCGGCCGATTGGCGCAGCGCCGGGCATAGTAGCGTATCAGCGCTTCGTTACACGCCGCTGGCCAGCTTCGGTGGATGCCCATCTTGTAAAGGAGTTCGACCTTGTCGAACAATTCCCCGATCTGGTGGGTCGAGGTTCGCAACGGGACGGCCCAAAGCCATTGCTGCAGGCTCGTGTGATCGCCATGCGGGCGCGCAAGTGATATGCCCCACGTGTCCACGGAGGCGCCGTAGGCGCGCACCAGAGCGACGGCAAGCGCCGCCTCGGCCGTGGCGACGGCCTGGCTGATCAGTCTTTTTAGTGCGCGATCACGGGGTATCAGTATCCGATGTTCATACAGCCAGCGCTTCAGCTCGTGAAACAGCTCGGTGCGGCTCGGCTGTCCCGTCAAACGTTCCTTGAGCCAGCGCGTGACATAGCGGCGCTGGTGCTCAGCCATCGGACTGAAGCCGAGGACTTGGTAAGCCAGCATCTGGTGATTTGACAATGTATCGGTGCGCCCATCGTAGAGTGCGTTGAGCGTGCCCATATCCGGTGGCGTCACACCAACCTGGACACCGACATGCGCTCAGAGAAATCTGGGCACTTGCTTGCAGGCATCAAGCGTGCGTCCCGTCATGCGGATAAAGCCGATGTGTACGGCAACGGCCAAGCGATACAGGGGACTACGCCTAGTACCGCTGCACAGAGGTTATGACAGTTTGGCTGGGTTGTAGGACAGGCAAGCAGTTGTGCTCAACGAGCAGTTCGATGGTGCGAGCGATGCCTGCTTGGCGGCGGATCAAGCCATTGCGTTCGAGGTTGAGCACCATCTGATGGACGGAAGGAGCCGTGACGGCGAAGAAGCGCTGCATGTCGCGCTCGGCCGGAGAGCGGCCGTTTATCAAGCTGTAGGCCCATATGAAGGCGAGATACTGACCTTGCTTGTCGGTGAAGCTCGGGCAGGCTGAGCGCTCGCCAGACAATGGAAGCGATTTCTGATTCATTCGGAACCCCCGCAGTCGAAGGAGGCCCCCCAGAAGGAGGCCATCCGAATGAATTTACGCTATCGAGTCGAGCTCGACCAATCCGAGCGTGAGGCGCTCGCTGCCATGCTAAGCGGCGGCAAGCATGCGGCACGCAAGCTCAAGCGAGCGCAAATCCTGCTTGCAGCGCACGCTGGCCAGGATGACGCGAGCATCGCAGCCACCGTGGCGGTTGGCGAATCCACGGTGTACCGCACCAAGCGCCGCTTCGTGGAGACGGGTCTGGAAGCGGCGCTGAACGAACAGGCTCGACCCGGGGCGCAGCGCAAGCTCAGCGGCAAGGAAGAGGCCCTGCTGATTGCCACCGCCTGCACCAACCCGCCACCGGGACGTGCGCGCTGGACGCTGGAATTGCTCGCCGACACGCTCGTCAAACTGACCGAGCATGAAGAGCTATCGCGCGAGACGGTACGCCGGCGCCTGGCCGAGAACGATCTGAAGCCCTGGCGCAAGAACATGTGGTGCATTCCCAAGATCGACGCGGAGTACGTTGCACGCATGGAAGACGTGCTCGACCTGTATGCCGAAACCCCGGGCCCGCAACACCCGGTGGTGTGCTTCGATGAAAGCCCGACCCAGCTCATCGGCGAGGTACGCCAACCGATTCCGGCCGAGCCGGGTAAGCCTTTGCGCTACGACTGCGAATACAAGCGCAACGGCACCGCTAATCTGTTCGTCTTCCTCGATGCGCACCGTAGCTGGCGCAAGGTGAAAGTCACCGAACGGAGAACGGCAGATGACTTCGCCCAGTGCATGCGCGACCTGGTCGATATCCACTACCCCCAGGCACCGCGCATCCGGGTCGTGCTGGACAATCTGTCGACCCACACGCCGGCTGCCCTCTACCAAGCCCTGCCACCAGCAGAGGCACGCCGCATCCTGCAGCGGATCGAATTCCACTACACCCCCAAGCACGCCAGTTGGCTCAACATGGTCGAGATCGAAATCGGCGTGCTGCGAAGCCAGTGCCTGGATCGCCGCATCGACTGCCGCGATCGGCTGATCACCGAGGTCGCGGCTTGGGAGCAACTGCGAAACGCCAGCGGCGCTCGCATCAACTGGATGTTCTCTACCGAAACGGCACGGGAGAAATTGGCCAAAGCCTACCCAGTACCGACCTCTGACAAACCGTCATAACCTCTGTGCAGTGGTACTAGCATCAATCAGTGCCCGCTCCTTGGGGGAGTAGGTGAAGAACGTGGCAAGCTCGAACTCGCTGAGTTCCTGTGGGATCTGTCGCATCCCCAGGTAGGCCAACCGCCAGTGATCCATCGCGCTTCTCCCAAGCGTGAGACGGACTGCGGAGGGTAGCGGCAATGAGAGGTGGCCGCAACATTCAGCACGACAATATGCCGCTTACGACACCCCAAAAAAATTGAAAGGGGTAGACAGCAACCTATTGATTTACTGGCGTTTTTTCTACGTGGCGGCCCGGAAACCCGCATGGCTACTTGGGGTGGCTAGCCCGGTAAATTGCAGCGAAAACAAAGGGAGACCATCTAGCGCGCATCGAGGCCTGCAATTCGAGGTGGTTCCGTTTGATACCGAGGACGCTCGGCACGCCGGAGAGATTCGCGCGCAGCTGGCGGCGGCCGGTGCGCCGATTGGCCCCTATGACGTCCTGATCGCGGGGCAGGCGAGGCGCGCAACCTGGTTCTCGTGACGCACAATGTGCGGGAGTTCGCCCGCGTGGCGCAACTGACGGTCGAGGATTGGCATGCTGGCGGCCACTGAAAGTGGCGTGCTTGCCGCGAACCAGCATCGCTTTGACCGGCTTCGCAACCCTTATGTTGTTGGTCTATGTTGCCGGCAATTCGCGTTTTGTAGGTCGCAGCCAGACGCTCTGTGGGGCTTGACCGGGACTCGACTACCGGGCTGACGCTGGAGCAACTGGAAGCGGCGAGGCGCCCCGATCGCGAACTGGACGAGGTTTCCCGTCAAGCATCCTTTCGCCACTTGCTGTTGGGGCGCTACGGACGGTCTGCATTCACTCTCACAGAGAGTCGATTGGAGGTATAATTGCATGCAATATTGCATATTAACTTCAATACTAAAGCAAAACCGTGGCAACTGCAGAACTAGAGGGCATCGACATTCCCGCCCAGATCGCGCAGGAAATTCGCAAACTGATCAATCGCGGGCAGTTACCGCCAGGCCTGCAATTGCGGCAATCGGATTTGGCCGATCGCTTTGGCATCAGCCGCGTGCCCGTGCGCGAAGCGTTGAAGCTCCTGGCGGCCGAGAGCATCATCGAACACGATCCCAACCGCGGTTTTTTCGTCGCGCCGCTTTCGACCGACGAGGCACGCCAGCTTTACCGGCTGCGGCACTTGCTGGAAGCAGAGTTGCTGTCTACCGTCGAGTGGCCGACGCCTGCTCAGCTCAAGCAGCTCAAGGGGATGCTAGCCGAACTGGACGAATTGCTTGCGGCCGGCGAGCGAGGCGAGTGGATCGAGCACCATCGCGCGTTCCATGACGCCGTGTTCGATCTGTCGCCGAACAAGGTGCTCAAGCGCGAGGCGCTGCGCCTGATGCGACTGACCGACCGCTATCGCGCGCTGGCCGCCGACATCACGCGGCGCGACCAGCATTTGAAGGCAAACGTGGAGCAGAAGCTCGTGAAGGCGCTGAGCACCAAAAACCGGGAAATGCTGCTGGATGCCTTCGAGGAAGGCCGGCAAATGGTGGCGGAAGGCCTGATGCAGATCCTGGCGGCGCGCGGCGTGTGAGGCTCGGCGCCCGAGCGCTCTGCCTTCGACGTCAGAAGCGGTGCATCATGCCGACCTGGGCCACCGACTGGATCTTCCCGTTGGCGAGAATATTGCCGATCTCCGCGGCGTAGGCGCCATTGGTACGCTGATAGACCCCGACCAGATAGACTGCGGTACGCTTCGAGAAGGTGTACGTCAACTGCAGCGCGCCCTGATGGATCATCACGTTCTTCAGTTGCGCATTGCCATTCTCGTAGGTGTATGCACCTCCGAGGAACAGGTCCGGCGTTAGCTCGTAGCCCACGCCCGCAGCAAGTGCGTAGATCCTGGCGCCGGTGAAGGTGTTGCGCGCCTGGCTGTACATGCCTGACAGGTCGAAGCCGTAGACTTTGGTGCGAGCACCGGCGAGCAAGTTGGCGATGCCACTGCGCCCACCTTGTACCGCGCCGTAGTTCTGCTCCGTATAGACCACCGCCGCGCGCGTTTCGCCCTTGTGATAGCCGATTGCCGCACTCTTGCCCGAGCTGTTCGGGAAGTCTCCTGTCACTTCGCCGAAGCTGTACATCAGCCCCGCGGAGAACCCCGCGATCTCGTCGCTGGTCAGCTTGATCGCGTTGGACATCCGCTTGCCGCCGGCACGATCCCAATTGATCGCCGACATGCCTGTCGGCACGCCATTGGTGACGATCGGCGCATACGGCGACCCGGAAATGGCGGCGCCGATCTGCGCCGGCCCCTTGAGTCCAAGCAGGTCCGCCCCGAAACTGCCCGTGCGGAAGTTCAACATGCCACCGGCGATGCCGGTGGCAGGGTCGATGCCTCCGATCAGGAAATAGTCAAACGCGAAGTCGTTCTGCTGGCCGAGTCGGAAGCCGCCGATGCCGACTTTGCGCAAGCCAACCCAAGCCGAGTTCTCGAACAGCGCCCCACGCGATTGCGGATCGAGCGATCCCGTACTGAGGGCGATCATAGAGTCCAGGCTGAACGACGCCAGCAGCCTCGCGCCGAGATCCTCGGTGCCGCGGAAGTAGAACTTCGAGGGATAGATGGCCGAATCCTGCATGCGGACCTGGGAATGTCCGCCGTTGTCGCGATACAGCGCAACCCCTTCGTCGAGCAGGCCGCCAATGGTGACGCTGCCCTGCGCGTGCGTCGATATCGTGGCGGCTGTTAATGCGATGCCTAATATCAGATGGCGACATGCCATTGCCAGCGTGTTCCTCCGAAACGCCATACGGTGTCTCCGTAGTTGAAATTTTTGTTAGAGCGCCGCCCGGCAGGGATGCGGGCGGGGTGGTGTCTCGGCCGGTGGGTGTCAGCCGGCCGGCTCGGAATCCCATGAAGGAACCCACAGCAAGTGCCGCGCCGCAGCAGCGTCGGTCGACGAGAACTCGCCGTAGCTGCCATGCGCGTACAGCAGCGGCCGGGTGCGGTCGATGCGCGGCGTTGCGGCTTCTATGGCGCCGAACAGGATGCCGTGCGTGCCGACATCCACGGCGCTCGCCACACGGCAGTCGAAGCTGACCAGCGCGTCTTGTAACACCGGTGCGCCGGTGCTCGACCGGCCCCACACGCTGTCAGCAAATTTCTGTTCCGCCGGCATCGGGCTCGCAAAACGATCCGCCAGATGACGACTTTCCAGCGCCAGCACATTCACCGCGAAGATGCGCGACGCCTGGATAGCGTGGAAAGAGGCGCTGTTGCGGTTGATGCAGACAAGCAGCGTGGGGGGATCGGCTGATACCGAGCAGACGGCCGTGGCCGTCAGCCCCGCCCGCGAGCCGTCGACCGACAGCGTGGTAATCAGGCAGACGTGCCCCGCGAGGCACCGCATGGCGGTCTTGAACTGGATGGCGTCGATGCTCATGGCGAATTCTCCGGCGTGCGGGTGGGGAGCTATGCAATCGTGCCGGCGGTGAGATGCCGGGCGAAGTGCAGCACGGTCCGGCCGTGCGCTTGCATGGCGGCGAGCGGCTGGTAGCTGGCGCGTTCCCAGCAGTTGAAGCCGTGGCTCGCGCCCGGGTAGACGAAGAACCTTCCCGAGTCCCGCTCGGCAAACGCGGCCTTGACGCGCTCGACCGCCGCGAGCGGGATCATGGGGTCGGTTTCGCCATAGTGGAACAGTATCGGGCAACGCACGGTCGCCGCTTTCTGCAACTGGTCCTGAATGCCGCCGCCGTAGTAGCAGGCCGCAGCGTCCACCAGTCCCGCTGCGGCTGCCAGATAGGCCAGCCGGCCGCCGATGCAGAAGCCAAGCGCGCCGACGCCGCCCGTCACTTCGGGGCGTTCGCGCAGGATGCGCACGGAGCCGTCGAGGTCTCCGACGATCTCGGCCATGTCGGCGTGGATGAGCATGTCTCGTGCACGGGCCGCCTCGTCGCCCACGTAGGCGAAAGATTCGCGCGGTGCCTGGCGCCAGAAGACGTCCGGCGCCAGCACGACAAAGCCAAGCTGCGCGTATTGCTCGGCCACGGCCCGGATATGGCGATTGACGCCAAAGATTTCCTGGAAGAGGACCAGCCCCGGGCCGGTGCCCGCCGGGGGAAGGGCGAGATAGCCCTCGTATGCGCGGCCGTCGGGTGCCGGAATGCTGATCCAACGGGTTTCGTCAATGCGTTCGTTCATGTCGTTCGATCTCCCCGCTCAGTTCCACCCGAAGATGTCGAGGGTGGTCTCGCCGGCTCGCAGTCGCCGGCATTGGTCGGCCTCGACGGCTTCGCGCGCGAGGCCGGCGTCCACCACCTTGCCGGCGCGGTCGCGCGGAATGCAGACCACGCCGTCGCCGTCGCCGACGATCAGGTCGCCGGCATGCACCGTGACATTGCCGAACACGGTCGGCGCATTGATCCATCCGCGCGCACCGAAGTCCTTGCCGGTGCCGCGAATGCACAGGCCGCGCGCGAACACCGGGAAGCCGATCTCCTCCAGCAGCACGCCGTCGCGCACGCAGCCGTCGATGACGAGGCCGGCGAGCCCGCGCACCTGGCTGGCGGTGGACATCACTTCGCCCCAGTAGCCGTGCTCGAAGGCGTCGCTGACCGACACCACGAGCACGTCGCCCGGCTGCGCGGCATAGATGGCGCGGTGCAGCCACAGGTTGTCGCCGCCCGGCGCGTGCACCGTGACGGCGGGGCCGCACAGCCGGAAGCCGGGCGCCACCGGCTTGATGGCGGAGGGCAGGGCACCGATCTTGCCGCCGGCCTCATGCAGGGTGGCCGTCGGGATGGCGTGGGCGGCGTCGATGATCTCCGGGGCGGTACGCGCGAAGTCCAGTTGCGTGGTCTCGCGCGGATCGATGCGGTCGATGGGCAGGCTCATGCTTTGGCTCCTTCGGCGCGCGTCTGCAGTTGGTGGTAGCGGAACTGCTTGCGCGCTTCATCCAGGCGCATGCCGCCGGCGACTGCCGCGCGAATAGCGTTCTCGGCGCTCTCGATCTCTTCCGCCACGGCGAGGATGCGTTCCTCGTGCTCGCGCGGGATCGACACCAGCCCGTCTGCATCGCCGCGCAGGATGTCACCGGGCGCTACGCGCACGTCGCCGATGCTCACCGGCACGTTGGTGGCTTCCACCTGCACGCGGTCCTTGCCGGTGCGCATCCAGTTGTCGCGCGAGAACACGGGGTAGCCGAGCGACAGGCACAGGTGCACGTCGCGATTGATGCCGTCGATCACGGTACCGGCAATGCCGCGGCGGTGAGCGATCTCGGTCATGATGTCGCCCCAGACCGTGGCATCAGTGCGGCCGCCGTTGTCCAGCACGATGACGTGGCCGGGCGGCACGTCGTCGATGAAGTCGCCGACGGTGCCCGGCGGGCTCGCGGCCGGGCCGTAGAGAATGGTGAAGGCACGGCCGGCCATGCGAAAGCCGGCATCGCGCGGCTTGATGGCGCGGCACTGGCCGACGATGCCGAGGCGGTCCATGGCGTCGCTAAGCGTCGCGGTGTCGAGCTTGCCGGCGCGGGTGACGTTACGGTCTTCGAGGTGTTCTGACATGGCTTATTCCTTCAGCATGAATTCGTAGTTGCCGCCCATAACCTGACTCATCGGCGTACCGGCCAGCACGGCCTTGGCCATGCGGGCCTCGCGGGCGACGATGCCTTCCGCGGCTTCCAGCACGCGCACGATGTCGGCCGCGGCGATGAAGATGACCGCGCTGCGATCGGCCAGCACGTAGTCGCCGGCGTCGACGTCCACGTCCCATACCCGGATCGGCACGTTGGTGCCTTTCTCGACGATGCGGCCGCGCGCGGTGCGGGCGGTGAGCGCGGCGGCGAAGACGGGGAAGTCCATCGCGCGTGCCTCATCGATGTCGCGCACAGGACCGTCGGCCACCACGCCCGCGATGCCTTTCACCTTCGCGCCAAGCGACAGCAGGCCGCCCCAGCTTCCGGCCTCAACGCCGGTACGCTGCTCGACCACGATCACGTCGTCCGGGCCGCCGGCCTCGATGGCGGTGGTGCCCAGGTGGCGGGGCTCGCCGGGAGGCGGCGCGCCCGTCCCGAGCTTCACGGTAATCACGCGGCCGGCGATGCGGCCTTCACCGGCCTCCTGACGCACGCCACTCACCACGCCCGGCAGGCCAAGCTTGTCTAGCGTGTCGGACACCGCGCAACAATCCAGCCGGCGCAGGCGGCGCACATATTCCTGGGGGGTGCTCATCGGATGACTTCCTTGTTGTTGTCGGGCCGCCAGCAGGCGAACCCCATGGCATTGCCCGTGCCCGCTTCGCTGCGGTAGCAGGGCACATAGTCAATCACTTCCATCCCGAAGCCGAGTTCGTCCATCGCGCCGGCCACGGGGATCCAGTTCTTGACCTCGGAGGTGCCGGCCTGGAATATCGCCTCGCCCAGGCCTTCCACCGGCGCGAAGTCATGCGCGCGCATGCTGTCGAGGATCAGTTGATCAACGCTCTCGTCGATGACAAAGTGCGTCAAGCCGCCCGAGGCGATGATCGCCACGCGCGCGTCGCTGTCCCACGACTGGATGGCGCGTGCCAGCGAACGTCCGAATGCATGGCAGCGGCCGGCGGTCGGCTGGTTGGGCGGATAGAACGTGTTGATCAGCACCGGCACGGTGGGGATCACCTGGTCCTTCATCAACTGCCGGAACACGAAGCCGAAGGCGTGCGGCGTCTCGGTGGCGGACAGATGCTTCAGGGCCGTGACGTCGAAGCCGTCGGCCACGGCGCCTTCGATCAGGTGGCGACCGAGTGCCGGCACGCCGGCGTAGGTGGCTTCCGGCGGCATGTAGCCGGGCATGGCGTGCGCCACGCCGGGCGGCAGCCGCGACAGCTTCTCGTCGCTGATCATGTTGTTGACGATGGTTTCGCCCCACATCACGCTGAACGCGGGCACCAGCATGTCGTCGAAGATCTCCATCTGATCGTTGCCGACGATCACGGCGACGTCGGGGCGGGCTTCGACCAGGACCTGTGCCATGCGGTCGATGGCCCGCATGCAGCGCGCATGCCGGGCTTCCCATACTTCCGGCGTGATTTGCGCGGCCAGGTTCTCGGATGCACGATGCCGGACCAGTTCGTCGAACGTCCAGGTACTGCCCTGGTAGTGATGCACGCTGCGGCGGTCATCGGGCAGGCGCGAGCCCCATGTATGCGGCGGCGTGACCAGCATGGGGCCGTGCGAGGTGCCCATGCCGAGTACGATTTGTGCCATCGTTGGTCTCCTACGTGGGTCTTCGCCCGCTTAGCGGTACGCAGCCAGGTCGAGATTGAAGAGCTTCTGCGCGTTGCCGTAGAAGATCATGTCCTTGTCTTCCGGCGACAGCCAGTCGAAGCCCTGGATGAAGGGCTTGATGTCGTCGAAGGTGCGGCCGGTGGCTGGGTTGACCTGCGACCCCACGCCGGGGCACTCGGCGCCGAACAGGCAGCGATCCGCGCCGACGGTCTTGATCAGCAGGCGCAGCGACTCCTCCGAATACAGCACGGTGTCGTAGTACAGGTTGCGCATGCCGGCGAGGAAGTCGCGGCCCGCGCGCGCGGCGCCGGACTGGAAGCGGCCGATCTGATAGGGAATCGAGCCGCCGCCGTGCGAGACCAGGATCTTCAGCGAAGGGAAGTCCTTGAACACGTCGGAGTTCACGAGGCCGAACACCGCGATGGTCTCTTCATTGATGAAGTGGACCGTGTACGGTGAGCGCGCGGAATGCGAGCCGGTGGCGTGGATGTGTGCGGGGATGTCGAGCTCACACAGTTTTTCGTAAAGCGGGTACCAGTAGCGGTCGCCCAGCGGCGGCGCTTCGGAGCCGTTGTTCTCGAACGGGTCCGGATTGAGCAGTACGCCGCGGAAGCCCAACTCCTTCACGCAGCGCTCCAGTTCCGGCAGCACCACTTCGATGGGATCGCCGGCCACCTGCGGCAGGCCGCCGACACCGATGAATCGCTTGGGCAGCAGCTTCACCGTGCGCGCAATGATGTTGTTGGTTTCCTCGGTGAACCAGTGCACCAGCTTGCCCGGCTTGGTGCTGTGCATCATCTGGAAAGGGCGCGGCGACAGCAACTGGACGGTGGTGCCGGCGCGGTCGAGCAGGTCGATGTGTCCGGCTGGACCCATTTCCTTGCGGTTGGCGTAGTGCAGGATCTCTTCGTCCGTCACTTCGGGCATCTTGCGCCCATGCTCGCCGCGGTGAGACAGGATGTGAGCCTTGTAAACCCAGAGTTCGGCGGGGGGGCTGACGTGGCCGTGGCAGTCAATGATCATGGATGTCTCCGGTTTGGATGGGATGACTTACAGGTCGAGGACCAGCCGCTCGCCCTTGCAGCCCGAGCAGCAGATCATCATGGTGTTGTTGGCCGCCTTCTCCGGGTCGGAGAGGATGGCGTCGCGGTGGTCGGGAATGCCGGACAGCACGCGCGTTTCGCAGGCGCCGCACACGCCTTCTTCACAGGAGTGCGCCACTTCGACGCCGGCCTCCTTGAGCACCTGCAGGATGGTCTTGCCGCCGGGCACCTGGAGCGACTTGCCGCTGCGGCTCAACTCCACCGTGTAGCCGCCGTCCAGAGCGGCCTCCTGCTTCGCGGTGAAGTACTCGACATGGATCTGTGCCGGCGGCAGTTGCACCGTGGCCGCCTCGAACGCCGCGAGCATCGGGCCCGGGCCGCAGCAATAGAAGTGCGCATCGGCCGGTTGCGTGGCGACCAGCGCCGTGATGTCGAGTACGCCACCCGCTTCCGTATCGATGTGCAGGTGAAGGTTCTCGTAGCTCCCCAGTTCTTCCAGGAAGGCGACGTCGACGCGGTCGCGGCAGGAATACACCAGCGTCATCGAGCGGCCAAGCGCCTTCAGGCGCCTTGCCATGCACAGGATCGGCGTGATGCCGATGCCGCCGCCGATCAGCACGGAATGGGTGGCTTCCTCGTTCAGCGGGAAATTGTTGCGCGGCGGCTCGACCTTGATCACCGCGCCGGGGCGCAACTGCTCGTGCATGAAGCTGGAACCGCCCCGGCTCTTCGGGTCGCGCTTCACGCCCACCTGGTAGCGCCTCGGTTCCCGGCCGCCTTCGAGCAGCGAGTACTGACGCACCAGGCCATTGGGCAGGTGCAGGCCGATATGGGAACCCGGCTCGGAGGGCGGGAGCGTGGCGCCGACCGGGGACGCAAAGGCATAGAGCAGCGTGTCGCGGGCCAGGAATTGAATCGACTCCAGGCGCAGCTCCAGCAGGGCGCCCGTGGAGGGGGGCAGGTCGTTCATGTGTGTCTCCAGTGACGACATTCAGGGATGTGGCGGGGCGTGTGCCTGCCGGCGCTTGGCGTCCGAGGCGGGCGGGGTGGCAGTAGAGCCGGTATCCGGTCGCTTCGTCGTTGACGTGAAATTCTTTTTTGCATATTATTTCGACTAACAAGAAAAAAGTCAAAGCCTCTCGATGAGAGGACTTTCCCGGCATCGGCACAACGGGTCACATCACTGGCGGAAACAGGCGACGGCATCGTGCAGCGCAGCAGCACGGTCCGCGTCACATGGAATGGAGAACAAATTGATCGCAGTCCTCTCTTGCAACGGCGGCACGGTCACACATGGCAGCGGCCCCGCCACCCAGCTCTTCGTCGCCACCTTGCGTGGCATGCATGTATTCGAGCGCGCGGGGCAGGGCGCCCCATGGAAGCGGACCCGCTCGGCCTTGGAAGATCGCCACGTGAGCGCCTTGCTGTACGAACCGCAGTCGGGGCTGCTGTTCGCCGGGGCGCACGGCAAGGGCGGCATGTGGGTCAGCCGCGACCAAGGCCTCACCTGGGAGCCGCGCGGCAACGGCCTGAAGAGCGAGCATGTCTACACGCTGGCGGCGCAGTCGCGTGACGGACGCGTGGTGCTGTACCTCGGCACCGAGCCTTCGGCGCTGTACCGCAGCGACGATCTGGGCGAGAGCTGGGTGGAAATCACGGCCATGCTTTCCGTGCCGGATCAGGACAAGTGGACGTTCCCGCCGCCGCCGCATGTGGCGCACGTCAAGAACGTGGCTTTCCACCCGGCGCAACCGGAAACGCTGTACGTTTGCATCGAGCAGGGCGCGCTGCTGAAGACGACGGACGATGGCGCCACCTGGAGCGAGCCGCGCAGCTATGAATCGGAGCAGGACAAGTTCTATCACGACAACCATCGCGTACTGATCCGCCAGTCGAACCCGGACCAGCTCTTCATGTGCGGCGGCGAAGGCCTGCACTATAGCGCCGACGCCGGGGCGACTTGGACCCACCTGATGACGCGCTCGGACCGCATCGGCTATCCCGACGCCATGTTCATCGACCCGCGCGACGAGAACGTGCTGTACCTCGGCGGCCCTGGCAACGCGCCGCGCGAGTGGGGTGCCAAGCGCAGCGCCGACGCCACGGTGCTGCGCAGCCGCGATGGCGGCCTCACGTGGGAAGAGATCCGCAACGGCCTGCCGGCCGAAGTCATCGGCAACATCGAAGGCATGGGCCTCTATCACTGGGGCGACCAGGTCATGCTGCTGGCCGGTACCGCGACCGGCGAGGCTTACGCCAGCGAAGACGGCGGCGAGCATTGGCAGACCATCGCCGACGACCTGCCGCCGATCTCGAAGGGCAGTCACTACCGCTGGTTCCTGCAGGTGGACGAGCGAGAGAAGGTGGAGGACCGCATGCGCACTGGCACCTGACGGCCGCCCCCGGCTGAACCATTCAGAAACGACGAGCCTTGCCTCGCCGCGGCGTCACCGGCGCGCGGTGCGGCGGCATGCGTCCTCACACAGGAGACAAGACGTGAGCACATTCCCCCTGGAAGTTTCCCCCGGCAGCGTGTCCGTGCTGCCTAGCCACGACGCCGCCGTGGCGGCAGCGCGCGCGCTGCATGATCGCATCCGCTCGCGCGCCGACCGGACCGAAGGCGAGCGCATCGTATCCACGGAGACCATCCAGGACCTGATGGACGCCGGCCTATTCGGCGTGATCACGCCGAAGATGTTCGGCGGCTCGGAGCTCGGCTTCGCGACGCTGGTCGACGTGACCGCCGAGATCGCTTCGGCGTGCGGCTCGACCGGCTGGGTGTACGGCGTCCTCGCCGGCCATAGTTGGATGCTGAACCTGTTCCCGCTGGAAGCGCAGCGTGAAGTGATGAGCGCCGAGCGCGTGCTGACCGCCACCGTCTTCCGCCTCGGCGGCACCGTGACGGAAGTCGAGGGCGGCTACCGGCTGGTCAACGGCGACGGCCGCTTCTGCTCGGGCATCGACCACGTGCAATGGGTCATCGTCGGCAATGCGGTGCAGCGCGAGGGCCAGCCGCCGGAGCCGCGCTTCTTCGTGGTGCCGCGCGAAGACATCGAGATCGTCGACGACTGGTTCACCGCAGGCATGCGAGGCACTGGCAGCCGCTCCATCCGCATCGCCGAGACCTTCATTCCTGCGCATCGCTCGGTGTCCGTGAAGGACATGATGTCGGGCATGGCCGACGAAACCGGCTCGGTGCGCGCGCCGATCTACCGGATGCCGTTCCAGAACGTGACGCCGTTCTCGCTGGTGGGTGCACCGTTGGGCATGGCGCGTGCCGCGGTGCGGTCGTTTTCGGAAGGGTTGGCGGCGCGCCTTGCCACGTTCAGCAGCGAGCAGGCGGCCGAGCAGTCCGCGACGTTCTCTCGGGTGGCGGAATCGGTGGCCGAGATCGACGCGGCGCTGGCCGTCGTGCGCGAGGATGCGCGCCGGGTGGACAACGCGGAAGATCCGCGCTCGATCAGTGATCTCGACTGGGCACGCATTCCGCGCGACTGGGCCTATGCCGCGCAGAAGGCGCGCTACGCAGTGAACGCGCTGTTCGAGGCCGCCGGCGGCTCCGGCATCTACAACAGCTCCGAACTGCAGCGGATCTGGCGGGACGTGAACTCGGCCGCCCAGCACTTCGCCTTTACCTGGGACAGCGCCATGACCAGCTACGGCCGTGCGGTCATCGGCCTGCAGCCTTCGAAGTTTGGCCCCAAGGGCCGGTAACGGCGCGCAGAGTGGAGAGCCCCATGCATGCCGACGACCTGACTTCCATCGACGACTACTCGGCGGCCACGCTGTCGTTGCTCTGCGAGCGAATGGCGGTTTCCCGCGAGGTAGAGCACATGATCTACCGGGAATCCGAACTGGACGAAGTCTGGCGCCTGCTCGACGCCGACGTCGCCCATGCCGCGCGCGACGGCCGCAGCGCGCAGCAGTTGCAGCGCCTGGAGGCCATGCGCTCCCTGGTGATCGAAGCACACGACCTGGTCGGTAACGACGGAGACACCGTTGCCGCCCGGGAACGCCTCAGCCGTGCCATCGCGCTTCTGGACTGAAACGACTGAAGCCGGCGCACAGCGATATTTCCCCACAAAGACGATACACAGATTTAAGGATAGGAGGACCTATGCTCACTCGCGAAGACAACAATGTGCTGACCCAGGTTGGCCGCGGCACCCCGACGGGCGACCTGATCCGGCGCTTCTGGATTCCCGCGCTGCTGGCGTCGGAGATCGCCGAGCCCGGCGGCAAGCCGGTGCGTGTGCGGCTGCTTGGCGAAGACCTCGTGGCGTTCCGCGATACCGACGGCAAGGTGGGCCTGCTCGACGAGCAATGCCCGCACCGCCGCGCGTCGCTGGCGCTGGGCGACAACTCCGACGGCGGCCTGCGCTGCCTCTACCACGGCTGGAAGTTCGCCACCGACGGCACCTGCCTGGATACGCCGACCGAGCCGTCCGGCTCCGCCTTCTGCTCGCGCATTCGCGCGCAGGCCTACCCCACCCGCGAAGCGGGCGGTGTGATCTGGACCTACATGGGCCCCGCCGGCGAGCAGCCGCAGTTCCCGGAATTCGAGTGGCTGTCGTACCCCGCCGCCAACGCCGTGCCGTTCAAGGTGCTGGAGGACTGCAACTACGCGCAGGCGGTCGAAGGCACCATCGACTCGGCGCATGCCGGCGTGCTGCATCGCGAGCAGCCGTGGAGCGCGCCCGCGAAGTACGACCATGAGCGCGACCTGCAGCCGAAGATTGAGGTCGAATACACCAAGTACGGCCTGCGCTACGCCGGCGTGCGCAACTTCCGCGAGGAAGGCAAGCTACACGCGCGCGTGACCGAAGTGGTGCTGCCGTTCTTCACGCTGATCCCGCCCGACGGCTTCGGCGTGCGCAAGAACCGCCGCATGGCCAACGCCTTCGTGCCGCGCGACGACGAGTCGACCTGGCATATCCAGTGGTTCTTCGACGATAGCCAGCCGGTGGATATCGCGTACCGGATCGAGGAAGGCGGCCACTGGGTCGACGAGAATTTCCGCAAGGTGCTCAATATCGACAACTGGTACCAGCAGGACCGCGAGCTGATGAAGACTGGGTCGATGTCGGGCATCAAGGGCATCCTGACGCAGGACCACGCGGTCAGCGAAACGCAGGGCCGCATCCTCGACCGCACCAAGGAGCACCTCGGCACGTCCGACGTCGCGGTGGTGGCCTGGCGCCGGCAGATGATTCGCACCGCGCGCGCGCTGGCCGAGCGGGGCGAGGTGCCGAGCGTGCTGACCGCGCCGATCCCGTTCCCGCAGATCCGCGCGGCCACGGTGATCTTCAGCAACGAGCGCACCTGGAAGCAGGAAGTCCCGCTCAATCCCGACGTGGCCCTGACGGCCTGACGCGGCGATGCTGATCGACAGCCACGCGCACGTCTCGCCGGTGTGGTACGAGCCGGTGGAAACGCTGCTCGGCCAGATGGCGCGCCACGGCGTGGCGCGCGCGGTGCTGACGCAGATGATCGGGCAGGTGGACAACCGCTACCAGGCAGACTGCGTCCGCGCGCACCCCGGCCGGTTCGCCAGCGTGGTGTGGATCGACCCAGCCGCGCCGGACGCCCCGCAAGTGCTCGCGAGGCTGGCGGACGAAGGCGCCGCCGGCGTGCGCCTGCGTCCCAATGCCCGCTCACCCGGCGACGATCCGCTGGCAATCTGGAAGGCCGCGGAAGCTTGCGGCCTGGCGGTCAGTTGCGTCGGCAATGCCGAGGCATTTACCGCGCCCGCCTTTGCTGATCTGCTGCAAGCGGTGCCGAGGCTGACCGTTGTACTCGAGCACCTGGGCGATACCAGCAAGCCGATGGAGACCGAGGCGGACGGCGAACTGCGCTACACCGTGTTGCGGCTGGCCCGCTTTGACAATGTGAGTCTCAAGGTGCCGGGCCTAGGCGAACTGATGCCGCGTGCCGCCACCGCGCTGCGCGCCGGGCCCACATTCGGCGCCGCCGCGGCCGCGTTGCTTGAGGCCGCCATCGCCGCGTTCGGCGCCCCGCGCCTGATGTGGGGCAGCGATTTCCCGGTGGTGAGCAGTCGCGAGGGGTATGGCAACGCGCTGGCGCTGGTCCGCGAATGCCTGCTCGACCATCCCGCCGCGGTTCGTGATGCCGTCCTAGGCGGCACCGCGCGCCGCGTGTTCTGGAAGGAAACCTGACATGACTAGGAAAGTACTGGCGGCCGTCAAGACCGATGTCGAGACGACCGAGTTGAGGGAGTTCGAGTACCCGCAGGTGCAGCCGGACTCCGGCATCCTCAAGGTAGAGGCGAGCGGGGTGGGCGGCAGCGACCCGGAGACGTACCGCAAGCCCGGCCATGCCCCCGTCATCATGGGGCACGAGAATGTCGGCACCATCGTCGAGCTGGGCCCGATCGCGCAGCAGCGCTGGGGCGTGAAAGCAGGAGACCGGGTGGCGCTGCATGAGTATCTGCCGTGCTGGCACTGCGAATGGTGCATGAAGGGCGACTTCCGCCTGTGCATGGAGGTGGACTTTTTCAATGTGAAGGACCGGCTCAATACGCTGCGTTTCGGCATGTCCACCTGCACCATCGCCCCGCACCTGTGGGGCGGTTACGCGCAGTACATGCACCTGCCCCTGAATACCGTGATGCACGTGATACCGCCGGACATGCCGGCTGCCCACGCCACGCTGGCGGTGCCGTTCGGCAACGGGGTGCAGTGGGCCTGCAACGACGGCGGCGCCGGGCCCGGCAAGACGGTACTGGTGTTTGGTCCCGGACAGCAGGGGCTGGGCTGCGTGCTCGCGGCGAAGGCCGCGGGGTCCCTGACGGTGATCCTGGCCGGCATGACGCGCGACCGCAGCCGGCTCGATCTGTCGCTGCGGCTGGGCGCCGACCATGCCATCGACGTGCAGAACCAGGATCTCCATGCGGAGGTGATGCGCCTGACGAAGGGACGAGGCGTCGACGTGGTGGTCGATACCACCGGCGATCCGACTGGCGAGGTGGCGCAGTTGGCTGTCGGACTGGCAGCCAAGGGCGCATATCTTAGCCTCAATGGCCTGGAACAAAGCGTGCCAATCGGGGAGATCAAAAAGCGCTACTTGACCGTACGCGCCCCGCGCGGACGCAGCTACGCGGCTGTGGAACTCGCCCTGCGCTACATCGCCTCGGGCAGGTATCCGCTCGACGAGGTGTGTTCGCACACCTTCGGGCTGGCGCAGACCCACGAGGCAATCCTGGCTACGGCCGGGAAGGGCGTGGAGGGCGCTATCCACGTGACCGTGGACCCATGGAAATGAGCGGTCTCGTGTACCTACTGGCGAGGCCGAACCAACAGCATTTAGAGGAGATATAGCCGATGATAGACAGTCATGCACACCTGATTTCCGCCGACGTGGAACGGTATCCGCCGTCGCCGCTGAGCGGCGAGCTGGAACCCGGCGCGCTGGACAATCCCGTGACGGTGGAGCGCCTGCTCGCGCTGATGGACGAGCAGGGCATCGAACGTGCGCTGGCCGTCCAGCGCGCGCATATCTACGGCTTCAACAATGCCTATGTGTGCGATGCCGCGGCGCGCTACCCGGAACGCTTGCGCGCGCTGGGAATGGTGGACGCGCTCGATCCCGACATCCGCAAGCAGGTGAGGCACTGGGTCGGCGAGCGGGGCGCAGTCGGCATCCGTCTGACCGAGCCGTTCAAAGGCGCCGACCCGTCATGGTTTGCTTCGCCCGAGGCAATGGCGGCATGGGAGGCCGTGTCGGAGCTGGGCGGATCAGTGCGCCTGCACTTCTACCGCTGGAACCGCGAGGTATGCCTGAAGGCGCTGAAGCCGGTGCTTGCGAGATTTCCCCAGACCAGCGTGGTACTGGATCACTTCTCCAATATCGCCGGTGAGAGCGGCGCGCCGGATCACGGGGTCGACGCACCCCTGCTGGAGATGGTTGAACATCCCAATGTGTATCTGCTTTACTCCATGATCAACTTGGGTAAGCTCGCCGCGGCGCAGATGTCGGCGTCGCCAATGGTCGAGCGCGTGGTGCGTGAGTTCGGAGCGGATCGCGTGATGTGGGGGTCGGACGTCGCGCAATCGAAGGGCAGCTACGCGCAGATGGTCGCCCTGGCGAAGGAGTCGGTGTCGCTGCTCTCGGCGGCCGACCAGGGCAAGGTGCTGCACGACACCGCGCGCGCGGTGTACTGGGGAGGCCGCTGAAGTGGGCCGGCGCGAGGTGTTTGCCCCGCCCACGGCGCCAGCCCCTCGTGCGACGGCCCCCGACATCCCTTCGCGGCTCGCGGCCGAAATCCGCGAGCTGATCAACGAAGGCAAACTGTCGCCCGGACAGCAATTGCGGCAGCAGGACCTGGCCCGGCGCTTCGGCATCAGTCGCGTGCCTGTCAGGGAAACGCTCAGCCTGCTCGTGGCCGAGGCGGCTGTCCGGCATGACCCCAATCGCGGATTCCATGTCGCGCCGCTGTCCAGTTGCGAGGCACGCCAGCTCTATCGCATCCGCCACCTGCTCGAAACCGAGCTATTGTCGACGGTACGATGGCCGGATGTCCAAGAACTTGCCGACCTGCGCGCCAGGCTGGCCTTGCTCGACCACTATCTCACAGGGGGTGCCCGCGCTGCCTGGGTGCGCGCGCACCGCGCGTTCCATGGGGCCATCTTCGCCTTGTCGCCGAATTCTGTGCTCAGGCGCGAAGTGATGCGCTTGATGCGGCAGACGGACCGCTACCGGGCGCTGGCTTCGCCAGATATCGCGGGCTATCGCTTTCCGGCTGACCCGGAGCACCACCTCGTCGAGACGCTGGCCGCGCAAGACCGCGCCGCGCTGCTGCAAGCCTACGGACGCGATCGCAGTGCGGTGGAGGAGCGCCTGCTGGCGTCGCTGACCGCGAGAGGTCTCTGAAGTCACGTTTTCGCGCCGCAGGTCTCCCGTCCGCCGCCGCACGGACGGGGCCCGCGCTCGCCCGGACTCCAGCGTTGCGCGGCGGGAAACGGGGTTTACCCCGTGACCCCAAAGAAAAGATTGATGGCGGCGAATTCGCTGTATAAGATTCGCAATACTAAATTGAATATTATTTCGGCTGACGGGAGCGGGGAGCCGCATCCTCTCAGGACGAAAGCACCTTCAGACGCAGCGGCCTATGTCGCCGCTGGCAAGAGTTGTAGCCACCCTGCCAGCCGGTACGCCGCTGGCAAGAACATAACGACTAGAAGGAGACGATGTGGACAAAAGACTCGCCGGGATAGCGGTAGCCGGTTTCCTCCCCCTTGCGGCTTCGGCCAGCAGCGTCACGATGTACGGGGTTGCCGACAGCTTCGTTGGCTACTTCCGCAATTCCGAGAAAAGCGTGACGAGCCTGAACTCCGGCGGCCTGGCCGGGTCCCGGTGGGGGATGCGCGGTGAGGAGGATTTGAATGCGGACCTGAAGGCGGCTTTCGTGTTGGAAGGCGGCTACAACATGGATACGGGGACCAATGCCCAGGGCGGCCGGTTGTTCGGTCGCCGCGCCACGGTCGGCATGCGTAGCAAGACCTATGGCGAGATTTCCGCGGGCCGGCAACCGACACCGGGTTATGACTTTTCCGCGATCTTCGATCCGGTGCTGATGGCTCCAGGGTCTGTGGCGGCATCACTCACGGGCGAGACAAGTAACCCGTGGATGTTCAATCCGCTCAACGATCCGGCGCGGGCCGACAACGCCCTCCGATACAACTCGCCGTCATTCGGTGGCGTGACCGTTTCCGCGGCGCACGTATTCAGTGAGAACGCGGGCACGCCTGTCAATCGCAATTACGACATCGTCACGCTGCTGTATTCGGGCAACAAGCTGCAAGCGGGCTACGGCTTCGCGCGGGCGGCTGGCACTACAAACCTGACGCCCGACACCAGCCGGGCGCTCGAGCACGCCTTTGCAGCTTCGTATGAGACCCCATGGGCGACGCTGTATGCCACCTATCAACTGCGTTACCGGCTCGGTGCCGCCCACGATTCGGCCTGGCAGGTGGGTACGACCATCCCGGTTGGCGCGGCGGGCAATCTGAAGCTCGGCTACGGCGCGCGCGATAGCGGTGTGCCGGATGGCCTCCCTTCTACGACGGCGACGGCGGACGTCCGCGCTTGGGCGATCGGCTACACGTACGAAACGTCGAAGCGTACGACGCTGTATGCCTTCTTCAAGCGACTGGATAACCGGGGATCGTCAAAACAAACGATCTTTCCTCCCGGGGGGCTTGGCGCGCCGACGCAATTGCACGAGAGCGTCAACGCATTAGGCGCGGGCATCTATCATCGCTTTTGACCGCTTTCCTGGGGTCGGCCATGATCGGCGGCCGCTTCCGAATAATTTTCTCGCAGAGTTTGCATATGAAATCGAAGTCTAAGTTGACCAATGTCATCTCCATCTGCGTGGGGATACTGATCACGCTGTCGTTCACGTACAGCCTTCATTTCAATCCGCGCTGGTACGGAGACGACGGCCCTGGTGTCGGCAAGCTGCCACGCGTTATCGTCCTGAACTACATGAAACAGGCCTACGATGACGGTAAGGGAGTAGAAGCCGCACGCGGCTATTTCTCGCCAAAGATGGTCGACCACAACCCGGGCTCCATCGAGTTGCGCGATGGTCCGCCCATCCGCCATGAAATCAAGCAGGTCATCGCCGAAGGCCTCGTGGTCGCCGTCTATCACCGCGTGGAAGCGGCGCGTGGAGAGCCAGCCATCGAAGTGCTCGACGTGTTCAAGACGGGCGCCTACACCGGCCGGATTGCCGAAAGGAAACGATTCATCCTGTCCGCGGCAAGCGGCGCTGCCGTCGCGAAGTCGGCAGCTCTTGCCGAGCCGGTAGCGGCGCAAATCGCCATGAACGGAGGACGCGCGAGCGGCCAATGAGGCTTCGAGCATACACCAACAGGGATATTCCGTTGGAAGTTGCAACTTGGGGAAAGACAAATGAATGTGCTGGGTAATGTGAAAATTGCAAAGATCGACGCCGCCTTGATCGGCCGGATGATGCTCACCCTGATGAGACTGACGCTGGGGGCCTGGATGATCAACAGCGGGCTGAGCCACTGGCTGACGAACTGGGGATTTCCGCCAATCTTTCCGCAACCGCTTGGAACCTTGCCGGCATCGAATGCAATGCTTGTCACCCTGCTCGAGACCGGGGTATTCGATATCGTCAAGGCATGCGAATTGCTGGCCGGACTGCTGCTCCTGCTTGATCTCTTCGTGCCGTTCGCACTGGCGATGACGCTGCCGATCTCCTTCATGGTGTTCTTCAACGCCATCGTCCTGAATCTCCGGTACGGATTGATTTTCAGCATGTCGATGAGCGTGTGGTGCCTTTACCTGAACCTGATCCTGATCCTGGCCTACCTGCGCTATTACCTGCCGATGCTGACGTGCAGGGCATCGTTGGGAAGTCTCGAAGACTTTAAGCGGCTACCGACAGTCTTTGCTTCTTGCCAGGAAGAACGCCATAGCACGTGATCGTTGCGCGCGGCGGATATCCATTCCCAAACACAATCTGGAGTAAAAAATGTTCCTTCGCAATTGCTGGTACATGGTCGGATGGTCCACGGACTTCAACGCGGACGCCATCGTTCCCTTTACCGTGATGGATGAGCCGCTGGCCATCTATCGCAAGACCGACGGAAGCCTGGCCGCGCTGGAAGACCGCTGCTGCCACCGCCTGGCACCGTTGTCGGTCGGGCGCAAGGAAGGCGATGAGCTGCGCTGCATGTATCACGGCCTCAAGTTCGCGCCGGACGGGCGCTGCACGGAAGTGCCGGGCCAGGAGCGCATCTCGCCGCGCGTTTGCGTGCGTGCCTATCCGATCGTCGAAATGCACGGCGCGGCGTGGGTCTGGATGGGCGAGCCCGAGAAGGCTGATGTGTCACTGGTGCCTCCGATCATCGGCCCGGACAATGCCGAATGGGCGATGGAGTGCTCCACCTTTGACATGGACGTCAACGCCGAGCTGATCTCCGACAATCTGCTCGACCTCTCCCACGCGCCATTCGTCCACGAGGCGACGTTCGGCGCCAGCGACCCGGTCGCGCTCAAGATGATGAAGGAGAGCGAGACCAAGCGCGGCGTGACACAACTGGAGCGCGGCGTGCTCGCCGACCGCTGGCAACTCGGCCGCCAGTCCAATCCGTACTTCGGCGCGCGCCCGTCGGACGATCGCGTCGTCAGCCTCTTCCTGGTGCCGGGCGTGTTCGTCCTGACCATCACCTCCTACGAGCCGGGCGTGCTCCAGCGCAACGAGGGCGGCGAAGTGACCGAGACGCCCATCTTCAAGCGCTGCACGAGCCAGATGATTACGCCGATCAGCAAGAACAAGTCACGCTTCTTCTTCAACTTCGGGCCGTGGGCCGCCGCCGCCGACCTCAAGCAGCACTGCTTCGGCATTGCCGACGCGGCGTTCCAGGAGGACAAGGCCATGATCGAGGCCCAGCAGGACATGATCCACCGCTCGCCGGACCGCAAGTACGTGCTCCTGCCGATGGACCAGCCGATCGTCCGCTACAACGAAATCTACGCCCGCTTGCTGGCCGACGAGCAACCGGTCGCCGAGCCGGCCTGACTGTTCCCACCCCACGGATTCAGAGACGAGAAGATGGAACAGAAAGAGCATGCAGTGAACTGGTCGCCGCCGGTGTGGGACGATGAAGCCGACATGGTGGTGGTCGGATACGGCGGCGCGGGCGCGACGTTCGCCTTCGCGGCGGCCGAGGCCGGCGCCGACGTGCTGGTCCTGGAGAAGGGCGACCGCGGCGGCGGCAACTCGGTCTGCGTCGCAGGCGGGCTCATCATGACCTCGACCGACGAGGCCGGCACGTTCGACTACATGAACTGGCTGTGCGCGGGCCAGACCGATGAGTCGGTGCTGCGCACGTTCGTTGCCGGCCTGAAGGACATCCCCGCCTTCCAGCACAAGCTGGAGCTGCCGCTGAAGGACAACCCGAAGCCCTTCAGCGCGCCGGGCTTCTTCCCCGAGTTTCCGGGCGCGCCGGGCGCCGCCAGCATCCACGGCATGAGCGTGGTGGCGGCGCCCGGCGGCGCGGGGCTGTATAACGCCATCGCCGCCGTGGCCGAGAAGCATGGCGCGCGCGTGCAATGCAATACGGCGGCCACGCAACTCGTGCAGGACCCCATCTCGCGCGCCATTCTCGGCGTGACCGCGCGCACTGCCGACGGCCGCACCATCGCCGTCAAGGCGCGCAAGGCGACGGTGCTCGCCAGCGGCGGCTTCGAGTTCGACGAGCAGATGTGCCGGCAATACCTGACACCATGCCCGATCCATTTCCTCGGCAGCCCGAACCTGACGGGCGACGGCATCCGCATGGCGCAGGAGGTCGGCGCCCAGCTCTGGCACATGAACGCCGTGGCCGGGCCGCTCAACTGGGGCATCAAGGTGGACGGCGGGCGGGTCTACGTGACGTATGACCTCAACAAGGTCGCGGGCTTTGGCTACAACTCGGGGGCGTTCAAGGACGGCGGCAGCCTGATCTGGGTGAACCGCCAAGCGCGCCGCTTCCACAACGAGACCACCGACACCGCCGACGTGCGCCACGGGCTCGGCAATCGCGCCACGTGGCTCGCCACCAATCCCGATGTGCCTGAGTTCGTCAACGTGCCCGCCTTCCATATCTTCGACGAGAAGGTCCGCGCGGGCGGCGCCGCCATGACGACGCTGAATTCGCGCACACCGCCGTGGAGCCAGGATAACCTCGCCGAGCTGGAGAAGGGCTGGGTCATCCAGGCCGACACGCTGGAGGAACTGGCGCTGAAGTGCCGCTGGGAGGCCGAGCCGGGCGCGTGGCCTGCCGGCCATCTCGACCCCCAGGCGCTGAAGGCCACCGTGGCGCGCTACAACGCGCAATGCGGGGCCGGCGAAGACACCGACTTCGGCCGCAAGAATTTTCTGGTTCCGCTGGACAAGGGGCCGTACTACGCCATCGGCCCGATGCTGCCCACCTTCCTCAACACGCACGGTGGCCCCCGTCACGATGCACGCCAGCGCGTGCTGGACCAGCGCGGCGCTCCCATTCCGCGCCTGTACGCCATCGGCGAGTGCGGCTCGCTGTGGGGGCCTTACTACAACTCGATGGGCGATATCGCGGAGTTCATCGTTTCGGGTCGCACCGCCGCGCGCGCCGCGCTGGATGAAGCCGCCTGGGACCGCTGAAGCCTGAACAACGAGAGCTCGGAAGAGCCGCAACCGGAGACAACTATGTTGGAAAGCCCCACCACAATCCAGTCGCCGCCCCGCAGGTCGGCGGTAGCCGCGCCAGCGCCCGCCAAGTCGGCGGTGGCCCCGGGCGGCTGGGTCGTGCTGTTCGTGCTCACCCTTGTCTATATCGTGTCGTTCATCGACCGTGGCGCCATTTCGCTGGTGGTCGGGCCCATTAAGCAGGATCTGGACGCCACCGACCTCGAAATCAGTTGGCTGCTCGGGCTGTCGTTCATGCTGCTGTACAGCGTGCTCGGCATCCCTGCCGGCTACCTGGTCGACCTGTACCGACGCAAGTACCTGCTGAGCGGCGCCATCCTGATGTGGTCCGGCGTGCAGATGCTGTGCGGGCTAAGTAATACGTACTGGCACTTGTTCCTCGCGCGTATCGGCCTGGGCGTAGGGGAGGCGATGCTACCGCCGGCGGCTTCGTCGATGATCCGCGACGCCTTTCCGCCCGAGCGGCGCGGGCTGGCGTTCGGCATCTACAACATCGGGCCGCTGCTAGGCAGCGGGCTGGCGCTGGTGCTCGGCAGCTTCCTGCTGACGTTCGCGGCCAGCGGCAAGCTGGCGGGAGTGCCGCTGCTGGGTACCCTGAAGCCCTGGCAATTCGTGCTGATCGTGCCAGGACTGCTGGGCCTGCCGCTGGCGGCTGTGATGTTGCTGTTGCGCGAGCCGCCGCGACGCGACGCGGTAGCGCAGGCGGAGGGTGTCACCTATCCGGCCGCGCTGCGCTTTGCGTGGCAGAACCGGGCCGTCTATGGGCCGCTGTGGATCGCCATCTGCCTCTATGGCATCGCCATCGGCAGCCAACTGGCGTGGCTGCCCGAGATCATCCACCGCGCGATGGGTACCAGCCGTCCCGTGATCGGCCAGACGCTGGGCGCGATCAGCGTGGTGGCCTCGCCGCTGGGCCTGTTGTTCTTTGGCAGCGTGGCGGACAAGCTGCAGAAGCGCGGCTGGATCGACGCACCGGTTCGCGTCGCGATCGGTTCGACCGCAGTGGCCGCGCTCATCACCGCCTGCTTCCCGCTGATCCATAGTGCCCAGCTCGGCGCCATCGCCTACGGCGCGCAGACCTTCTTCTTTGTGATCTTCGCCGTCGCCGGCGGGGCCACCATGGCCAATTTCACCCCGGGCAACATGATGGGCAAGCTGACGGCGCTGTACTACCTCCTCACCAACTTGCTTGGGCTCGCGCTCGGGCCCACCGTGATCGCTCTGGTGGCGAAACTATGCTTCGAGGGCCCCAATGCACTAGGCCATTCCTTCGTGACGTGCTACGTGGTAGCCGTAGCACTGGCAGTTTTTCTGCTGTTGCGCGTTTCGAAGGCGCTGCGCAGCCAAGGGCGCCAAGCCGCTCAATGACCCTAGTTTCTGATTTCTTTGCCCCTCGATAAACCCTCATCTTCGACTTCGTGCCGGACTTCAGCAAAGCCGGAAAAGTGGGGCCTTACCTTGCGGCGATGGCAGATGTGGGCTTCTACCAGGTCATCAAATACCTCGAGGTCGTGCTCGGGATGATGCTACTTTTCAACGTGGGGGTACCGCTGGCCTTGATCGTCATGGCGGGCATCAGCGTCACCATCGTCTACCTCAACCTCTTCATCTCGCCACATCCGCGCCAATTGTTCACCGGTATTCAGGAACTGTTGCTTAACGGCGGCTTGTTGCTGGCGTACGGTGGCCACTACGCAAGTCTTTGCCGCATCAAGAGTAAACCTTATTGGTTCTGGGACGGACTAGCGGGGCGTAAAGATCCCAACCTCAGGAGCGAAGCGTGATCAACGGAACTACTAAGAAGGATTTTCTTATTGTGCTCGCAGCGGTTGCTGTGGTGCTGGTCATCGTCATTCTGTCATCCACTACATTCTTTGCGCGGCCGCTGCGGCTATATGACTACGGCCCACCACTGGCGGCCGGCATCGTGACGCTGGCCGTCATGATCCGGGACTCGTTAAAGAGAGGCTAGCTGCCCGTGGCTGGCCAGCGGAAGCCCCAGCGCACGCAAAAGATCTACGTTGCTCCAATAACTCTTACCGCCATCGCAGAATTATGAAGATCACACGTGTCGAGTGCATCCCGGTGTCGATGCCGCTAAAGAAGCCGCTGCGGCTGCCGAACGTCACCATCACCAAGCTGGATACGCTGCTGCTGCGCCTGCATGCCGACACCGGCCTGATTGGCATCGCGGAGTCCGGCGACACGTCGTCGTGGTATCGCGGCGAGAGCCAGGCCTCGATGGTCAGCATGATCTGCGACATCTTCGCGCGGCGGATCCTGCTAGGCGAAGACCCGCGCAACATCGAGAAGATCGTTGGCGCCATGGATACGCTGGCGCGCGACAACAACCAGGCCAAGGCGCTGGTCGACTGCGCGCTGCATGACCTCAAGGGCAAGGCGTTCGGCGTGCCGGTCTACCAACTGCTGGGGGGCCGCACGCGCGAGTCCGCGCCGTTGGGCTGGGTGCTGTCCGCCGGCGAGCCGCAGCAGGTTGCCGAGGCTGCCCTGCTGGCGCGGGAAGCGGGATTCGAGGCGTTCAAGCTAAAGGTCGGCCGCGGTACGTTCGACAACGACGTGGCAACGGCGGCCGCTGTACGCGAGGCGCTGGGCGAGCGGGCGCGCATCTGCCTGGACGCAAACGGCTCGTGGAACTACGAGCAGGCGCTGCGCACGATCCGGCGCATGGACCCGTACCAGCTCGACTTCATCGAGCAACCGCTACCGCATTGGGACTTCGAGGGGCTGGCACGCCTGCGCCAATGCGTTGGGACGCCGCTTTACGCCGACGAAGCCGCGCAGGAACTGCATCACCTGAAAGAGATCGCCGAGCGCCGTGCCGCCGATGGCGTGGTGCTGAAGGTGCAGAAGGTGGGTGGGCTGCTGAAGGCCCAGCGCTTTCTTGCCGTCGCACAGATGCTCGATCTGCCGGTGATATGCAGCACGCTGATCGGCTCTGGCGTGGAAGCTTGCCCGACGGCCCACTTGTGGGTATCGAACCAGTGGGCCTGCCAGTTCATCAGCGAGAGCACCGGCCCGCTCGCGGTGCACGGCGTCTGGAACAGTGAGGACATTCCGAATGGGGCGGACCTCGGCCTGCAAGGCGCGCGCTTCCATCGCGGCCATGTATCCCCCGGCGACGGCCCGGGCCTCGGCGTGGATCTGAACGAAGCGCTGCTGGCGCAGATCCGCACCGAGGGCCGGCCGGCTCGGGTGGTTGACCTGTAGGGCACTCGATCCCGCAAGGATTATTTTTCTTGAACAAGGAGACATCACATGAGCACGGCCAATCAATCCCCGTGGAAGTACGCGATCTTGTGGCTACGGATCTATTTTGGCGCCCATCTGTTCTATTCGGGCGCCCGTTACATCCTGACCTCGTACGTTCCGGAGATTCCGGGCCCCGGCGGTGCCTATGTCGATGCGGCGAAGAACATCTACATCTTCCAGATAATCAAGTACATGGAGTGCGTATTCGGCATCATGCTGCTGACCAATCGCGGCGTGTTGCTGGCACTGATGCTGGAAATGCCGGCCACCATGAATATCTTCTGGCTGAACACCTTTATCGTGGCCACGCCGCGCCAGCTCTTCACGGGACCACAGGAGCTGTTTATGAACGGCGTATTGCTGCTGGCCTATGGCGGCTATTTCGCATCTGTGCTGCAGGCGAAGGTCGAGCCAATGTGGCTATGGGACGGATGGAAGAAGCTGGTCGGCGCGCGCAGCAACGGTAGCGCGACACCTGCCGGTGTTCAACGGGCGGATGCCTGAATCAGGAGCTTGCAATGAAAAAAGACATGTGGATTGGCGTGTGGATGTGTGTGTTTCTTTCCGTGGCGGCGTGCATCGGATCCACGGGGCTTGGCTATGCGGAATATCGCCCGTTGCGGAACTTTGACTATTTCGCGCTCGGCGTTTCGTGGCTTTACCTGATCGTGACAATCATCCGGGACAACCGCCGCAACAAACCATAAGTCCCATTAAGGTATTGCCGAAAGCATCATCGAGCACAATCCGAATCGCCGGGTTCTTCGTGGCGCCGTTGTCCGCCGACGAGGCCCGGCAACTCCGCTGCTATCGTTATTTGCTGGAGCGCGCGGAATGGATAGACCAGTACCTGGAGTTCTGGCCAACACCTGCAGGCAAATCTTGAGCACGCTTTGCTCAAGGCCCTCCGCAAGCGGAGTAGGGAACAGTTGCTGGATGCCTACGAGCGCGAACGCAAGGCGATCATGGCATCGATGCTGTTGGTGATCGAAGCGCGGGGACTGCAGACGATCTATATACACGGCGCAACGCGAAGCGGACAACAACGTGTTTTAGGGAATTACCTTTTGCGGCTGCCGATATGCCATGCGCTCGCTCCAGCGAGGGCAACGGAGGAGACATGAACAAGACAAGACGTCCGGCGGCACGCCGCTTGGCAGGGGGTGTTGCCCTCGTTCTGGCAATTGCCAGTGCGGTGTGTGTGCTGGTGGCTGGGATGGTGGATCGGGCGCAAGCCGCCGACGGGGCCGGGCCACGCATCATCCGTATTGGCGACTATCGTGCCGATGGCGACAGCGGCGATCCGGTGCATGCCGGAATGCACGAATTCGCAAGGCTGGTGGCAGCAGGTAGCCAAGGCCGGATGGTGGTACGGGTGGTGCCGGCGATGTCGGCACCACCCTCGGCGCAGATCGCCGCATTGCGCGCCGCGGATACAGCCGCTCCGGAGTTAATGCTGCAGGCAACGATCGGTCTTGCCGACATCGAGCCGGCCTTCGGCTTGATCGACCTTCCCTTTTCGATTCGCCACGAGCGGCAGGCCGACGCGCTTTTGCTCGGCAGGTTCGGCTCCACGCTGCTCGACCGTCTGGGTCAGCATGGACTCGTCGGGCTGGCGTGGTGGGAGAACGGGTTCCGGCACTTCACGACCTCGAACGTTCCGCTGCGCAAGGCCGAAGATTTCATTGGCTTGACGGTACGCACGCTGCCTGCTTCGATTTTCGTGGACAGCTATCTGGCCATTGGCACCCATCCTGTGCCGATGCCGTTCGCACAGCTGGCCGCGGCATTGCGATCGGGACGTGTCCAGGCCCAGGACAATTTTTGCTCACAGATCATGCTCGGCAAGCTGTATGACGTTCAGCACCATCTCACCCTTACACGGCATTCCTACAGTGCGATGGTATTGCTCGCCAACGCCCGCTTCTGGGCAAGCCTGCCAGAGGCCGATCGTGCGCTGTTGCGGGACTCCGCCATGGAAGCGGGCGTTTTCCAACGCGAGCAGGCGCGCTTGGCCGAAACGAAGCTGCTGTCGGAACTGCAAATAAAGGGGATGCGGATTCATAAGCTGGAGGGTGGCCAGTGGGAGGTACTGAGCCAACGCTCTAGTATGGTCCGACATAGCGTGCTACGTCGCCATGACATCGCGCTACAGGAGCTTTACGCAGGCGAACATCGTGCATCGCAGTGAAGGACTTCGGCTCAAGCTAAAGCTAGTGGTCCGACGAACCAAGCTGCTTCGCTGAAGTGCGCCCCGGTGGGTTGGAAGCGGTTCCTTACCGGGCAGCCCGGATGTCATGGTCGGTGTGAACATTTTTAGCCTTGATGCAGCCATTCCGGGTTGTTCCCGGGATGGGTCCCAAAAGAGCAATCCTGTGCTGCTTGCAATAAGAGTAACCAACCCATAGGAGGAGAGCATGAGCACTACGCGTAGAAGGTTCTTGCAGGTTTCCGCTCTGGCTGGCACGGTGTCAGCCGCACCGGCGCGCGCATTGGCAGCATCCCCCGATCGTCCTGCTACCTCGGCACTGGTCGGCGCTCAAAATGGCGGACAGGATGCAATCGTCGACTTGGTGAATTTCGCCCTGTCCACTCGTTACGAAGACTTGTCACAGGAAGTCATCAATTTCACTAAGATGCAGATTCTTGACACGATCGGCGTTTCGTATGCTGCGATCAATGCACCGGGCGTGGAACAGTTGAGGGCACACGTGAGGGAAATGGCCGGCAAGGCGGAGAGCACGGTCTGGGGTACGAACCGCAAAGTGCCGGCGCAGAACGCAGCACTGGTGAATGGGACGATGAGCCATGCGCTCGATTACGATGACATCTATGAGCCCGCTTACCTGCATGCGGCAGTCATTACGGTGCCTGCGGCTTTGACCCTGTCCGAAATCGCGCCTTCCGTTACTGGCAAAGAACTGATTGCTGGGATTGCGGCTGCCGTGGATGTTGGCTGCCGTCTGGCGCTCGCCGCGCAGCCAGGTAAGGATGGACTTGCCATTGGTTGGCACAATACCACCCTGTATGGTTATTTCACAACCGCGATCCTTGCCAGCCGCATGCTCGGGCTGACCCCGGAACAGACAGTGTATGCGACCGGAATCTCCTTTCACCAGGCCGCAGGAAACGCGCAGACTCACCTCGATGGCGCACTGACCAAGCGCATGGGCCCGGGATTCGCCTCATCCACCGGGATCAATGCCGCGCGCCTGGCACGT
Source organism: Cupriavidus sp. GW823-FHT06D04 (assembly GCF_058795055.1). NCBI lineage: Bacteria > Pseudomonadati > Pseudomonadota > Betaproteobacteria > Burkholderiales > Burkholderiaceae > Cupriavidus > Cupriavidus sp. GW823-FHT06D04. The sequence goes on along the minus strand of NZ_JBXAHL010000029.1, from coordinate 8,266 downwards.
CTGGGCATTACCGGCCCTCGGCACATCCTGGAAGGGAAAAAGGGCTTCTTTGTGCAGTACCATCATGGGGATTACTCGCGAGACATTCTGCTCGACGGTTTGGGAAAAAAATTTTCCATTACGGACACGGCATTCAAGCCCTGGCCGTCCTGCCGCGGCAGCCACACTGCCGTCGAAGGTGCACTCGGACTGCGCGCTGAGCACAAGTTTGCGGCGCAGGATGTGGCGAATGTGACGGTGTATAACGGTCCCGGCGAGTATTCCCTGCTTGCCTCCCCCATCGAGAAGAAGCGCAATCCTCAGACCGTCGTGGATGCCCAGTTCAGCAACCCTTGGGTAATCGCAACCGCATTTGTCGACGGGGAAGTCTCACTGCGACACTTCACTGACCGGGGCATCCAGCGTGCAGATATCCGGGAGATGGCACAGCGCATCAACTCGCGGGAAGATACTTCCCTGGTACGGAAAGGGGGCGGACCGGGCGCCACGCGTATCGAAGTAGAGCTGAGGAACGGTAAAAAGATTTCGCGCACAGTGGCCGTAGCAAAGGGGGAGCCACGAAATCCTCTGAGCAGCGCAGAGTTCGGGCAGAAGTTCCTCGACTGCATGTCGTATGGCGGAATGAAAGTTGACGCCGCCAGGCAACTGATGGCCATGATTAATGGCCTGGAGTCGCTCGGCTCTGCTGCTGACATTCCGCGTCGTCTTGTTAGCCCAGGCAAAAGCCTCTGATTTTTCCTTGCATTGAAAATGCTCCTGAAGGCTTTGCCTTCAGGAGCAACTGCCGAAACCGGACGAGCAGCGCGCGGAGGAAAGAGAAAGACGTGGTGGTGTACCGGCCCAAGCGTCCGCTGCGGAACTTCGACTATTTCGCTCTGGGCGTGTCGTGGCTTTTCCTGATCGTGACGATTGTCCGGGATAGCCGCGGCTGCAATACGTAATCCCGGTACGCCATAACAAGCTACGACTTCTGATGCTCGGTTGAGTGGCGGCGGCCCGGATGGCCCACTGCCGCTCTCTTTTTTGAGCGATGCTCGATTTTTCGCAAGCTTCCTATGCAGCTACCTCACGGCCTTCGCGCCTTGTCCTATCCTAGCTTCAGGCTGTTCATGGTCGGGCAGGGCGCAGCGCAAGTCGGAAACTGGCAGCAGTTGATCGCCACTTCCTGGCTCGCCTATGCGTTATCCGGTTCGACGCTGGTCCTCGGCCTCGCGGCATTCGCGCTGCAGATTCCCTTCCTGCTGATGGCGCCGGTGACGGGACCGCTGCTCGACCGCCTGGATACCCGGCGCGTGCTGATTGCAGCGAACGCCGTTGCGTGCGCGCAGTCGGTGGTGATGCTGGCCCTCGTGGCCACCGGCCTGCTGCGGCCGTGGCATATCGTGCTGGCCAATCTCGTACTCGGTATCGTCAACGCATTCGATTCGCCGGCACGGCAATCCTTGCTGTCGCAGATGGTCGACCGGAAGGAAGACCTCGCCAACGCCATCGCACTTAATTCCAGCGTGATGGCGGGGGCCCGCTTCGTGGGGCCGACGCTAGCCGGCGCCCTCATCGCGACCTTCGGCCAGGTGTGGGCCTTCGCGGCCAACGCGATCCTGCGCTTCGCGATCATTGCCGCGCTGCGGGCCATGCGGCTAGCCCCCGCGCCGAGCAAAGCGGCGCCCGAGCCGTGGCTCAGGCAGTTCGCGGGCGGACTCCGCTACGCGCACCGTTTCACGCCGTGCCGGAACAGCCTGTGGCTGCTCGCGACAATGAGCTTTACCATCCAGACCCATGCCGCCATGATGCCGTGGTTCGTGCGGGAGCGCTTCCACGGCGACTCCCGCACCCTGGGCATGCTGCTCGGGGCGGCGGGTCTGGGTGCGCTGGCAGGCATGCTTTACCTGGCAACGCGTCGCGGCGTGAACTGGCTGCTGGCGCTGATCGGCATCGCCTCGGTCATGGCCGCGCTTGCCACTATCGGCTTCGCCATGGCGCCGATGGTATGGATGGCCTTTTTCATGCTGTTCCTCGTCGGCATGGGAACCATGCTAGTGGCGGCATCGGTCAATACCCTGATCCAGCTTGCCGCGCCCGACGGCCTTCGCGGAAGGGTGGCGTCCCTGTATGTGGTGGCGTTCCTGGGTGTATCGCCCGTGGGTGCCTTGTTCTGGGGCTGGGCGGCGGAGCATGTCGGCACGCCGGCGGCGCTGACGGCTTGCGGCGTGGCGCTGCTGCTTGCTTCGGTGATGTACATGGCGAACGTCGCGACCATGCGCGAGCAGGTCCGGCCGGTGTACAGTCGCATGAACCTGTCCTGAGCACAGGCATCTTCGTCCAACCGATGCTGAACATGAACCCTCTCGAAGTCAAAGGTGTCGATCTGCCGGCCCAGATCGCCGGGCAGATCCGCAAGCTGATCAATCGCGGCGCCCTGGCGCCCGGCCTGCAATTACGTCAATCGGACCTGGCCGACCGGTTCGGCATCAGCCGCGTACCGGTGCGCGAGGCGCTCAAGCTGTTGGCGGCTGAAGGGATCATCGAACACGATCCCAACCGCGGCTTCTTTGTCGCGCCGTTGTCCACCGACGAAGCCCGACAACTCTACCGCTACCGGTTTCTGCTGGAGCGAGAACTGCTGCAGACGGTCGTCTGGCCGGACAGTGCGCAGATGAAGGCGCTGAAGGCGATGCTGGAGCGGCTCGACACCTATCTGGACGCGGGCCAGCGTGCGGAGTGGATCGACGAGTACCAGAACTTCTATGCGTTGCTCTTCGACCTGTCGCCGGACAAAATCCTGCGGCGCGAGGCGATTCGCCTGATCAGGCTGACCGACCGGTATCGGGCCCTGGCCTCGGAGGTGAGGATGCCGGGCGAGCACCTAAGCGCACACCTGGAGCACACGCTGGTGTCGGCCATGTCCAAAAGGGACCGCGGGCAATTGATCCACGGCTTCGAACGCGAGCGCGAAAAGATCCTGACGTCCATGCTGGCGACGATCGGAGCGCGCGGGCTGTAGCCGGCTTCAGAACAGCGTGGTGATGCCAAGCCGATAGACGTCCTGCCGGTTGTCGGAGGAGGGCGCAAGGGTATTGATCGTGGCGCGGGCGCAGGAATTGGTGCGCTGCAGGACAGCCATCAGGTAGACGTAGGTGCGCGTGCTCAGGAAGTACGAGCCTTGCAAGTTCAACTGATTCGCCCACGCATGGTCGACGCCGCCATTCCCCTGCATCCGCTCGATGCTGAAGCCGAACACCTACGGCGAATAGAAACCGGCCGCCCCGAGTTCCACCGCATGGACGGCAGCGCTCGTGAACGTATTGCGGACAGAAGAGTAGAGGCCGTTCAGGCGCCAGTTGCCGAATTGATAGCGCGCCCCCGCGGCCGCAATGGCGGCGCCGTCCCGTCCGGCATTGACCGTGGGAATCCGGATCCGCGTATAGCCAACGCCCGCGGCGAACGACCCATTGGCATAACGCAGAAAAGCGGATTCGCCGGCTTCGCGTCTGCCCGCGCCTGGCTGCTCGCCGAAGGCATGCATCGCCCCGGCCGAGAGCCCGTTCCAGTCGGGCGTGACGTACTTGACCACGTTGGACACGGCGATGCCGTTGAAGCGGTCCCAGTTGGCCCATTCGGCTCAACGGAAGGCCGAGCTTGCCGTATGGCCCGCCTCGCAGCGCGTAGATGCCGCCGCAACCCTCTACAATTCCGCTGCAAGCCCAAAATCCGCGCACAGAGCTAACCCGATGCCGGCGCCTCCCACCGGACCATTGACTGCCGCAACCACCGGTAGCGGCGCCGTCGCCAACGGGTACAACGCCCGGTGTCCAGTCTAATTCCGGATTTCCAGTTCAGCAAAAGCGCGCGTAGTCCGGCTAATTCTGGTTTTCTGCACGAAGCTCCAGTTGAACCGTCCAGGAAAAAAGGCGCTCCCCTGCCACGATATTTGACATAGCACCACTTATGTATCAATTTTTCGATAGCGTTGCGTGCGTACGGGCTTTGCGGAAGGGACAGCTTCAACGATGACAGTCGTCGTAGGAGCAGCGCTCGGCTTTATGTTCAGATCGCCTGCCGGAGTCAAGCCTGACGCACGCGTCCTGGCCACGGCTTGCTCGATACCGCGTCCGACAACGTCTTGAAAGCGTTGACTCATGATGTAGTGGATCAGTTTTGAAGCCATTGCGCCTTCCCTCTGTGGTTCGTGAGTTCATCATAGCGGACCAAGCAGCCTGGTGCGCAAGGGCAGGATGGGCACGCCCGACGAGGTGGTTGCAGGCGTTCTGGCAGGAACTGCGCGGGCGCACGCGCGTTACCATCGACCATCCCGACTTGCCGGATGCGCTGAAGGACATCGCGTCGGGGGCGGTGCAGATCATCTGGCAGGCGGCCAACGCCGCCGGCCCCAGCGTCACCGCCAGTGGTCTGCTACCGCAACGCCGCGGGGCAGAGTCGGGAGGGGCAGGGCGACATGCCCGACTCGCTGCGGCGGGCGGTCAATGCGGGGCAGTCGGTGGAGTTTTTCCGGGGCGCATAGTCGCCGGGTTCGCCGCTTGCCGCTGCCGACACCTCCCTTGCGCTATCATCCGGCCCATCTGGTCCACAGCAAACGACAGGAGCAGCCAATCATGCGACACATCGGTCAGACCGTCTCGTTCATCCGTCCCGACGGCCAGTCGGTCAACGGCTACCTTGCGAAGCCGGATCGCACCGACGGCGCCCCGGCAATCATCGTTGTCCAGGAGTGGTGGGGCCTGAACAACCAGATTCGCGGCGTGGCCGACCGCCTTGGGCGTGCCGGCTACTACGCGCTAGTGCCGGACCTCTACCGCGGCGCCAGCACGGTCGAGCAGGAAGAGGCCCACCACCTGATGTCCAAGCTGAACTTCGGCGACGCCGTGGCGCATGACATCCGCGGCGCTGTGCAGTACCTCGGCACCCTGAGCAGCCGCATCGGTATCACTGGCTTTTGCATGGGTGGCGCGCTGACGCTGCTGTCGCTGAACGCCATCCCCGAGTTGAAGGCAGGTGTGCCGTTCTACGGCATGCCGCCGCTGGAAGCCATCGACCCTGCCAATATTAAGGCGCCGGTGCTCGTCCACTCGGCCACGCAGGACGCGTTCTTTGCGGCCGAAAACTTCGACAAGCTCGAGGAGAAGCTGCGCGCCGGCGGCGTCGACTCGACGTTCCACCGTTACCTCGCGCACCATGCCTTTGCCAACGAGGAAGCCATCGGCGACGGCCGCATCGCCGGTACCCAGTACGACGCCGCTTGGGCGCAGGTCGCCTGGGACCGCACGCTGACGTTCTTCGCGCGCCACCTTTGGCGCTGAGGCGGGAAGCATCCCGTCTGCGGCCAGGCCGCCCTGAACCCGGACGACGGCAGCGACGGCAACGTGACAGTGAAAACTGAGCGGGCGGGGCAATCCGCTGAATTTAGGCGGAGATGGCCGACTATGGGCTGACCATGGAGGAGCTGACAGCGGCGGGGTGCCTCGATCCGCCGCCGCCTCCGCCCCCGCCGCCACCCGCACCCGCGCCACCGCCAGTGGTCTGCTACCGCAACGCCGCGGGGCAGAGTTGGGACGGGCAGGGCGGGATGCCCGACTGGCTGCGGCGGGCGGTCAATGCGGGGCAGTCGGTGGAGTTTTTCCGGGTTGGATAGCACCGTAGACTATCTGGCTTCAATAGCGAGGCGTGCAATGCCCCTTGTGATAGCCGATTTACCGTATCTTAGCTTGCCCGTGTATTGAAGGCCCCTGGAGGATTGTTTGAACCTGTCAAGTCCGTCCCGCATATGGTCGCGCGAAGAAGTGCTTTCGAAACCATGTCCCGTCCCGCGAGAGCCGGGGCTGTATGCATGGTATTTCAAGCAGGTTCCGGCCGGAGTTCCAACCAGTGACTGCATTCGCGTTGGTGACCTGACGCTTCTATACATCGGGATATCGCCTCGCGCGGCTCCGCTGAATGGCAAGCCGGCCAGCCGACAGCGCCTGCGGCACCGGGTGCAGTATCACTATCGGGGCAATGCGGAAGGCTCCACATTGCGCTTGACCTTGGGTTGCTTGCTCTCAAAGCAACTTGGAATTGAACTGCGCCGGGTAGGTAGTGGAACGCGACTCACGTTTGCCGATGGGGAGCAGGTGCTCTCGCGCTGGATGTGGGAGAACGCATTCGTTGCGTGGCATGCAATCGAAGATCCGTGGATTCTCGAGCGCAAACTAATCGGTGATGTGGCTCTCCCTCTCAATCTCGAAATGAACAAGACCCATGCGTTTCACGTCGTGCTGTCGGAACTCAGGCGAATCGCTAGGGAGAATGCCCGTTCCCTTCCTGTTTGGACAGCCTGAGGCGGGGTGATCGTCCTCTTGCTGTAAATTGACACGGTCGCGCTCCCAAATTTCTTGTGAATCAACGACTTGCGAAAGAGTTGAAATTTTCGATATAAAGGGAAGTCGGAGAGCCTTGCTGCAAGCGGCTTTCCGGACGGTCGCCGTATCAATCTACAGCAAAAGGACGATTACCCCCTCAAGCAGATCGCCGCCGAGGCGGTGCAGACCATCTGGCAGTCGGCCAACGAGGCCGCGACGGCGGAACTGGCCACGCTGCGCGCGGAGGCCCGGCTCGAGGCGGGGCGGACGGAACTCGAGGCGGGTCGGCGCCAGCTGGACGCCTTGCGCACCCAATTCTCGACGGAGCTCGAGCGGGCGCGCGAGGCGGTGACGCTCGCGCAGGAACGCGCCGAAGCCAGCGAGCGTCGCAGCTTGCGCGAACTGGACGCGGAGCGCACCGCGCGCCAGAAGAGCGAGCGCACGGCCGAAGACCTGCGCGCCGAACTGGCGGTGGCACGCAGCGAGGCGCGTGATGCCGCGGTGGCGCAGGCGGAGGGCCGTGCCAAGCTGGAAGCGCAGGCCGTGGCGCTGGCCGAGCGGCTCGCAGTGGCCGAGCAGGCGCAACGCAAGGCGGCGGGCGACCTGGACACCGTGCAGGCGGAACTCGCGGCGGCGCAGCGCCGGGCCGAGCGCAGCGAAGCGGAAGCGGCGCTCGCGCGTCAGCTGCTGGCCACCCTGCGCGTCGCGCCGCGCGAACGCGACGGCGGTGGCGCTGGTGGAAGGCGGCGCAAGGGCGGCAGTTCGGCGGCGACCGCGCCGGAAGAGCAGGGCGACGGTCAGGGGGACGCTCCGCAGGATGAGCTGGGCGAAGAACAGGGCGACGAGCCGGGGGCGGCGCTACCCAACAATCAGGACGAAGGCAAGGACGGCAGCGATGACAGCAAAGACTGAGCGGGGGACGCGATCCGCTGAAGCGAACGACACGCAAGAGACAAGGTCTCACCGTCCATGGGATAAGGAAGCGTCTGCACGTGCAGTGACTTCAATGAAGGAGAACGAATTGGCCCCAGAGCAAGTGGTTGAACCCCTTGTCGTGAGCAATGCGACGGACGGACTTGGTCAGATGGAGCTTCCCATCGCTGAGGCGATGCGCGACGCGGATCCCGTCAGTGGTGAAGCCAGTGGTGCTGGCGTCGGTAGTGGCAGCGTTGACACTCAGGCCCAACGCTTGGACTTCTGGTCGACAAGCCGGGATAGCGGCCCGACGGCGACCGTGTCATATCGGCGCCGGCGGCCTTACGCAGCCCCGGACGCTTCAACGGAAGACGTGGCACCGGAAGCATCGAGGGAAGCTGCCGCCTCGGAAACGTTGACTGGATCTGACGCGCCGGAAGCACTTATTGAAGCCATGCCCTCGGAAGCGACCACTGAAGCCGTGGCCGAAGCTCCGGTTGAAGTCCTGGCCACGGACGAACCGACGGAATCTGCCGCCCAGGACGAACTGACCGAAACGGCCGCCCCGGTCGCACCGCTTTACGCCCCAGCTCCGGAAGCTGCGCCGGAAGAGACGCGGGCCCCGAAGCGCGGTCGGAAGCCGAAAGCGCTCACCGAAACTGCCGCCCCGGAAGCTGCGCCGGAAGAGACGCGGGCCCCGAAGCGCGGTCGGAAGCCGAAAGCGCTCACCGAAACTGCCGCTCCGGAAGTTGCGCCTGAAGAGACGCGGGCCCCGAAGCGCGGTCGGAAGCCGAAAGCGCTCACCGAAACTGCCGCTCCGGAAGCTGCGCCGGAAGAGACGCGGGGCCCGAAGCGCGGTCGAAAGCCGAAAGCGCTCACCGAAACTGCCGCTCCGGAAGTTGCGCCGGAAGAGACGCGGACCCCGAAGCGCGGTCGGAAGCCGAAAATGCTAGCTGAAGTTGCCGCTCCGGAAGTCATGACTCACGAAACCCCAACCC
>NZ_JBXAHL010000028.1:23647-106420 GCF_058795055.1 Cupriavidus sp. GW823-FHT06D04 | reverse complement strand
CCCTTACCTCGAAATTTCCGCGGCCGCATGCTCCATGCCCCGCTGCGGACGCGGTACTACTTCTGTATAAGGAGATGCTTTATAAGTCGTCATCCCGACGAAGACTTTGGCGACTAGCGAAAGACGGGATGGTGTAATTTCAACATCGGATTGTCGTTAAACTAGATGATGAGCTACGACAAAGCCATTCCGGAGCTCAGGCGCTTAGCTCGCCGAACGCTTCCATGGCGCGCAGTGAGTACACATAGGCGGCACCCGCATTCATGGCGATTGCGACGCCCAGGGCGTCGGACATCTCGGCTTCTGTGGCGCCAGCCTTGACGGCAGCGGCAGCATGGGAGGAGATGCAGCCGTCGCAACGGGTCGTAACGGCCACGGCCATGGAGATTAGCTCGCGAGTCTTAGCGTCCAGGGCGCCATTGGAGCCTTGAGCAGCGGCTAAGCCGCGGTATGCTTCGAGCATTTTCGGGTTGGAATGGCCCAAGCGGGTGTAGGAGCGCTTCAACGTACCAAGCAGATCGGTCCAATTCATAAAGGCCATGATAAGTCCTTAAAAGTATCGCGGTGAAAAAAGCTAATCTGTGACGGTAAGGCGTGCAGCCATTGCTCGTTGCACGTACGTAGAGATCCGGTCCCGAAGCCCGGGAAGGGCGGCGGAACGTACTAGGCGTTCAAGATCCTTGGCATCGTTCATCCCGGCTTCAGGTTCGATGGCCGAACGAAGTGCTGCCGCCATATGGGTGGGCATGTTAAGTTGCTGGCTAACTTCCTCAGCTATGCTCTGCTCGTTGGGCAGGAAGGCGCTGACCAGCCCTGCTCGCTGTGCCTCCGCCGCGGGCACGCCTCGGCCAGTCTCGATCCAATTGAGCGCTGTCGACGATCCGACCAGCGCGGCGAGGCGTCGTGTGCCGAGCACTAGCCCGAACCCGCTCGCGCCGGGAAATGCGAAACTTGCATTGCCCTCGGCGAGTCGCAAGCGGCAGGCGGCGAAAACGTCAGCGCCTGCGCCCATGGCCCGACCGCGGGCGATCGCAACCGTCAAGTACGGCGCTCGGGCGATGCGCTGAAGCAATAGCTCGATGCGTACAAACCGCGCGAGCAACGTATCGTCGGACTCCTCGGCAAGATCTGACAGATCGAAGCCTGTACAAAAATGCCGGCCGCTGCCTGCAAGGATGACCGCCGCAGGAAGATCGCGCTCTGCCCGCGCCAGTACCTCGTCTAGTTCGGTTACGAGTTGCGCGGACAGCGCATTGCCGTGTTGAGGACGGTCAAGCGTAACGCGCCAGATATGGGAGTTCAGATCCAATTGGAGCGTGTTCATGCCTCATTTCCCACGGTATTGCTGTAGCCGGACACAAATTCCTTTACGGCGCCCGACTGTGGTTCAAAGACGTGTCGGCGAACGGCGCCAATATCCGCGCCATAAACATGGATGCTGATCGAGACTCTGTCGTCGAAGGCATTTCGCACCTCATGGATATCGCCGGTGGCAGGCGAGACGGCGGCGACGTGACCCGGCATCAGTGTTTCAACCGGCCCCGTGGGAGCCATCCCCGCCGGCGTCTGGGTGTAGCCCTGAGCCAGTTCACTGCCGCGCAACATGCCAATGACGCCCCAAACGGTGTGATCATGAATGGGCGTCTTCTGGCCAGGTCCCCACACGAAGCTCACCACAGAGAAGCGTGCGTGTGCGTCACGATGCAAGAGATATTGGGTGTAATACTGCGGATTAGGCTTCGCCATTTCATCGGGAAGCCAGTCATCCACGGCGACTAGCTCTCTCATGGCGGCCCGAGCCCGATCCAGAATATCCGCCTCCTCCGACGTGGCGTCGAGCGCCAAATCAATCTCGCCGACGAATCGCTCGAGCCTATTCATGGCTGATTCACCTTATGTTCATAGTGTTCGCGAATCTCCTGGGTATGCTCGCCCAGTGCCGGCGGTCGCCGGCGAATGGACGCTGCTTCACCGCTGAATCGCAAGGGAGATCCGAAGGTCCGCGTAACTAGCCCATTGGGAAGTTCCATATCGTGCACCCAGCCCATCTCTTGCACTTGGGGGTCCTCCAATGCTTGGGCGTAATCGTTGATGCCGGAATGAGGAACTCCCGCTTCGCGGAAGACGGTCAGCCAATGATCGACCGGGTGGTGGCAAAACACTGCTTCGAGCGCTTCCTTGAGTTGCGCCTGATTCGTTGCCCGCAACTGGGTCGTTGCGAACCGCTGATCATCAGCCAGGTGTGGCATACCAACGACGGACACTACCTTCAACCACAACTGCTGATTGCCGGCCGCGATGGCGAAGTAGCCGTCTGAAGCCCGGAAGGCACGATACGGTGCATTGCGCGGATGCGCGGAACCTAAACGCCGGGGGCTACGACCCGTACCAAAGTACTCACTCGTCTGTAGTGCAGCGATCGCGAGCGTGCAACCGAACATAGGCACATCAATATGCACGCCCTCTGCACCGCCGCGCACCGCCGCCAAGGCGGCCGAAATGGCGTAGGCCCCATATAGTCCGGATGCGAAGTCAGAGATCGGGACGCCACACTTGACCGGAGCGCCGTTTTCCTCACCTGTCACGCTCATCACGCCGGCGGCGGCTTGGATTGTGAGGTCAAAGCCACCTTCCTTGGCGCGTGGGCCACTTTGTCCGAAAGCTGAGATGGAGCAGTAGATCAGTTTGCCGTGCTGCGCCTTGAACGTACGGTAGCCCAGACCTAGGCGGTCCATCACGCCAGGGCGATTATTCTCAACAAGCACGTCAGCGTCCATCACCAGTCGGCGTGCGACCTCGACGCAAGCGGGATCCTTTAAGTTAAGGACGACGGACCTCTTGTTTCTGTTGACGGAGGCGAAGTTTTCGCTAAAACCATCCTTGATGGGCGGCCATTGACGCAACCCGTCGCCCTCAGGCGGCTCAATCTTTATGACGTCCGCGCCAAGATCGGCGAGCAGCATCGAACAAAAGGGTCCTGCCGCAGTGGAGCAGAACTCGACAACTCGGATGCCGGCGAGAGGGCGGTGAGCAAGAGGTGACGTTGAAGACTGTGCTGGAGACTGTTCGGTTGCCTGTGTCATGGGGGGTATCCGATGGCTTCGTGATCTGGTGGATGCACGATATAATGTTCTCCAATTGGTAGCAACTGTTCAACATTTGAGAACATGAACAACACTTTGCTGAAAGGCCTCGCAGTCCTTGAACTGCTTTCCCGGAGCGATCGGCCGCTAAACCTCACGCAGATCGGCCGTGATCTCGGCATCGTCAAGAGCAACGTTCATCGACTGATGCAGGCGCTAGTGGAAACGCGCTTTGTCCTGCGCGATGACGAAACGGGCTGCTATAGCGCTTCAATAAAGCTCTGGGAGCTCGGCTCTGCGGTGCTGGCAAAGCTGGACTTGCGTCGCCATGCAGAGCGTCAGATGGAAGCACTTATGACTTTTACTGGCGAAAGCGTGCACCTGTCTGTCTTGGACGGAAGCGAAGCGGTGTACGTACACAAGGTGGATAGTCCGAATCCCGTGCGGGCCTATACTCAAATCGGCGGTCGCGTGCCAGCGTACTGCGTTGCCACCGGCAAGGCGCAATTGGCATTTGCGGGTGAACGCCGCCTACACGAAATCGCAGGATCACTGCAACGCTTCACGGGGCGGACTATCACTGACCCGGAGATCTTTCTGAAGGAAATGCGCAAGGTGCGTGAGCAGGGATACGCTGTGAATCGCGCAGAGTGGCGCGATGATGTATGGGGTATTGCTGCGCCCATCCGGGATTCCCGCGGATCGGTGATTGCTGCGGTCGGTGTGTCAGGCCCTGCTGCGCGCTTTCGCAAGGCCGTACTCGCTCCCTGGAGCGAAGCCGTCATCGCGGCCGCACAGGAGGTGGCACTTGCCCTGGGGGGCCACCAGCCGGAGTCCTCTGCACTAGCAGCGGTCAGGTTCGATCCGATGTAAGACTGACTGCGCAGTGCACCGGTGCGCTGGCGGCGGGAAAGCTGGGATCCCTCACTCCTATCCACGATGCGCCAACCAACAACCTGTATTTGGTATGGAACAAGTCTTCCATGCGCAATCCACACATCGTCCACGTCCGCGACTTTATCCTCGGCCTGTTTGAAAGTGATTCTTAGCCTTTGCTTACGTTGGAACTCGCCGCGCTAACGGGCATTCGATGGCCAGCGGTCTCGGATTCGAATTTAACCACGAGCGTCGGGCGGCTACGTTGCATAACGAGGCTTCTGGCGTAGTCGGGGCCGCCGACTGACCTCGACCGCCTGCTAAATAGATAGGGCGTCTATGTCCGCAATGCTGACGGAAAGCTCGGTTAAACAAGCATCCACGGCAAACCACAACTTACGTCGACGCCCGCCGATTGAACGAATACGAGAACTCATTCAAAACGCGATGAAAAGAGATCCCCATCTTGCGACAGCGTTTCGAGAGGGCACACGCCAAACAAGTAGGGACCTGGAGTCGCTTTACGATGATCTCGTATTAATGGGGAAGATCCGACCAGATGATGAGAGCGCCTGAAATTGCGCGCCTCAGCGCGCCCGAATGCTTGCTGTGGAGTCATGGCGTCAGACATCCGGATCATATCGATCTTGATGCCATCGCCCTATCCAAGGGGACTCACGTTATCTATCGTCGTCTGGATGGTTGCGCAGCACGATTAGTGGAGCCACCGAAGACCAAGCCGTCATTAGTGTAGCAGCGGAAGACAAGGTAGGCAGGCAACGATTCTCGCTTGGCCATGAGTTGGCACATTGGCTCACTGACGTAAATCGCGGGTCTTTCCTCTGTGCAAATGCCGACATCGGTCCGCAAAATGCCGAAGCAAAAAACACGGAAGCGCACGCCAATCGATTTGCCAGTCAACTGGTCTTACCCGATTATTTGGTGATTCCATGGATGGGTTCAAGAAGACCAAGCCTTGACCTCGCAAGCGAGATGGCCGCAGCATTTAGAACGGGTCTAACCGCCTCCGCCATCAATCTCGTTCGCCGCTCCGTCGTTCCGGCCATTGTTGCCTGCCATGATCAGCACCGGCTCCGCTGGAACCAGCGGAGCCGGACATTTCCTCACGACCTGTTCGTTGTAAAACAGCTTCACTATGACACGCACGCGTTTGAGTTGGCCTTCAATGCCACCAGCATGTCCCGCTTCATCGAGGTGCTGGAGGCTGAAAAAGAAGCGCTCGACCAGGCGGGGTTCAAGGCAATCCTGATCGGCATGCTGCAGCGATTGGATACCGTTTCCCGTCCGGCGAACGGTCGTTTGGCGTACACGACCCATTCGGAGGCACGCAGCGGCGCCAACCACTGCGCGAAGGCGTGCGGGTCAGCAAGCGAAGCGTACTCGCCGAAGAACTGCAATTGCCCCCTTGCATGCGCGGCCTCGAGTGCCTCAAGAATGCGGCGTCGGAACGGGAGTTCGTCGGCCAAGCCTTTGGCGGCCACACGGCCGATGACCGTGCGGCCACTTCTATCATCTTGCCCCGGCTCGAACACCGCCAGCTCGCGCGGCTGACCGCTCTTGGCGCGGGCGCATGAAGTTGCGCGATCGACTCTCTCAGCGAGATCGCGAAGTGCGGCAACCGCTTCGAGAGCGGCCATGTCAGCAAAGCAAAGCCCTTCCATCTACCGCAACACATCCAAGGCCTGCGCGTCTGACCAGCAGTGGATTGATATCCAGCTCTTTCAGCGAGGCACCCCAATCGTGCGCCAGCCAACTCAAGCGCGACACGGCTTCAGCGGCAGCTTGAATGTCGATCGGGGGCTTGCCGCGCATGCCATCGAGCACAGGCGCAATGCGCAATCCCCGAAGCATCCGTACTGCCCTTTCCGATGACACAGGCGCACGCGCCAGCACGACGTCCTTCAAAAGTTCAGTGAAGACACCGCCAGCCCCGACCACGACCATCGGGCCGAACTGGTCGTCGTGCTTGAGACCGATCAGAAGCTCGAGATCCCCTATCACCTGCTCCTGAACCAAAAAACCCTGTATCTGCGCATGGGGTACTTGGACGCGAACACGCTCCCACATCTTCCGGGCTGCCGTTTCCACGTCCTCTGGATGTTCCAAACCGAGCGCCACGCCGCCCACATCAGTTTTGTGGACAATGTCACTCGAGACGATTTTGAGGACATAGGGGGACGTGAGCTGGCTCGCAGCGCTTGCGACGTCCAGAACCGTGCTTGCGAACCGCCCGTGATTCACGCCTATGCCATAGGCGGTGATTACATCTTTCACCCCCTGCTCTCCCAGCAGACCGGCTGAAGGCGCTGGGAGCGCGGGAAGTTCCGGAGGCCGAACCGGCATTTCAGGCGCAACGAACATGGACCACTCTCGCCATGCGCTGATGGCTCTCAACGCACTGTCGAGTGTGTCGGTATGCAGAACGTTGCGCTGCCGAAGCAGGGCACGAGCCTCTTCGGCGGCCCTGCCCGGCAGCAACACCATCATGGACGGCTTGTCCGATCCGGCAATGCCGTCGGCGGCCATCTCCGCGAAGCGCGCAATGTCAGGCGCCGCAGTGATCACCGTGAGCGACAAGTCCACGTTCACGTCCGACAGGACTGCTCTATGGGTCTGCTCGGTATGGGACATCGAAGCGCCGTCATTGGCTGCGCCAATGTCCACGGGGTTGTGGGCAACGCCGGGATACATCGGATCCAACGCAGCAACCGTTGCGGTCGAGAACGTCGCAAGGACGCCACCGACATCCACCAGCCTGTCTGTGGCCATGGCACAGCCACCGCCCGAGGGGGACAGCAAGGCGATCTTGTCGACGGTGCGGCCAGGAAAGCGCGACATCCCAGCCGCCAGCAAAAACATGGCCTCGGGCTCGTCGATCAGCAAGACGCCTTGCTCTCGGCACACTGCGGCAAACGCTGCATGGCTGCCCGCAAGACTGGCCGTATGAGAGAAAGCTGCCGCAGCCCCGGCTTCGGTGCGTCCGGCCTTGACAATCAACCACGGCTTTCCGGCTTGCCGTGCCCTTGCAGCGACCTGGTCGAACCGTTGGGGGCGCTTGATGCCTTCGACATAGCTGCAGATTACCCGGGTCGCTGGATCATCGATCAGGTAATCAACGAAATCGCAAAGTTCAAGATCCCCTTGGTTTCCGATGGAGATGCAGTGAGAGAACCCGATTCCTTGGGAAATCGCACGATCGAAGATCGTGCCCATGACCGCGCCGCTCTGACTCACAAAGCCGATTTCCCCGCGAAGAACCGATCGCCCCAGCAGCACAGGAGACGGGCAAAGGACGAAGTTGTTGACGGGGCTGATGATTCCGATGCAGTTTGGCCCGAGGATTCGCATACCGGAGCGATGCGCAATTTCGACCAGATCGCGCTCGAGCGCGGCGCCTTCATCTCCGGCGTCCGAGAACTTCGACGTCACCACGATCGCGCCTTTGACCCCCGCCTTGGCACATTGGGCAATCGTGTCTAGTACGTGCTCGCGCGGAATCGCCATGATGGCCAGGTCGATCGGCCCCGGAATCCGGTCGATCGATGGATACGCCTGGTGCCCCAGCAGTTCGCCACGCTGGGCGTTGACCGGGTAGAGCGTGCCATGAAAGCCTTGCTCCAGCAGCGTTCGCAGGATTCGACCGCCAAATTTGCGTGGATCTTCCGATGCCCCGATGACGGCAATGGACCGGGGCGTCATGATTTCATCGACGGTTCTCAGAAGGGAGGCAGAGGGTGTTGTCATTCGATCGGTTGGGTTTGAATCGAGGTGGATGTGCTGAAGAATCCGCGGGCCAGCCCACTTCATCTGCGCCTCTTACTTGGACGACAGATCGATCTGTTTCGCCAGTTGCCGCCAGCGCAGAACTTCTTCCTGCAAGCTGGCGTCAACCTCATTGGGAGCGCGGGGCTCCGCGGGAGTCAACCCAGCGCTTTCGAGCCTGGCGCGGACGTCGGGCGTAGCCAGTGCGGCAGCCACCCCCTGGTTGATCTTCCGCACGATCGGGTCTGGCGTGCCTGCCGGGACGTGAATGCCAAACCACGGCACGACCAGAGCCGCCGCGTATCCCGCCTCGACGATGGTGGGGACGCCGGGCAGCAGAGGAGAACGCTTGGGGGCGATCACTGCAAGCGCCTTGAGCTTGCCAGCCTTGACCTGCGGGGCCGCAAGGCTCGAACTGACGAGCATGAACTGCACGCGGCCTGCGATGACGTCCAGAAGCGCTGCAGGCGCCCCCTTGTAAAGGACCTGTGTCGCCTCGAAGCCCGCCTGACGTTTCAACACTTCAGTGCCGATGTGCGCCGAACTTCCGTTGGCTGGAATAGCATAGAACACCCTGCCGGGGTTAGCCTTCGCATAGGCGATGAAGTCGCCGATGGTGCTTGCAGGCACCTGTGGAGCAACGACCAGAACGTTGGGGGCGGTTGCGGTCAAAGCAACGGCGCGAAAGTCCTTGATCGGATCGAATGACAATGACGCGTGCAATGCCGGAGCGACCGTGAGGGGGAACGAGGACGCAAGCCATGTGTAGCCGTCCGGCGCGCTCTTCGCGACGGCGTCGGTACCGATATTTCCGTCAGCCCCGAGCTTTTGCTCGATGACGATTGGCTGGCCCAATGCCGTGCTCAGTTTTTCGGCGACAACCCGAATGACGGTATCGTTGATCCCCCCCGCAGGAAACGGGGTAATGACGCGTATCGGCTTGGAAGGCCAAGTTTGTGCGCCTTGCGCCACGCAGACAGATGAAACTCCGAAGGCCAATGCAGCAGCTACGAGTGCTGTCAACTTTTTCATGAAAATCTTTCAGTGAAGATCCCGGTCTGGATGGAAACCAGCGAAGCCGGAACGGGCTCCGGCGTCATTCATGGTTAATCTTGCGCGCCGATTCGTAGCAGCAGCTAAACAATCGGTTAGTTCTTCAACGCTCTTCGCCGTGGCCGGAAAGCAGGCGGCTCAAGTGTTCCGCAAACCGTTCGGCTGCAGGTGACAGCGCGAATCGCCGGTTGCGATACAGCATGACCTTGCGCATCACCGATGGCTCGACCAGCGGCACCAAGACAACGTCGTACGCTTTCATCAACCTGCGTCCATAGTCCGGGCTGACCACGACACCCCGGTTCTCGTTCGCCAGCGCCAATGCGGTCGTGAAATGCCCGACGTCGTATGTATTCGCAAGCATGAATTGATACTTGGCATCTCGCGCTATCAACGGCGCTGCGCCACGATCGATCATGATCATCTGTTCATCCTGCAACTCGGCCCATTTCACTGAAGTTCGGCCTGCGAATGGATGATTGATTGAACACGCTATGTTCAATCGTGTGGAGAAAATAGGGGCCGCGACGATATCGTGCTCGCAGGTCCGCTCGGGGGCCACGACGAAATCGACCTCGCCTCGTACCAGAAGTTCTTGAAGTTTGTCGAATAGAGCATCCACCGGCAGGATCTTGATCTTCGGCCATTTCGCCTGCAACTTGGTGCAAACCGGCGGTAGAATGGTGCAACTCAACAACTGAGTCGCGGCCACGCGCACGACCCCCTCGCTTTTCTGGCCAATGTTCAGGATCGCCTGGGTCAGATTGCGATGCTCCGAAAGCAGCCGCTCCGCGTAGGGCAACAGGGCTTGCCCCGCCTGCGTTAGCCGGACCGATCGAGTCGTTCGATCGAACACCTTGAACCCCGCCGTCTCCTCGACAGACTTCACGATCAGACTGAGCGCGGGACTGCTCAGATGGAGCACCTTGGCGGCCTCGGCGAAGCTGCCGAGCTGCGAGATCGCAACAAACACTTTCAGTTGTCGAATTGACAGATTCATCCGTAAATGTTCCTTATCAGCAGATAAGCCAATTGAGCCCATCGATGTGGAACGATCGATGGGGGCTGTCACCACGGCCTCAGCATATCCATACAGGAAGCACTCATGTCAGAAGTGACCTACCAGTCCAGCAAGGGCGTCGCCGTCATCACGATCAACCGCCCGAAAGCCCGCAACGCAGTAAACACTGTCGCCTGTCAACAGCTTCACGAAGCCTGGAAACGCTTCGCCGCTGAAGATGATCGGGTTGCCATTCTCACCGGCGCCGGCCCCGATTTTTGCGCAGGAGGCGACGTTCGTGACATGCCCGACAACGCATTGCTCTGCATGCCAAATCTTTCGGTGCCTTGCGACAAGCCTGTGATCGCAGCGGTATCTGGATGGGTCATTGGTGCAGGCTCCTCATTGACCATGATGTCGGACATGGCCATTGCGGCTTCGGACTCCAAGTTTGTGTATCCGGAAGCGAAGGTCGGTGCATTCGCCGGACTCATGGGCGGGTTTCCGACGCGTATGCCCGTCAAGGTCGGCATGCAATGGACCTTGACGGGAGACCCGATGATGGCACAACGCGCCTATGAGATCGGCTTTATCAATGAAATATGCGAGCCGGGTGAACAACTTCCGCGTGCCCTTGAGTTGGCGCAGAAGATCGCGCACAACGCGCCGTTGGTGGTAAGGGCTCTGAAGACGCTGGCCCGCGAGACGCTGGTCAAGGGGCCTGTGGAAAATGCATTCGCACATAGCTTGATGCTTCAGGGTATTCGCACGAGCCAGGACTATGAAGAGGGGCTGAGTGCGATCAACCAGAAGCGTAAACCGAACTTCATCGGTCGCTGATCAGGGATACATGCTAAGCCGCCGGGGATCCCATAGTGACCGCTGACGGCAGTCACGGCTGATATTCATACGATGGCAGGTTGCCAGCGGTTGGGCAGCAACTCCTCCGCGCAACTGGCCTTGTGCGTTGGCATCCGATGTCTGACTTCCAATTGTTGGCGGCTGATGCAGAGCATGCGGCGTGTCTCGAAGCGCGCTTTGCATGCGTCGTCGCGCTTTTGAGTTGCCGAAGTCTTTGGCCATGGAGGCCAAGCTCACCAGGGCAGCGATCTCGCGACGATTGAGCCTACCAAGCCCGCCGACTAACCGAATCCTTCTTCAGCAGAGGCTGCGGCCCATGCGTCCAAGACCGGCGAGCTGGCAGCGTGGGATTAGTCAGCATGACTCCCCTGAAGGGCAAGAGGGCTGGCCCGCCGTGAGCGGAGTCATACTGACTAGTCCGATCGCCATCGCAGGCGGGTGAACTCGTGCGGCCGGCATGAGGCTGGCGGGCTCGCCCACGGTGCGCCCTCGTCACACAAAGTGCGGAAGATGCATGACGGCGTCCATCCGGCCGATGGCGTTGACCTGGTCGGCGACTGGTCGGGTTTCGTCGGCGCTGGCAAGGTCACCCACCACAATGGCCGTCGCGCCCGCCAGGCCCCTCTGCCGATCCGGTGATGAAAATTCGGCTCATGGGGATGTCCTTTCTACGGGAAGACCGTCGGGCTTCTCAGTCGCTCACCCGCGAAGTGAAGGTGAGCGATGGGCCGAAACTCAGCAGCGGTCCCAGCTCTTTCATCACGCTGGCCACGTGGGCGTTCTTGGCGTGGGAGTCGACAGCCATCTGGTTGGCCCAGCCGTCGATGATGCAGAACGTGTTGGGCTCGTCGAGCTTCTGATGAAGGTTGTAATAGAGACAGCCTTCTTCGGCCCTGGCGGGCTCGACGAATTGGAGCGCGAGTTCGCGCACCCGCTCACGGTTGGCCGTCTCGCAGCGCAGCTCGCACACGATGTGGATTTCGTCCGGTAGATGGCCCCACTTCAGCATGGCGAGCACAAGGCAGACCAGGAAGACGGTTTCGCCCACCATCAGCACCACAGGCTTGATGCCAACAGCGGCCAGTTCGCGCAACTGCGTCTTCATACCGATGCCCACCATAGCGGCGGCCAGACACCAGCCAGACAGGCTGATGCCCACGTCGGCCACCACCTTGGGCACATAGCCCGTGCTGTTGATAGCCACCAGCACCGCAAAGCCTACGGCAAACCAGGGCAGCAGCGGGGAGCGGGGGCCGTCGCCCTGCTTGCCTTCATCTCGTGATTTGACGCGGGTGTAGGTCACGGCGAACAAAATGACCGGCAACAAGCAGGCCACACGCAGCAGCTTGACGAGGGTGGCCGTGTCGCCCACTTCTTTCGAGATGCTGTAGCCCGCGCCCACCACCTGGGCCACGTCGTGGATGGTGGCGCCAAGGAACACGCCGGCCATGTGCGGGTTCAATCCCAGCATGTGCATGATCGTGGGGTACAGGATCATGCTGGTGGTGGACAGCGCTGAGATGCCAATCACGGTGAACAGCGTGGCGCGTTCCTTGAGCGGGTGGGGCGGCAGCGCGGCCGACAGCGCCAGCGCGGCGGACGCTCCGCAGATCGCCGTGGCCCCGCCGCTCAGCAGCCCGAATAGGCTGTTGAAGCCTATGAGCCGCGCCACGACCATCCACAGGCCGATGGTCAGCATGAGCGACACCCCTACGATCACCAACGGCTGCCAGCCCAGTGCCATTACCTGCGCGCCGGTGATGCGCAGGCCCAGCAGTGCTACGCCCCAACGCAACACCTGGCGCGAGGTGAAATCGATGCCGGTCATGCACGGCCCCCTCGGTGGTGAGAAAGTTCATCGCCATGCCCAGCAGCAGCGCAAATAGCATCTGCGGCGCGTGATAGTGCTCTGACAGAAAGGTGGCCGCGACTGCCCCCACGGCGCAGGCCACAACGCCGGGGAACAGGATGCGGATGCGATACATCATGATGAATCCTCCTCAGTTGTCTCTCGCGCTACGCGCCGCCTTCAGCCCATGAAACCGGCGCGGCCCAGGCCTCGACTGAGGAGGCCATCTATTCGGCTTTCAGAACCGTTGGGACTTCGTACCGAATCTAAGGATCGACACCGAGTTGATGCACGATTGAGATGCTGTTCGATAGTTCCAGGGCCACTGCCAATACATCTTCTCCGGGCACAGAATGATTGATATGGTTCGGTTGCATGACGTGCGCCAAGGTGAATGGGTCGCACCTTTACTTTAGGAGCGCTTTGCGTGCGTTACCGACCCGCCTTCATTCATAGGATCTAGAGCTGCATTTTTTGTCGGACGCCGGCTCCTGATATCGCGCAATCTCTTACGAAATGAAGAGTGCCCCGACTCCAGGTCGATTGACTTGCACGAAGAATGCCACGCCGATGTGCTTACTTGGGTTTTCCTTCATGCGCGCCCATGCGCGATCCGTGCCTTGCATCTGCTCGACATGATCGCAAACGGGCATCATTCCGGCCCACGGCAACAGCCACACCGTGACCTCGCTGTGGAACTAGCACTAGCCGATGGCTGCGCCTGATCGGGTCATTGTTTCAGGGGATTCCCAGCCCAGACAGATGTTGCATGAGCCAGATCATTGCGGACACCGCGGCAAGGGCCCAGAGCGCGACGATCACCAGCGGCGCAACGTGGCTGACGGGGCGGCAGGCAGATGCCGCGGCCGCCCTGCGATGCTCGCGCATCACCTCGACTGGAATCCATCGTATTGCCACCAACAAGAGGAGAGGCACCACCACCACGTCATCCAGATAGCCGAGCACTGGGATGAAATCCGGGATCAGGTCAATGGGCGACAAAGCATAACCGGAGACCAGCAAGGCCAGCGCCTTCGCATACCATGGCGTGCGGGGATCTTGCGCGGCCAGCCACACGGCGTGCACATCTTCCCTGACTGCGCGTGCCCAACGCCGGGAGCGTGCGACCAAATGAGGCAGAAGGTCCCGGCACCACAAATGCAGACGCACATCGTCGAGCACCGGGACTGCCGCGAGGGCGAGCAGCAGGGTTGCCAGCACCAGCGTGGCGCTGAACCCAACGTGCTTGAACCCCAAGGCGCCCATGACGCCGCCGGCGAAGAACAATGCGACGAGCGTGATGAGTACCCGTAGTTTGTGTCGATTGGCGAGCACCGGTGGCTTGCTCGAGTCGGCTCTGGACAAATTCCAATAAAACAGCTTGCCCAGTTCTATGCCGATGTCCGTGACCATGCCGGTCACATGCGTGGTGCGGATCTCGGCATTCGACAACTTGGTGATCATGGCATTTTGTAAGCCCATGATGAAACAGAGCACCATTACCGTTGCAGGCACGAACAGCCATTCGTGGTGCTCGAGATTGCTCCCCAGCAGGCCAAAACATACCAACAGCGCGGCTTCCAGCAGGAGCGGCAATGCGTATTTGCTATGCAGGTACTCTCGTCGACCCCAATTAATCAGCACCGCTGAGCAGGCGGCGCCCGCCAGAAACGATAGTAGGGCCCCTAGGCCATCCAGCATCAGCCAGAGGCTGCCAAGCGCCAGGTTGTCGGCCATCGCGGACACAATTCCGGACATGTGCGAGGTGTACTGCTGGACGGCCAGGAACCCGCCCGCGTTGGTCGCTCCGGCCACAAAGGCCAGGTAGCAGGCCAGTTGCCGATTGCGTCCGGGGCTGCGCTCCTTCCCGGTTAGCTTACGCAAATACAGGATTGGCATGGTTGCCTTGGTCAGCAGGCTGGCGCGGAAGAGGGACTTGCCGGCTTGGGCCAGGCGGCGCGATTCGACGCAACGCGCTCGCCGCTTTTCAGGCGGCGGGCGGCCGCAGTCAGGTTCAGCGGGTGCGCCGTTTCCAGGATGCGCGCACGCGCCACCAGTGCGTCCAGAGGGGGCAGTTTGTTGTGAGTCCCTTTCCAGGCGAACAGCGTGTAGTTAGCACTGTCCTCGGACAGGGAAATCGACATTGATCTGCCGAACACGACACTGACTTCCTCCAGGTAGAGCGGAATATCGGGATCGCTTTCGAGAAAATTCGCGACCAGCACACCGTTGTCGGACAAGCGCGCACGACAGGCGGCATAGAAGTCTGCTGTGCCAAGCTGAACCGGCATGCCATCAGCCAGGAACCCGTCCACCAAGATCACGTCCGGTCGCGCATTCTGGTTCGCGACATATTCGGCGCCATCGGCGCAAACCACCTTGAGTCGTTCATCGTCCGGAGGGATTTGGAACTGCTTGCGCAAGGCGATGACCGCCGGATTGATTTCAATTGCTACAACCTTGGTGTTGGGTAGATGCCGGTAGCAGTATTTGGCAAGTGAACCGCCACCCAAGCGCATCATCGAGATTCTGGTAGGAGTCGGGTGCAACAGCAGGAAGCCCATCATCGTCCGGGTGTAACCCAGCACGAGCTTGTCGGGATCCTTGCGCGACATGAAGCTTTGGGTGGCCAGTGCGTCGAAATGCGGTGACAGCGCGTGCTGGGTTTCCAACACCTGGGGCGTACTGTCGCTGGCCGCCTCGGCCAAGAATTTCAGATTGGCCTCGCAAGACCGCTCGCCTGACCGTATTGATCGACCCGGCGAAGAAGAGGGCCTTCAAGGCGCTCTGTGCCGCCCAGGATCAGACCCCATCTCAAGTTGTTCGCCAGATGATTCGCGACTATTTGCAGCAGTACCAAGTCGAGCCCAGACTGCATGGCCCATCGACAACCCGATGAGCCAGCGAAACAGCAGGCCGAGGGTCAGCCCGAGCGGGCCGCCCTGGTACGCCAACTCGGCACCGTGGGTACGGTGTTGTCCTCGAAGTTCGGAGCGCGAATTGCGCTGGCAGGAAATGCTGCAACACCTGCCTTTCGGCCGTGCCGCATCCGCGGGTGAGATGGCAGATCTCGTCGTGTTTCTTGGTTCCGACAGAGCGTCCTACCTCAGTGGCGGTCGTAGTCGACGCTGACGGAGGGTTCAGTCCTTAACGTGGTTCCTGCCGGTTCCTACGCAGCCGGCGCATGCCAATTAGTCCGAATATCGGCCCCGGCAGCATGATCCATGCCACATGCGACCCTAGTGCCGGAAAGGAACCGGTGGCGATCGGGATCGATACGGTCGTGAGTGCGAAGCCCAGGCAGTTCTGGATGGTGAGCGCGCTACCCAGCAGTTGCGGCGGGCAAGCCTGTACCGACATGGCCGAGAATTGTGGCGAATCGGCAATCACCGCGATACCCCACAGAAGAAGAAGCGCCAGAACCAGCGCTGCAGGCGCATGATCGAGCATCGGATACAGTGCACACATGAGTCCCGAGGTGCCAAGCGCAACCCAGGCTACGCGCGCCGAACCCACGTGCCGGCTTAGCATGCCGCCAGCAATGCTACCCAGCGCGCCTACCCCGATTACCGCAAAAGCCCAGGCGGAGACAGCGGTTGGCGCCGCTGCGGCACCGTGCGTCAGCACCGGTGCCAGCAATAGCGGCACCAACGTCCAGAAGGTGTAGAGTTCCCACATGTGCCCGAAATAGCCGAAGGCAGATGCCCGGAACGCCGGCACGCGGAAGGCCTGCAAAACCCGGGCGCCACCTGGGGGTGGCCCAATACCGCGCAGCTTCGCGTGCGGTCCGTCCCCCAGCAATCCGACCAGCAACGCCCCAAGCAGCGCTAAACAAGACGAGCTAAGCATCACCCACTGCCACGACACCGACGCGCCCAGTGCCCGGATGCCATGCGGCAAAGCTGTCCCGAGCGTGAGCATCCCTACCAGCAGACCCAAACTCTGTCCCGCGCGCAACGGATCCCAGCTGACGACGAGCTTCATACCCAGCGGGTAAATGCCCGCCAGTGCAAGGCCGACGGCGAACCGAAAGGCCATGGCGTCGGCCATCCCTTGGCTGAGCAACGCGAAGCCGGCATTGCAGGTGGCACCGAGCAGGGCACACCCCATGAAGATTCGGCTCGCCGCAAAGCGGTCAGCCAAACCGCTAAGCGCGAACCCCAATGTTCCGGCGATGAAGCCGGCCTGCACAGCGTTGGTAAGCCAGCCGATATCGGCCGTGCTCAGGCCCCACAGCCGCCGCAGGTCGTCGGCTGCGCTGTTGGCACTGAACCAGAGTGAAGTGCCAAACAACTGGGCGATGACGATCCACGTCACCGGCCTGGCTTGGAGCGCTGCGGCGGCCATGGAGTCAGAGTTCCTTGCAGCCGGTGTGGGCCGCGTCAACCTTCACCGTATCCCACGGCAACGGCTCGATCACCTTCCAGCCGACCTTGGCGCCATAGGGCGAGTCCTTCACCGCAACCGTCTCCGAGAAGTAGGTGCCCACGGTGCCCTGGTGGTCCTGTTTGCGAATGGCAAGCTTGCCGACCACCGTGTCCACTGAGGTCTTCTCCAGCGAGGCGATCAGGTCCTTGGGCGACATGGACGGCGACGCGTCCATCGCAGCCAGGGCAAGGCGCATTCCGGCGTACGCCTGAATCGCCTGCGGGCCAGGCACACTATGTAACGTGGCGGTATATGCTTTGACGAAGCGCGCCATTTCCTTGTTCGTACTCTCCGTCGTCCAGGAACCGAACAAGCCAGCGGTTACCAGCTGCGGGACGTCACTGCCGAGTGCGGCAAGCATGGAATCCGGCATGCCCAGCGGCGGCAGCATGAACTGCTTCAGTCCAAAGCTTCGTACCTGACGAATGAAGGCGGGCATGTCGTCGCCTACCGCCAGCGCCAAGTAGATGGCATCGGCGCCGCTGCTCTTGATCTGCGAGATAGCGCTGGACCAGTCAGCCGTGCCCATTGAGCGGCCAGCCTCGCCGACGATCTTGACCCCCGGGATCTTCGCGAACTCTGCCTTGTTGCTCTGGCCCCAGACAACGTCGTGGTAGACAATGAACCACTTTTTCTGAAGCAGCTCGGGCCGCTTTTGCATCAGCACGCGGGTGGCATTCCCCACCATTGCATCGTTCGGGTTGGTGCGGAACACAAACCGGCTGCACTGCGCGCCAGTCACCTGAACCGCCTGAGCATTCGTGGTCACAATGGGAACATTGAGCCGCTCAGCTTGTGCGGCCAGCCCCAGTACCAGAGCACTGGTGGCGCCGCCAACGAGAATGGGGGCCCGGTCCTTGATGACAAGCTTTTGCGCTTTCATCAAGCCGGTGGCGGCGTTGCCCTGGTCGTCCTCAATCACAAGGCGTACCGGCTTGCCTTTGACCGTCGGATGGTCCTTGACGGCCAGTTCGTAGCCGTTTTTCATGTCAATGCCCAGCGGCGCGAGCGCACCGGTGGTCGGAACGATCACACCGATCACCACGTCATCCGCCGCGTTGGCCATCACGGGCAAAAGCGTAGCGCACGTGATTGCAGCGGCGCAGAACGCAAACGTCTTGCTGATTTTCATGTCATCCCCTCTTAATCGAAGTGCCCGCTGCCAGCTTCATCTGCCGGACGGTCTGATTGGCGCCCGCGGTTGCGCTATATGGTGAGCCAGGCGGCTCGTCTTCCGCGATTTCACGGTCCTTGTCGTACACCGCCATGATCCAGCGCCGCGCGGCCTCGTCGGCCTCGCGGCTATCGCCACGCTCGATGGCGGCCAAGACCGCTTCCCAGTTCTCGATCCAGCCGGCGCGGTTGCCCTCGTCGCGCATCACCTTGCGCGTGATCGGTAGCGTCAGCCGACGCAGGGACATCAAGAATTTGCGCGCGTACTGGTTCTGTCCGGCTTCGACGAACTGCAGGTTGAGCCGGAACATCTGCGCGAAGAAGGTGTCAGTGTCCTCTTGCACGCTTGCCTTGAGAGCATTGGTGCTTTCATGCAGTACCTTCAATGTGGCCGCATCGTTTTTCGATGCAGCCTCCGCGGCAATCAGGCCATACAGCACAGCGCGTACATCGAAGGACTCCTTCATGGTCTGCGGCGTCAATACCGCAACTCTGGCGCCCCGGCGCGGCTGAACATCCACCAGCCCTTCGACCTGGAGTTGCTGAAACGCTTCACGCACGGGGCCGCGGCTGACGTTGAAGGCCTCGGCAATCGTCATCTCAATCAGCGGTTGGCCGGGCGCGTACACGCCGCGGATGATGTCATCCGCCAGGCTGTTTGCGATTTGCTCGACCAGCATCAGCGGCACTTTTGCGCCTCGGCCATCAGGCAGGTAGTTGTCGCGCCCTGAATCTTCGTTGTGGGCCATATCAGTCCTTGTCTTCGTTTGCCGCCGCCGCGGCGCTAATCAATGCGGCTTTGTCGAGAGCAAAAGCAGTTTCTGCAATGCCCGGACCGCCCTCGCAGTGGAGGGGAACACCGCGATGCCTTGTTCCAGAAGCTCCACGCGTTTGCGACGCACGAGGTCCTCCTGTGTCGTGTCGCCGGTTGAGCGTAGCGCCACGCACACAGGAGGACCGCTGGAACTGGCGCTGGCAATGCTGGCACAGATGGATTCGATCTCCTTCACACCGTCGGCCTCGCTGTCCGCGAAATCCATGATCGAGCCCATTTCCACATATACCACCACCGCATCGACGGCCGGATCCTTCTTCAATTGGTCCACTATGTCGCCAAAGATGTGCCGCTCGCCTTCTTTCAGCCCCCACACTGGAATGTCAATCGGATTGGCGACGCTGGTGCCCGGCAGCCCGAAACGGCTGAGCGCATGAGCGGTAGCATCCGAGAGGGGCGGCACCTCAAGGCCTGCACGTGCAGCGGCGTCGCAGCACGTCACACTGACACCGCCGCCAGAGCCAAAGATACCAAGGCCTAGTCCGCGCAGGCTGCCATGCGCGCTATGGATGAGGAAAGCGTCCATCAGCTCGTCAACGCTATCGACCTCCAGTACGCCGGACTGCTTCACCGCGGCACGCCACAGGGTCTGGTCCGTGGCCAGCGCGGCGGTATGGCTGCCGGCAGCGACCAACCCTTGCTCCGTCGTGCCGCCCTTGAACAGGATCACCGGCTTGCTAATTTGTCGCGCCAAGCGGAAGAACAGACCGGGGTCACGGATCGACTCACTGTAGAACGCGATCAGTGTGGTGGCCGGATCCGCTTCGCAGAACAGCAGGAAATCCACCAAGTCGAGGTCACTGCAGTTGCCGCAAGAGAGCACCCGTGCCACGGGAACGCCTTGCACCTGGGCGCGTCGCACCACGTCACCCGCGAAGGTGCCGCTTTGGGAAATGAAGCTGATCCCGCGCGTGGCCGTCGGGCAGTATTGTGCCGCACCCATCGCCATGCGGCTCGTCGCGCTGAACGTGCCGATGCAGTTGGGGCCAACCATACGCATGGTACCGTTCGCGAGCACTGCTGCGATCTCACGTTCCAGTGCCTCGCCCTTTGAGGGATCGTCACCTGCTGACCATTCGGAAAAGCCGGCGGTGAGAACCTGTACAACCTTCACGCCTATGTCCTGACACTGGCGCAATGCGTCGGGCACCTGAGCGGCGCCCAGCGCGATATAAGCGCGATCTACTTGTGCCGGCACATCGAGGATCGAGGGGTATGCCGGCAGGTCGCAAATTGTCTTGGCCTTGGGATGAATCGGGTAGATTGGTCCGTGAAAGCCGAAATCCAGCAGGTTCCGGATGCTACGGTAGCCCAGCTTCGTCGTAACAGTTGACGCGCCGATGAAGGCAATGGACTGGGGGTCGAACAATGCCTCGACGCCCTCGAGTCTCGCGCCGCGGCGCGCCGCCGCCTCCGCTACTTGCGTCGCCGACAGGACCCGCGGGCCCAACTCCTTCGCCAGTGGCATGACCACCGCGTCTACTGCCAGGCAGCCGCTAGGGCCGACGATCACCGGATTGATATCGACGTCCCCGACTTCGCCGCGCAAGATCAGCCCATCCGGACCTGCCACCGCCAAAAGGCAAGAGCGCAGCGCCGCCCGAGCATCCGGGTCGAGCGGTATGCGCCCGGGCGGAAACGCCTCGTCAATCAACGCGGAGGCGGCGCGCTCGGTAAGCGGGGCCAGTGCCGCGGCGGGAGCAGCTTTCTGCTCCACGCCCGTGCCCCCGGAACCCAGCAACACCACGGCGCCATAGTCGCGGTCCACCCGAGCCCCGATGAAAACCTCCAGTCCCTCCGGCACGCGCTCTTCGACCAGTACGCCGTCGAGGCGCGCCTGTGGCGATGAAGCCCTGCACGCATTCAGGATGTCGTCGAAGGCTTGTCCCACCTCCGCCAGGGGCACCCCTACGCGCACACCCCCGGCGGCCGCCTTGTGCACAATGTCGGGTGATACCACTTTCATCACCACGGGCCGCTCAAGCGCTCGCGCCGCTTGTATCGCCTCAGCCGCAGAGGTGGCCAATTGCGGTCGAGTGGTTGCGATCCCGCAGGCGCGCAGCAGTTTTTTTGATTCAATCTCGTTCTTCATGGTGTCCGTTCGAAGGTAACTAGGTTTAGCGAGCAGGGCGCACGTCAGATCAGGATCTTGCCTCACTGGAACCAATGCAGCGGCTCCGGCGTTTGCCCACGGCACCGCGGCAGCGGACACCGGATGGAGACGGCGCGGCGGCAACTCGACCCTGGCAAAGAGGAGATCCTCATTGACATCTGTTCGGACGAGAGCGGGTCTATTGGAAACGTGGCGCACGCTTCTCGAGAAAGGCGCGGATGCCTTCGCTTGCATCGGGTGCGCGCTGCAGTTCGGCACTTGCGCTCCATTCGTGCTCACGCGCCGCGTCGGCGCCGGCGTACAGCCCTGTCTCGAGGCCAGTCTTTACCTCCCAGACGACGCCGGCCGAATGACGCGTGATCTCGCCGGCCATGGCCAGCGCAACGTTAAGCGCACCACCTTGCGGCGCGGCACGGCTGGCAAAGCCGAGGCGCAGTGCCTCTTCAGCTTTCATCTCGCGGCAGGTCACCAGCAGTTCGTGTGCCACCGGGCGCGGTAGCAGTGCCGGGAGCCGGCTTAGCTGTCCGCCAATCGGCAGCAAGCCAATGCGGGCGCCTGGCGCGGCAAAGCTGGCATTGGCCGCGCATACGCGAAAGTCGCAATTCAGGGCCAGGATGAACCCGGCAGCGAGCGCGTATCCATTGACGGCGGCGATCGTGGGCGTGCGCATGCGCGCAGGCATGAGGAAAGGCTCGTTAAGCGAAGCATCCGAGGCCTGGTCCTGATGCGTGAGCATCTCCTTCAGGTCATGGCCGCTGGAGAACGCGACATCGCCCTCACCAGTGATCACGACGCATTTCACAGCAGGGTCGCGCTCGGCTGCGTCGAGATGGCGTCCCAGCGCCTGTGTCATCTCATGCGTGAAGGCATTGCGCTTGGTCGGGTTGTCGATCGTGAGCACGGCGATGCCGTCGCGCAGTTCGAGTCGGATGGCAGGCATCAGAGTCACTCCACAGTGAGTCGCTTTTCCAGGGAAGCCGGGTCAGCGAGCACGCGTTCACGCGTCTCGCTGAAGACGATATGGCCGCTCTCGATGACCTGGAAGTGGTCGCCGACGGCGGTGGCCAGCGCCAGGCTCTGCTCCACCAGCAGTACGCCAATGCCGCGCTCACGCATCTCGAGGATGGCGTCATGGATCGCTCCCACGTAATTCGGAGCCAGCCCCTCGGTGGGCTCATCGAGTAGGATGTAGCGTGGGTTGGCCACCATCGCGCGCGCCACTACCAGCATCTGCTGCTCCCCGCCGCTTAGCGTGCCGGCCAGTTGGTCCATGCGCTCTGCCAGGCGAGGGAACAGCCGCGTGGCGTCGTCAATGGTGAATGGCTGTGAGCCTTCCGTAGCGGGCTGGCGCGCTACCTCCAGGTTGTCGCGCACGCTGAGGCTGGCAAATACCTTGCGGTCTTCCGGCACCAGCGTGACCCCGGCTCGCGCGCGGCGGTGCGTCGAACCTTGCAGGGGGCGACCGTCGCACACGATCTGTCCTTCCTGGCGGTCAACCAGACCGAGGATGGCACGCAGCGTGGTGGTCTTGCCCATGCCGTTCAAGCCCAGGAGGCAACTTACCTCGCCGCGCCGCACACGCATCGATACGCCATGGAGGATGTGGCTACTGCCATAGGAAGCCGACAACTGGTCGAGTCTCAGTTCGCGGTTAGTGATGCCGTTCATGATGCAAAGCTCCCGTGCAGGTACGCGCTCTTGACCGCAGCACTTTCCCGAATGACCCTCGGCGGGCCGTCGGCGATCACCTTGCCGTTTTGCATCACGGTGATCGCATCGGACAGCGCCATCACCATGCCGACGTCGTGCTCTACCAGCACGATCGTCAAGCCCATTTCGTCGCGCAGTTTCAGAATCAGCTCGCCAATGCCATGCCGGTCGCCCTTGGACATTCCAGCCAGGGGCTCGTCCATCAGGATCAACCTCGGCTTGAGCGCCAGCCCGATGGCCACGTCGAGCGCGCGCTGCGAGCCGTGGGCCAGTTGCTTGGCAGTGAGGGCCGCCTTATCGGCCAGGCCGACGCTGCGAAGGTGCTGATGGGCTTCGGCAGCAATCTCGTCTTCATCGGCACGGGAACACCGTACGCTGAAGTTCAGTCTGCGGCTTGAGCGAATCGCCAGCGCAACGTTCTCGCACAGCGTCAGTTCAAGAAAGACGCTGGTGCGCTGGAAGGTGCGAACGATGCCGCGGCCCGCGAGGCGTTCGGGCGTCCAGCCGGTGACATCGCTGCCGTCGAACGACACGCGGCCGGATGCCGGCGGGATCGCGCCAGTGATCAGGTTGAACAACGTGGTCTTGCCGGCGCCGTTTGGCCCCAGGATGGCATGGATGGTTCGCGGCATGACGCTCAGCGAAACGTCTTGCACCGCCTTCAGGCCACCGAAGTGTCGGGACAGGCCAGTGGTTTGCAACAGCGCGCTCATCGTCCCGCTCCCTTATCTGCTCGTCCGACCCGCGTCGCCCACAACGGCCGCAGCAATCCGTACAACCCGCCCGGCGCCACCAGTACGATCACCACGAACAACGCGCCGAAGTACACCAGCCACGCGTCGGTGATACTGCTGATCGCGTGCTCGGCAAAGGTGAAGGCCACCGCGCCTAGCGCGGGCCCCACCACGCTGCCAACACCGCCCAGTACGACGTACATCAGAATCTTGCCGCTCTGGAACCAGTGCAGCGATTCCGGCGTGACAGCGCCGTTGAACAGGACGAACAACGCGCCCGCTATCGAAGCCAGAATGGCCGAGATGACGTAGGCGGTGAGCTTCAGGCGGAACACGTCGATGCCGATGAAGCGCGCGCGCTCGGGGTTGTCACGCAACCCCAGCCAGGCTTTACCCAGCGGCGTGGCACGCAGGTAAATCACGCCCGCTACCATGGCCACCAGCACCGCCAGCAAAAGCCAGTACCAGGTGTTTTGGCCAACTATCTTCAGTCCGAACAGCGTGGGGGAGGGCACCCCCTGCAGGCCGTCCTCGCCCCCGGTGATACCGGCCGCCACAAACACCAGCGAGTACAGTACCTGGCACAACGCCAACGTCAGGATGGCAAAGGCCTTGCCGACTTGGCGCAGGAAGATCAGTCCAACGCCGGTAGCGAACAGCAACGCCACCAGTGCCGCCATCAGCAGCAACAACAGCAGATCGGCAGTCACCCCGCGCGCCAGCAGTCCCGCAGCGTAGGCGCCCAGGCCGAACCAGGCGGCATGACCGAAGGACAGCAGGCCGGTATTGCCCGTCAGCATGTCCAGGCTCACCGCCAGCATGGCGGCGATGAACGCGTGCGAGAACAGCACGATGACAAAGGGCTGCTCGGTGAGCCACAGGGGCAGAAGCGCGGCAGCGATGACCACCAGCACCGCAGCAACGGACACCAGGTTGATGCGGCGCGGCGGCAGCCCGACTGGTAGAGACGAGGTCCTCATCATTCTGTCCTCCCTTCGCCAAACAGGCCACGCGGCCAGCGAACCAGCATGGCCATAAGGATTATGAACAGCAGCATCATTGCCGCGTGGCCGCCGGTGAAGGCCTCGCCAAACACGACCACGAGCCCCACCAGGTATGCCGATACCACGGCGCCTCGAAAGCTGCCCAGCCCGCCGAGAATGACGGTCATAAACGACAGGATCAGCATCTTGTCGCCAACAGTTGCGTAGGCATTCAAGATCGGCGCGGATGCCGCCCCCGCGATGCCAACGAGCGCCGCGCTCACGCCAACCACTGAATGCATCAGCACGTTGCGATCAATACCCAGGCATGCGGCCATTTCGCCGTTGTCATTCGCGGCCCGCACGCGCAGTCCCCACCGGGTTGTTTTCAAGACCAGCATCAAGGCGGCAGCCAGCGCGATTGACAATAGCGAGGCAAAGACCCGATACACCGGCAACGACACGCTGCCCATCTCCAACGTTCCGGCCAGCGCTGTAGGCGGCACCAGCACCTGGATGTCCCGGCCGCCCGCCTCGTACAGCAGTCCGGTAATTAGCATGGCCAGGCCAAAGGTCAGAAGAAGACCGTCCATCATGGGGCGGTGACGGATGCGCGAGAACAGAGCCCAGTCCATCGCCACGCCGACAGCGCCGACTGCCAGCGCCGTGAGCGGGAGCACCCACCACAGGGGTAAGCCCTTCGCCACCAGCCAGACGCCTGCCATGGCACCGATGCTGTAGAGGGCGCCGTGGGCGAAGTTGATGATTCGCCCGACGCCGTAGATCAGCGTCAGCCCCAGGCTGGACAGCAACAGGATCGATCCGAAGACCACCCCGTTTAACAAGAGTGATAACAAAAGCACCATCTTTCTCCCCGGACTGGTAAATTGTTAACAATCGACTGTTAACTGATTATAGGCGTGCAATGGCTTTCTAGAAGATAGGGATACTGCCTATGGGGTTTACCTTGTGGGCAGCATGGAGGCTCAAAGATCACGAAGCATGTTGCGTTGCACCTAGCCCTGCCTGGCGGCCAACTGTGAGAGGCCGGACAGGTGTTCGAGTGCCATGCGGTGTTTGAGACGCATAAACGCCTCCTCGAGGCGCCAGCGCTGGTGATAGAGATCGCGGAAGGCGGCAGCCGGGTAGCGGTGCATGTCGAGCAGATTGGTGATGAGCACGCGCACCTTACCGGCTGGCGAGATCTGTCGGATCAGCCGGACGGTCTGCGGGGTAGCCGCACACTCATAGTCGCGCGCGTCATTGCGGGCTGGAGCCGGGAGTGTGACGATGGCCTCGTCGCGGCCGGAGCGGACGAAGTGTCGCACGGGCGGTAAAGCCGCTGCCGTCGGCGCGCATGCAGAAGGGGATTTTTCGGGATCTCCCGCACTTTGTGTGACGACCGCGTCAAGGGCTTGATTTCGGGCCGATCTGGCTTTACGTTGATCGTTACCATGAGCCACGTTCTCGGTGGGATCGATCGTATTCTCGCCCGTGTGGGTAAGCGCTTCATCTCCAGCGATGCGCGAGGGGATACCATTACCGTCGAAGCCTGCAGTACGGTTCGCGCGGCACCGTGTCCTGCCTGCCATCGTTGGAGTAATCGACGCCACGGCAGCTATGTGCGCAGGCTGGAAGAACGTCCGATGCTCGAACAGCGGGTCGTTCTCGCCGTTGAGGTGCGTCGCTTCAAGTGTGCAAACGCCGGCTGCCCGCGTCGTACCTTTGCCGAGAACATCCACGCCTTAGCCGGTCCGCATCAACGTTGTACGCGATCGCAGGCTCGGGCGTTGCACGCGCTGGGCCATGCCCTCGGTGGTGAGGCGGCAGCCAGGCTTGCTAACGTCCTGGGCTTGCGCACCAGTGCCGACACCGTGCTGCGGGAGTTGCGCAGAGCTCCTGAGCGCAAGCGCAAACCACGACCGCGGGTCGTCGGCATCGATGACTGGGCGATCGCGCGCGGTCACCAGTACGGAACGATCATCGTCGACCTGGAGCGGCGTGAGCCTATCGAAGTGTTCGCCGGCAGGGAAGGAACTGCGGTGGCCGCGTGGATGCGTGCGCACCCATCGATCGAGATCGTCGCCAGGGACCGGGCTGGGGCCTACTCCGAGGCGGTCGACATCGCGCTGCCGGCAGCCACGCAAATCTCGGATCGCTGGCATCTACTGTGCAATCTGCGCGACAACGTTGAGAGACTGCTGTGCCGACTCGGACCGCAACTGCGCCAAGCCGCGCAGCAAGTCGAGGTCGGTGGCGTGACCCTGGGACGGCAGCGGGAGCTGAGCCGCAACTCACTGTGGTCATGGCAGCGTCTGAGCGATCAGCGACGCGCCTCGCGGGTGGCGCTGTACGAGCGGGTTATGGCGCTACACGCCCAGGGCGCCACGATGAAAGGAATCGGACGCGAGCTCTCAATCGACCATCGAAGCGTGCGCAACTTCATCACCGCGGGGGCATTCCCCGAGCGCGCCCCCAGGGCGCGGGGTCCGACGCCTTTAGATCCTTATCTCGGCTATATCGAGGAACGAATCGCACAGGGCTGTCGCTTTCCTGAACTGATCTGGCAGGAACTCAAGCAGCGAGGATATACGGGCAGTCGCGCCGCCGTTCGGAATTGCGTGATTCGCCTCCTTTTTCCGCAGGGCAAGAAGCCTCCTTTCCAGGCACCCGTGCGCACGATGCCGTGCCCGTCGGCCCGGCGCGTGTTCGGATGGCTTATCCGATGGAGGAAGCTCGCGGTCGCGGAGCCCAAAAGCGCGGACCACGAGCGCTTCGTGCAGGCGCTGTGCAAGATCGAACCCGTGGTGGGCGAGGTCCGCAGCCTCGCGCGGGAGTTTCTTGGGCTCATGCACAGGCGAAGTCCGCGGCAGTTCGATCGATGGTTGAAGCGTTTGTCGCGCTGCGACGCTTTGGAAATGCGGAGGTTCGCGCAAAGCCTGCGCGCCGACTTACCGGCTGTGCGGGCGGCCTTCAAGCTGCCATGGAGCAATGGGCAGACCGAAGGGCACGTCAACCGGCTCAAGTTCCTCAAGCGCCAGATGTATGGCCGCGCGAACATCGAGCTTCTGCGGCTGCGGGTATTGAAGCCAAACTGATAGACCTGCCTTGTCCTGCATGACACGCTAGTCCGATCGCTCGCAGGCGGGTGAGCTCGCGCGGCCGGCATGATGCTGGCGGGCTCCTACGTTCGTCAACAAGAAGAATGGTGGTGGGCGGTGGAGACGACGGCCGCTCCGCGCTACAACATCCTCCACGCCAGCGCGCCCTCGTCACACAAAGTGCGGAAGACCTAACATTGCTTTGTTCTACCGTGAAGCAGTCATCGAGCCAGCCTGGTTCGGCATCCGCTATCAGGCCATGGACGAGTTCGCGCTACACCAGGGGCTGACCACCTGCGGCAGGCGACATAGCGCTGCCATCGCGCACCGCGATGGCAGCTTCACCAATCGCTGCTTTACGGACTGCGCGGCATCTTTCAATCTGTGTCATTTCCTTCCCCCGTTTCTCGCCGCGCGTCTGCGTCAGCCATCGTGTCGTCCGATGGGGGGCCACGCGAACCGGCCGGCCATCTTCGGTCATTCGATTCCGGGAATAAAGTGAATACGGGCTATGGAATGGCGGAAATGACGTGGTTTTATTATCGTAAAGACGATTAAGGAGACGTGAAAATTCCAGTGAGCAGACCATATACCGGCGGCGCTCTGATTCAACGCGACCTTGGATGGATCTGGTCACCACCGGCAATGAAATCACATCGGCGGGATACTGATTTTTTCCCTGCTGCCTTTTCCATTGAGACCGACATTGAACGAAAGCCTTACACAAGCGGCAGTTGGCGGGGTTGAACATCGTTCCGCCATCCGCGTACTGGTCATTTTTCACTCGTGGTCCGGAAATACGCTGTCGCTTGCCCAGGCAGTCGCAGAGGGAGCAAGGAGCGAATCCTGCGCAACGGTCAGCATCCGCCGAGTCTCCGAGATACGGAATGAACAGGAGCTGATGTTGGACCGACGATTCGGCCAGCAGTTTGCAGCAGCGTGCGCATATCCGGTCGTGACGGTGGATGAAGTGCTGGACGCGGACGTGATCATCCTTGGCTGCCCGACGCGCATGGGGACGCTCTCGGCCGAGATGAAACGCTTCATCGACGGGCTGGGACCGATATGGAGCGACGGGGCATTGGCCAACAAGGTCGGCGCAGCCTTTACCACGGCGTCGACGCCTCACGGTGGCCAGGAAATGACGCTGTTGTCTCTGGTGGTTGCGATGAGCCATCTTGGCATGATCGTGGCCTGCCCGGGCTACACCGCCGACATCTTCGAAGTTGCGGGATCTCCCTACGGAGCAAGCTCGACGTCGAAGGTCGACGGCATTCGCACCAGGCCACGGCCCGCGGATCTTGCCGCGGCCGCCGCGCTCGGGAATCGATCGGCTTGCGTGGGGGCATGGGTACGCCGCGGGCGGCAGAGGGGAAAGACTTTAACTGAAGGAGAGAGACAAGATGTCGACACAAGAAGCAACGCTGGTGAACGTGTATAGCCCGATCGGGCATCGGGATGTCCGGACGGACAATGCATTTGGATTGAACCGCATCCATCAGCGTGATATTGCGTGTGGGCAATGCGAAATGATCGAGTTACCCGGTTGAACTCAAGCTGCTCATGCCGGGTTTCAACTGGCTTCGCCTGGGCGCGGTGGTCGCACACGCGCTCAATGGCTACCACAGCCCGCTGCCGGCAGGCTCTTCCATTTCCGTACACACGCGCCATGCCGGGCGCATGTGCTTCGAAGGTCCAGAGCTGGTCCCGATGTGCGGCGCGATGTTGGGGTCGTCCTTGCGGATGATCATCGACCCATCGTCGGTCTCGGCACCAGACGAAGCCGTTAGCCGAACTTAAAATGCAATTAATCGCCAAGCTTCGCTTGCAACCATCAGTCGTTTGCTGGCATGAGGTTGTTCCCCGTCGCCCTCGGCATAGCATGCGCACGATTGGCATCTTCCCTCGGACGCGCGCAGCCTCTTGGGGCGCCAGATCCACCCGCGATGCGCCTTCGATGAGGCAAGCCCAGTAGGGGTGCCGCGGCATCAGGTCCGGATGCCCCGCGCAATTCGGTCTCGCTTAGGGAGACGTTTAGGCCGTCCTGACCGCGGCTCTCCAACTCCAATTCGAAGCTGTGGATGATAGCTGCCTGTAGCGATTCCGGAAGCGGCGATGGAAATGGGCGGCGACATACAAGGCGTTGCAAGCCCAGACTTCTTCGCCGTCCGGGTTGCAGGATCGTTAGGCGGCAATCTCCATTGAGAACCTTGCGAGGTTCCAGCGAGGCGAATCATAAATTAACGTCGTCGATCCGAGAACCGGCTATTGACGCGCTCCCCGAGGCGGCCTCAAGCGGGTCGCCTCCCGGGCAGCGCATCGTATTGCCTGATCGATGTAGTTCACCGCTCCAGTCCGACGGCACGATTGTTCCACACCCGCAGGCTGATGAGCCCACGATAGACCGGGTTCCCGTTCCAGTGGGGGTCCGCATCCACCAGTGTCAGATCGGGCAGCCTGGT
Organism: Cupriavidus sp. GW823-FHT06D04; assembly: GCF_058795055.1. Taxonomy (NCBI): domain Bacteria; kingdom Pseudomonadati; phylum Pseudomonadota; class Betaproteobacteria; order Burkholderiales; family Burkholderiaceae; genus Cupriavidus; species Cupriavidus sp. GW823-FHT06D04. The sequence goes on along the minus strand of NZ_JBXAHL010000028.1, from coordinate 76,376 downwards.
AAGCAGGCTGCGGAAGACGATTTCCGCCTCCATCAGCGTTAGCGCGGCCCCGATGCAGAAATGCGCGCCATGACCGAAGGAAAGGTGCGAGCCCTCACGCCGTGTGATGTCCAATGTGTCGGGGTCGCTGTAGCGCGATGGATCGCGGTTGGCGGCTCCGATCAACGGCACAATCAGGTCACCGCGCCGGAGCTGTTTCCCGTGCAAGATGATATCCGCTGTGACGCGTCGGCCGGTATATTGAACCGGGCTTTCGTAGCGCAGCAGTTCGCGAAGGGCGTTTGGCACAAGCTCGGGTGCCTGTTGCAGGCGCTGCCACTGCTGCGGATGGCTGAGCAAGGCATGTAGTCCATTACCGAGAAGGTTGCGCGTCGTCTCGTGCCCGGCGAACAGCAGCATGGCACATTGCGCCAGCAGTTCGGCCCCGGTTTCGATCGTTCCTTCAGCCTCGGCCTGCAGCAGGTGGCTTATCAGGTCCCGCTGTTGGGGTTGCTGGTAAGTCGGGCACGAGGCCTGCGTTCTGCGGCGCGCCAGCATGGCTTCGAAGGCGGCGCTCATCTTTAGCAGGCTCGCTTGCGCACGCCGCTTTAGCGCCAGGTCTGGATCCGGCGAGCCGATAAATGCGGCCAGGTCTTCTGACCAAGCCAGAAAGCCCGGTTGCTCGTTGACGTCCATGCCCAGCAACGTCGCGATCACCATCGCGGGCAGCGGCCTGGCCACCGCCGCCATGAAATCGAACTGGTGTTCCTGCGCAATCCGGTCCATCAGTAGCGCGATCATTTGCTCGATGGTGCCGGCGAAAGCGCGCAGGGCTGCGGGCCGGAAGCCTGCATTGAGCACCTGGCGCAGGCGCGTGTGGTCGGGCGCGTCGAGGAACAGCATGGCCCGGCTGAACAGGCGCTGGAAGGGGCACAGCGCCTGGCGCTCGTCCTCGCTGTTACGCATGACCCAGCCGCCCGTGCGGCGCGCTGAGTAGAGCGGATCGCGCAGCACGACTTCCATGTCCTCGTGCCTAGTTAGCAGCCAGGCTCCACCAAAGAATTCTTCGCTCCAGTGAATGGGGCCGGCGGCCCGCAATGCGTGGTAGGCGGGATACGGGTCGCGCAGGAAGCTGGCATCGACGAAGGCGTCGCAAGGCGCGCGGTCGTCCTGCGATGCCACCGACCGCGCCCTGGCGCGTTCAGACAGAACGGCGGCCGTCATCCTGCGTCGCCTTCAGTGCGGATGCCGAGGCGTTCGAGCAGGGCGCGGTCGCGGTCGGCCTGGGGGTTGCTGGTGGTGAGTAGCTTGTCGCCGTAGAAGATGGAGTTGGCGCCGGCCACGAGGCAAAGTGCTTGCAACGCGTCGTCCATCTGCTCACGTCCCGCGGACAGCCGAACCATGGCGCGCGGCATGGTAATGCGAGCCACTGCAATGGTACGGATGAATTCGAAGGGATCGATCGGAGGAGTGCCGGCGAGGGGCGTGCCTTCCACCGCAACCAGGTTGTTGATCGGCACCGACTCCGGATAAGGCTCCAAATTGGCGAGTTGCGCAATGAGCCCGGCGCGGGCTTCGCGGGATTCGCCCATGCCGACGATGCCGCCACAGCAGACATTGATGCCAGCGTCGCGCACATGGCCGATGGTGTCCAACCTATCCTGGTACGTGCGAGTGCCGATGATCTTTCCGTAAAACTCGGGCGCCGTATCCAAATTGTGGTTGTAATAATCGAGGCCCGCTTCCTTCAAGCGCTGCGCCTGTTCCGCCTTCAACATGCCAAGCGTGACGCAGGTCTCCATGCCCATCGCCTTGACCTCGCGCACCATCTCCATCACCGGCTCCAGGTGACGGTCCTTGGGGCTGCGCCAGGCGGCCCCCATGCAGAAGCGCGTGGCGCCGTTGGCCTTGGCGGCGCGCGCGGCCTCCAGCACCTCGTCCAGCGCCATCAGCTTCTCGGCCTTGACGCCGGCATCGTGATGCGCACTCTGTGGGCAATAGCCGCAGTCCTCTTCGCACCCTCCGGTCTTGATTGAGAGCAGGGTCGACAGCTGCACCGTGTTGGCGTCGAAATGTTCGCGGTGCACTTGCTGGGCCCGGAAGAGCAGGTCGTTGAAAGGCAGCGCGAAGAGTTCGCCGACCTGGGCCACACTCCAGCGCCCGGCGGGCTCCTGAGCTGTGGTCGGGCGGCGCACGGCGTTGCGCAGGGTTTCGACATCTATGGTAGCGATTGTGGCATCGTTCGCGGTGGAGGCGTCGGCGATCATGGTCATGTCTGAGTCCAGGTTAGGCAGTTTGGCCTCGGGTCTCGGCCAGTTGATAGGCGAAAGGAGCTGTCAGTAGCGGTGACAGATCGATCGCTGCGGCGGCTTCCCGCGGATCCTTCTGCCAGGGGATTTCCCCAAGGCAGGGGGCATCCAGGGAGGCGCACAGCGTGGCGATGTTCTCGGCGGCCAGGGCCATATCCGGATCTATGCGGTTCGCGATCCAGCCGGCGAGTCGTAGGCCCCGCGCACGTACCGCGGCGGCAGTCAGCACTGCGTGGTTAAGGCACCCCAGCCGGATACCGACCACCAATACCACCGGCAGGCCGAGCATGACGGCCAGGTCAGCCGTGGTCCACTGGGCCAGGCCGGCGGATAACGGCACATGAAAGCCGCCCACGCCTTCCACGACTACTGCACTGGCGCGTGTGCACAGCTCGCTGAACGCGGCTTGGATGGGCTCGGGCGTGATTTGCGTGCCCTCGAGCGCCGCGGCCAAATGCGGCGAGCAGGGCGTGCGCAGCAGGAAAGGGCAGGTCATTGCGGGCGGTACGTCCACGCTGCTCGCATTGCGCAGTGCGGCCACATCATCGTTGTGCCAATGGTCGTCACGCCATTCGCTGCCACTGGCCACCGGCTTCATCCCTACGCTGGGATAGCCGGCAGCGCGCAGCGCATGCAGCAATGTCGCGCTGGCGTAAGTCTTGCCGACGCCGGTATCGGTGCCGGTGACAAAGCAGGCAATGCCTGCGAAAGTGCCCGTCGCATTCATGCCGTCTCCTTGTGCGCCGCCAGGACTCCCAAGCTGTCCAGCAGCCGCGCCACGTCGGCGCAGGTATGTTCGGCCGACAAGGTGATGCGCAAGCGCGCCGTGCCATCGGGCACCGTCGGTGGCCGGATCGCAGTGACGCGGATGCCACCGGCCTCCAGCGCCTCGGACAGCGCGAGCGCAATCGAGTTGCCGCCCACGATCAGGGGCTGAATCGGCGTTGCGCTGTTGACCATGCGCCAGCCAGTTTGGGGGTGGCGGGCTTGCAAGATCTCCAGGCCACCGCGCAGGAGGGCGATCGATTTCGCCACTTGCCCGCGCCGCTGCCGGCCCTCGTCGCCCGCGATCAATGCCAAGCTGGTCAGAAGCGCATGGGCCACTGCCGGCGGCGCGGCCGTGGTGTAGATATAAGGTCTTGCGACGTTGACCAAGTGCTCCACGATCGTGGTGTGCGCGGCCACAAATGCACCCGCTACGCCAGCGGCCTTGCCCAGCGTGCCGATGTAGATGAAGCGCTGCGACATCAGCCTGAGATGCTCCAGCACACCGCGGCCGCGCTCGCCCAGCACGCCGAAGCCGTGGGCGTCGTCCACGACAATCCATGCGTCGTGCAGTTCAGCCAGTGCCAGCAGTTCAGCCAAGGGGGCAATGTCGCCATCCATGCTGAACACGCCGTCGGTCACGATCAGTTTGAGCCGGCTGCTGCTGACGGTCAGCTGCCGGCTCAACGCGGCGGTGTCCCGGTGCGGGTAGCGGCGCACCTCCGCACGAGCGAGCAGCGCGCCATCGATCAGTGAGGCGTGGTTGAGCTTGTCGCAAAAGAGGGTAGCGTCGGACGTGCCGAGGGCGCTCAGCACCGCCAGATTGGCCATATAGCCGGTGCAAAAGTAAAGCGCCCGCACGTCAGGAATATAGGGCGCCTGCCAGTTTGCCAGCTCGGCCTCGAGCTGATGGTGGACCACCGAGTGGCCGCTGACCAGATGGGAGGCTCCGCTGCCGGCACCGTAGCGATGGGCGCCCTCGGCGAAGGCGTCGACCACTGCGGGATGGTTTGCCAGGCCGAGGTAGTCATTGCTGCAAAAGCTCAGCAACGGGCGCGCGGCACCGTGACCGTCGCTGACCGCCTGGTGCGGCGCGCAGGCGGTATGGGTTACGCGGCGGCGGCGCGTTAGCGCGCTCGCAGCTCGCTCGGCGGCAGCGCGCTCGAGTCGCTCAAGCAGCATGGCAGACCTCCATTGGCGCACCGCCTTGGATTTGCGACGCTTCGGTCAGCGTCGCATCGAGCGCAGCCTGCAGTTGTTGGCCCAGCCATTGCGCCTGCGCTTGGTCGAAGCAATACGGTGGCAATACGTAGAGGGTGTTGCCGATCGGACGTGCCAGGACGCCGTGGGCCAGCGCCGATCGGTGGAAGCGCGCGGAAAAGTCGGCTCCTGCGAACTCAGGCCGCACGTCGGCGGCCCAGATCACGCCACGCTGGCGCGTATGCATCAGGCGCGCGTCCGCGCCGAGCGACGCCAACGCCTCACCAAGCCATTGCGCGCGCTGACGATTTTGCTCGATGACGTGGTCATACTCGAACAGGTCTAGCGTGGCGAGTGCGGCACGGCAGGCCAGGGGATTGCCGGTGTAGGAATGCGAATGCAGAAAGCTTCTGGCCACATCATCTGCAATGAAGGCATGTTGAATTTCCGGCCGCGACAGCACCAGGGATAGCGGCAGATAGCCGCCGCTGATGCCTTTGGACAGGCACAGGAAATCCGGCCAAAGATGGGCTGGCAACGGCGCTCTGCCCTCACGCGATTGCTCCCATGCGAAGAAGGTGCCAGTGCGGCCACAGCCAACCGCGATCTCGTCCGCAATCAGGTGAACCCGGTAGCGGTCGCACAGCGCCCGTGCCCCGTCCAGATAGGAAGGGTCGTGCATCGCCATGCCGGCCGCTCCCTGTACCAGAGGCTCGACGATCAGCGCTGCGATTTGTCCGGAGCGTTCGCGCAGCAGCGCTTCCAGTTCCGCCAGGGCACGCGCGGCAACGTCAGCAGCCGATTCTCCACTCACAGCCTGGCGCCCATCAGGCGACATCACGACATGGGCCCGGCGGATCAATGGGTCGTAGGCGTCGCGGAAGATCTCGACGTCGGTCACGGCCAGGGCGCCCACCGTTTCGCCGTGGTAACCGTTCCGGAGGCAGATGAATTCCCGCTTGGCTGTCAGACCGATATTGCGCCAGTAGTGAAAACTCATCTTGAGCGCGATCTCAACGGCCGACGCGCCGTCCGACGCGTAGAAAACATTGCCGAGTGCCCCACCGGTCAGTGCCGACAAACGCTCGCCCAGTTCCACTGCGGGTGCGTGGGTGCATCCGGCGAGCATCACGTGCTCAAGCGTTTCCAGCTGGTGCACCAGGGCGGCATTGATATGTGGGTTGGCGTGACCGAACAAGTTGACCCACCAGGAGCTGGTGGCGTCAAAGTAGCGCCGCCCCTCCGTGTCGATCAGCCATACGCCTTCGCCACGCGCTATCGCCAACGGCTCGACGGTGTCACCGGGTCTGAGTGCAGTACACGGATGCCACACGGAACGCACACTGCGCCGGGCGAGACTTGTGGCAGCGAGCCGGGTGCCCTCCACCGGCACCGAGTCGGCACTGCAAAGCGTGAGGTATTCCATAGTGTCCTACCTTTATCGATCGTGCTCTGCGGCCAAGACCGCGAGTGGTTTCTTCCGGTTCTATGCGCTGGTCGGGCGAGTTCACCAGCGATGCCACGCCCCCTGCCCGTCAAAGTCGTCGCTTTCCATCTTGCGCAAGGTCAGTATGGGCACAGAAGACAAAAAAGTAAACTATTTTGTAGTCTATTTTGACTACCGTAATGGTTTGTGCTCAATGTGTCGCGCCGGTACGGAAAAGTTGTCGAGACTAGGGAGCCTGCACTGAACAGTGGACGTGTGAAGGAAGGGCGCTTGCGGACCGGAAAAGTGAGGGGGCCAAAGCTGAACTCGACGGCAGAACCCTCTGGCCTCCAAAAGCGCTTACAAAAGGGTTTACTATTATGTTTTCAAGAACACTGATCATTCGCGCGCACGGAACGGAACACCATGACAGCTACAGCGAAAGCCAGCCAACAGAAAGGCGTCGCCGGCAATCAAGCCGGGAAGTCGAAGGCAACGTCGGCAACAGCGATTGCGGACGAACTACGGGCCCGGATTGCTCGCCATGATCTACTGCCGGGGACGAAGCTTGTGGAAGCTGAACTGGCTCACGAGTTTGATTCGACGCGTCCGCGCATCCGGGAAGCTCTGGCGGCACTGGAAGAGCGTGGGTTGGTGGAGCGAATTCCCAATCGAGGGGCCATCGTCACCCGCATTAGCTTTGAGCAGATCCTGCAAATTTACTGCGCCCGGGAAGCACTTGAAGGCATGGGCGTGCGCTTGGCCGCGCAAAACGCTCCACAGGGGGAGTGGGACGATCTGATAGCCCTGTTCGGGGCTCCAATGGAAGAGGCGCTCGAGAAAGGGGATTTTGATTTCTACATGGCGGGCTATGAGCAGTTCCGCCAACGCGTCTTCAAGAATGCAAATAACCCGATTATCCAAGGCATGCTTGACACGATCGTTGAGCGCTCGCAAGCTGTTATCCAGCGTGCGATCGTTCTGCCGGGCCGGGCGCGTCTGGGGCTGGAGCATCATCGAGCCGTGCTTGCCGCCCTGCGTGATCGCGATGCGGACAAGGCTGAATCGATCCGACGCCAGAGCCTCAGAGAGGCGGCAGAGTATTTAAGCCGCTTTCGCAAGTATGTCGTTTGAGCACCAATATCGGCGCTTGCAAGTCGCCATCAGCCCGAGTTGAAAGGCGCGTAGTGATTGGCGGGTGGCAGCCACAGGCATTGCAGGGCGCGCGCCACCGCTAAACCAAATACTTTTGATAACGAGACAAGGTTTTCTTGGCGCTCTGAAAATTCTTCCGCCGCAACGCTTCTGCTGCCGCGGCATCGCCTGCCCGCATTGCGTTCAGCACGGCGGAATGCTCGGCAAGGCCTTGTTTTGGCCGGCCGGGAAGTATGATGATGCGTCGGATCAGGAATTGCGTCTTGTCCCAGATACTATCTAGCATTTCGGCGAGCGGAGGGTTGGCCGCTGCCTCAATAACTCTCCGGCGAAAGAAATCATAACCGTCAATAAAGGCGTCCAGGTTCGATTCCTCGACATACTGAACCATCGGACCGTTAAAAAAATCAACCAGATCTTGCCACGATTCCGGCGGTACGTTTTGAGTCGCCAATCTGACGCAAAGCCCGTCGAGCACCTCACGCACGTCGTAGATGTGCAATAATTGTTGAAGATCGATCCGTGTCACCACCGCGCCGCGGTTTGGTATTCGCTCAATGAGACCACGCTGCGCGAGAGCCGCAAAAACCTCTCGCACCAGCGGGCGCGGCACGTCAAATTCTTCGGCTAGATCCTGCTCCCTCACCTTGGCGCCAGGCAGAAGATCTTGCTTCGCGATTCTTGCGCGCAGTATCCGCAGTATCTCAAGCGCTTTGTTCGCACCGTCACCGCGCTGCCGGGCCCGGACTTCCGAGCCAAGGACTTGGGAGGTTTCGGCATTGTTCATCGCCCGTTCCCATCGTTGTTACTACGTCTTCACTAATAATTGTGCAAGGCGAACGCATTTCGCTAGCTCCCTTATTTCCGCTCACGAAAGCGACACGCCCATCCCACTAGCAAGGAGCTGGATTCAAGCCAGCACAATTCGGTGCGGCCTGAAGGACGCATTCTTTTCGCAAGGGACGTCACTTGTCTCGCTATTTCTTCGCCTCGCCGCTGGCGAAAAGGTCCTGCACGAGGCTCGTGTGCAAATCACCCGCGCGCCAGGCAGGAAAATCAAGCATGCGCTGCAAGAGCGGAATGTTGGTCTTTACGCCCTCAATTCTCGTTTCGGACAGTGCCTGCTCTGCAAGCTCGATGGCCGCATGCCTGTCTGACGCGTGAATCACTAGCTTCGCGATCATAGGGTCGTAGTACTGGCTTACGGTGTTTCCCTCCGCATAGCCTGTCTCGATTCGGATGCCGGTACCCGATGGCAGGCGGAAAGTCTGTAGGATGCCCGGCGAGGGGAAGAAGCGGACGGGGTCTTCCGCATAAATTCGCAGCTCGATGGCGTGACCCGAAGCCGTCACCGGCGTGGGAAGGACATCGCGCAGGGCCTCACCTGCCGCAAGACGGATTTGTGCTTCGACCAGATCCACCCCGGTAATGGCTTCGGTGACCGCGTGCTCAACCTGCAGGCGGGTATTCATTTCCAGAAAACTGTAGCTGCCGTCTGAGCCGCGCAGCATCTCCACGGTCCCGATCACGTCGTAGCCGAGCTTACCCAGCAATCTTGCCACACGGTCTGCGACTTCGTCGGCCTCGCCGGGTGGCAGTCCAGGCGCGCAGGCTTCTTCGATTACCTTCTGGTGGCGTCGTTGCACCGAGCAATCCCGCTCCATCAGATGCTGCACGTTGCCGTGCCGATCGCCGAGGATCTGGAACTCGATATGCCGCGGCCGCTCAAACAGCTGCTCCAGATACACGTCGCCATTTCCGAAACTTCGTTGTGCAAGCGCTCTTGCGCGGCCGACGGCTTCCACGAGTTCATCGGCGTCGTGGGCGGCAATCATGCCAATGCCACCGCCGCCTCCGGCAGGCTTAACCAATATCGGATAGCCTACTTCAACGCCAGCCGCCCGGATCGCGGCGGCGTCGTCGCCGATAATGCCAGAGGAGCGGCACATCGGCATACCGTGTTGCGCCATCAAATTGCGCGCGCGGGTCTTATGTCCCATCGCGTCGATCCAGCGCGGGCTGGGGCCAATAAACGTTAGGCCCGCTGCTTCCACGCGGCTGGCGAATCCTGAGTCTTCTGACAAGAAGCCATAGCCGGGGTGCACCGCATCGGCACCCGAGCGGCGTATTGCGTCAAAGAGGGCAGGTTCGTTCAGATAGCTCTGTGCCGCCGGTGATGGTCCGATGCAATACGCCTGGTCGGCTTCCGCCACATAAGGCAGGTCACGGTCGGCTTCGGAATAAACCACGATCGACCGCAGGCCCATCCTGTGTAAGGTTCGCTGTACGCGAGCAGCCACCGCGCCGCGGTTTGCGATGAGTACCGTTTGCATGTTGTTGATCTCCTAGATCTCAATATCTGGTGAGCCCAAGTGCGCGTCGAATGCCGCCCCACGCCCACGCCCACGCTCAGTCGAAGCCGGTGCTGGCTTCGACCGCATTCACTTTGGCGATGCGCCCAAGCTCGAAATGCTCGGTGCCACAGCCCGATCGCTCTCCGAACGTACTGGTGGCATGTTCGGCCAGGAACACCTCCTTGAGCGCACCATTCCCAACTACGTCGGGCGGTCCCGCCAGTTCGTGAAAACAAGAAAATCGGTCGGTGCCTGCCATGTAATGCGGGCACATCGCGTCGTTGCAAATGCTCGCAATAGCCGTGCTATTGCTGCGCTTTGCGCCTAGCGCTGTATCCCGCATGACATGCCCTTCACCTCCAATCTCAATGATTCAGTGGACTAGTGAAAAAAGGCACGTCGATACTGTTACGGGCGCACGCCGGCCCTAAGTTTCGGGCCCAGCGTGGTTTTCAGCGAGATCTGAGCAGCGTCGATGAAGCGGCAAAGCGTCTGGCGAGTCTCGCGGGGGTCAATGATGTCCTCCACGCCGAAGGCCTCCGCGGTACGGAAGGGTGATGCGAGCTGACGCAGGTGATGTTCGAGCTCGCGTTCCTTTGCCGCAGGATCTTCGGACGCAGCGATCTCGCGCCGAAACGCTGCAGCCACGCCTCCCTCGATCGGCAGCGAGCCCCATTCCGCCGTCGGCCACGCGAGCTTGAGGCCCAAGCCGTTTTTATCGGTGGCTGCCATGCCTGCCATGCCGTAGCACTTTCGAATGACTACCGTCACTATCGGCACAGTAGCCTGCAGACTGACGAACACGCTGCGCATGCCTTCGCGAAGGGTACCCTGAGCCTCTGCGTCGCGACCGACCATAAAGCCGGGCACATCCACCAGGAACACCAAAGGGATATGGAAGGTGTCACACAATTCGATGAAGTGCGTTTGCTTGCGCGCAGCCTTGGCATCAATGGCCCCACCGTAAGCCATGGGGTTGCTCGCTACCACGCCCACAACCTTGCCATTCAAACGCGCTAGGCATGTGATTACCGCCTTGCCGTATGTGGGTTGGATTTCGAACATCGAGCCACGGTCAAATACCATGCGCACAATCTTGCGCATGTCATAAGCCTTACGCCTAGCGGATGGCACGATGGTCGCCAGTTCCTCGTCGCGACGATCGGTCGGATCATCGCACGGCGTCACTGGCGGCAGTTCCCACACGTTCTGCGGCATGTACGACAGATAGCGCCGGATCATCGCGAAGCAGTCCGCCTCGGTTTCAACGGCATTGTCTACCGATCCAGCCAAAGCCACTGCAATCGGGGCGCCTCCGAGGTCTTCTTTAGAAATTTCCTGGCCAAGCGAACGTTTCACCACCGGGGGCCCTGCGGCGAAAACATGGCTGGTGCCATTCACCATCACCGACCAGTGTGACATGATAGCCCTTCCGGCTGGCCCTCCTGCTGCCGTACCCAGCACGGCACTGACAACCGGTACTTGGCCAAGCAGCGCTGCGGACGTTTCAAAGCCATGCACGCCAGGAAAGACTGTATGGCCTCGCCGTTGCGCAGAGGTGACGCTGCCGCCCACGCCGTCAATCAGGTTGATCAGCGGAATCTTGTAATTCAGGGCAAGATCTTCGACGAAGCCACCTTGACCGCCTTTTTTCCGGTCGCCGCTCCAGCTTGTGCCGCCGCGTACGGTATAGTCCTCTCCGCCGATTGCGACAGGACGACCGTCCACGTTAGCTAGCCCCATCACATACGGCGCTGGTGTAACCTTCGTCAGCACACCGGCCGCGTCGTAGTGGCCTTGGCCGGTGAGTCGGCCGACTTCATGGAACGAGTTTTTGTCAGAGAGTGCCTCGATGCGCTCGCGGATCGTCAGCTTGCCGGCCGCATGATGCCGTTCGATGGCTTCAGGCCCGCCGAGTCCCAACGCGAGTTGGCGGCGCCGTTCGAGTTCCAGAAGGTCCTCGGAGGGAATGCTATGGTTCATTTCCATGGCCATCTCCTTACGCCGGATCGACTACTGCCATCACTTGGCCTTCGGCGATTGGCTCGCCTTCTTTGACCAGTACCTGAGATACCGTACCGGCGTACATCGCTTCTACCGGAATCTCCATCTTCATCGATTCGATGATGAAGAGCACGTCGCCTTCGGTTACGGTCTGTCCAATCTCGCACTCGCACTTCCAGACAGAACCAACCACCTCCGATTTCACTTTGATGCTCATAACCTCCATCCTTGCAATTTAAATGTCGTAACGTTGTGGGAAGAGTTGAGGTGTAGTCTGGCTCAGTGGGCCAGGGCCGGGTCATAAATGACGCCGCGCCGCTGCAGAGTGGACACCGCCTCGGAGGTAAGCCCCAGCATGCGGGCAAGGACTGTGGCGGTGTCGGCGCCGGTGTCGCGACCAAGTTCCCGCACTTCGCCAGGGGTTTCGGTGAGCCGCGGCGTTACGTTCGGAACAGCGACCATGCCCAGCCTTTCGTGCGGCCGGCGTTGAATGCTGCCGCGTGCGGCGAAGTGGGGATCGGCAAAGACATCATCGATGTTGTAGATCTTGGCATGTGGGATATCGTGGTCGCCCAGCACCTGGTGAATCTCGTGATAGGTTCGCGCACCGATCCAGCATTGCACGACAGCATCCACCTCATCGCTGTGTTGGCTGCGCATCATGTTAGAGGCGTAGCGAGGCTCGTTGGCCAGTTCTGGCTGACCCATCGCCACGCAAAGGCGTCGGAAGATTGGGTCCGCAAGCGCTGCAACATGGATGTAGCAGCCATCGCCGGCTTGATATAGGTTGTTGGGGCTGGACCCTGGCAATTGTGAACCCGCCCGCTGGGCGATAACGCCAAGTTGGTCGTAGGCCATGACGTGCGGTTCCATGAAGCTAAATGCGCATTCGGCCAGCGCGGTATCCACCACTTGGCCGCGTCCTGTGCGGTGGCGGGCTTCCAGCGCCAGCAGCGCGCCAAATGCTCCATACAGCCCCGTGAGGTAGTCCGACAGCGAGGTGGCAACTCGTGCCGGCGGGCGATCTGGATCGCCAGTAATCGAGCGCAGGCCGCTAATGGCTTCACCGATCACGCCGTAGCCTGGCTGGAGACTGTATGGGCCATCCTGACCGTAGCCACTGATACGAACCATGATCAAACCAGGGTTGCTTGCACTTAGGGACTCGTAAGCGAGGCCCCAACGTTCCATCGTGCCAGGGCGGAAATTTTCGACCACGAAGTCGGCCTTGTTGATCAGCTGTCGTAACAGCGATTGCCCCTCTTCAGTGCGCAGGTCGACCGAAATCAACTCCTTGTTGCGGAACATGGAAAGGGCGTACAGCGATACGCCGTCTTTATGGCTGCCCATTGAGCGCAACGCGTCGCCCTCGGCCACCTCGACCTTGATGACGGTTGCGCCAAAGTCGGCCAGCAGCCTGCCGCAGAAGGGGCCAGCAACGGTCGAGCCAAGTTCGATAACGGTGTACCCGGACAGCGGTTGGATACGTTGGTTGGGAGTCATTCGGGAAATCTCCGCTCGTGTCATTGGTTGACGGTCACATTGGCGTTCTTCACGACGCTGCGCCACTGGAGCACTTCCTTGTGCAGGGTGACGCGGAACTGGTCCGGACTTCCGCCAACGAGTTCCAGGCCCCCCGCCGATTGCAGGCGCTCTTTCAGTTCAGGCGAGTTTTTCAGCAAGTCATTCACTTCGCGGTTAATCCGCTGAACGATCTCCGAAGGCATTCCCTTCGGCCCCATCAGTCCAAAGAACAAGCTGCCGTCGTAGCCCTTTAGGCCAGCCTCGGCAAAGGTAGGCACTTCGGGTGCCAACGGCGAGCGCGATTGGCTGGAGATGGCCAGCGCGCGGACACGACGAGCCTGGATGTTGGGTGCAGCGAGCAGGATGGTGTCGGTCACCATGTCGATCTCGCCCCCGAACAACGCAGCGACAGCCTGCGAATTGCCGCGGTACGGTACATGCGTGAACGATGTGTTGGTGAGTGTCGCGAGATATTCGGTGGCCAGATGTGATGAGCCGCCCACGCCGGAGGAGCCGTAGTTGATCTTTTTGGGATGGCTACGTGCGTATGACAAAAGCTCGCTCAGCGTTTTGGCCGGGAAGTCATTCCGGACCAGCAATACGGTAGGCAGTCGGCCGACCAATGCAATCGGCGTGAGATCTTTTTCAACGTCGAACGAGAGGTTTGGATACACCGCAGGGTTGACAGCGATCGCGCTCGACACGGTCAGCAGGGTGTAGCCGTCTGGTGCGGAGCGGGCAACGGCTTCTGCCGCGAGGCTGCCACCCACGCCTGTCTTGTTCTCGACAACGATCGATTGCCCGAGCCGTTCCGACAGGTATTGGGCCACCACGCGCGCCACGATGTCGGTAGCGCTACCAGCGGAGAAGCCGACAAACATCTTGATCGGCCGATTCGGATACTTGCCTTGCGCTTGCAACGGTCCACTGGTGATGGCCATCCCGACAAGGGCCAAAGCGGCCGCCCGAAAAGCGCGATTGATCAATGACAGCATCAAAGGTCTCCTTCTGTTTTGCTGTTCTTACGGCGGGTGTTGTGGGGATCCACTGACCCGGTCCACGGCAACAAGACATTTTCCCCACGCCGCGTCTTCCCGGCTCACCGGCAGCAATCCGCCAACTCGTACGGTCTGCACAGCGCGCGTCTCGTTGGTCTCGCATCGACTCCAATATACGTCATGAAATCAAAATAGCAAACAAAATTGTAGTCTATTTGGGATACTAAAAAAGACCGCGGCGTTCGTAATGGTTTGATGCGAGCCAACCAGGCCGTCACTGCGGCCTTGTCATCGCCAGCGGAGATCCGAGCCGGCGCCCCGGGGGGTACCGGGCGCCGTCAGCCCTGGTTAGGACAAGCGTCGGCCAGGCTCTCGTAGAGCCTTAAAAATCACACCTAGCTTCGACATTGTAGACATAAGCGCAGTTATGTCTAAAGGCTTGTCAAGAAAATTGGATATGAGGCGTATTACGTAGTAATATTTATCAATCGCTTTTTCTTTTTTTCTTCCCATGGCCGCTGCCGACCTGGATCTGACCGACGCCGCGCTGCAGGCCGACCTGGCTGAGTTGCGCAGCCGCTTCCCCGAGACCCGCGCGCTCTACCGCGAGGTCTGTGGCCTGCTGTTCTTCCGCTACGGCGTCACGCCCACCGCCAACAAGCTCTACAGCCTGGTGCGCAAAGGCAGCATGGGCACGCCCGCCGAGGTGCTGCAGGCGTTCTGGCAGGAACTGCGTGGGCGCACGCGCGTCACCATCGACCATCCCGACCTGCCGGAGGCGCTGAAGGACATTGCGGCCGGGGCGGTCCAGACCATCTGGCAGGCGGCCAACGAGGCCGCTACCGGCGAGCTGGCCACGCTGCGCGCCGAGGCCCGCCATGCGGCCAGCGCCGCAGAGGCTGAGCGCGACGCCGCGCGGGCCGAGACCGCGGGCGCGCGGGAGGAGGCGGCCGTCCTCTCGGCGCAGTTGACCGAGGCGCGCGACGCGCACGGCGCCGTGCAGGCGGACCTGGCCGCGGAGCGCCAGGCGCATGCAGCGACCCAGGCGCGGCTGGACGCGGGGCGGGCGGAACTGGACGCCGCCGGGCGGCAGCTGGCGGAACTGCGTACGCAATTCTCGACCGAGCTGGAGCGCGCCCGCGAGCAGGTGACCCTCGCGCAGGAACGGGCCGAGGCCAGCGAGCGGCGCAGCTTGCGCGAACTGGACGCGGAACGTACCGCGCGCCAGCAGAGCGATCGCACGGCCGAAGCGTTGCGCGGCGAACTGGTGGCGGCGCGCAGCGAGGCGCGCGACGCGGCCGTGGCGCAGGCCGAAGTCCGCGCCCGGCTCGAGGCCCAGGCCGCGGCACTCGCTGATCGACTCGCGGCCGCCGAGCAGGCGCAGCGCAAAGCGGCGCACGACCTGGACGCGGTGCAGGCGGCGTTGGGCGCGGCGCAGCGCCGGGCCGAACGCGCCGAGGCCGAAGCGGCGCTGGCGCGCCAGCTGCTGGCAGAATTGCGAATGGCGCCACCCGGGCGGGGGGAGGGTGGCGGCGGGCGGCGGCGCAAGGCCGGCGCCCCGGCGCCGGCCGAGCAAGGGGCGCCAGGCGAAAAACCGGACGAACCGCAGGACCACAAGCAGGGCGCGCCAGCCGCAGCCTTGAACCCGGATGACGGCAGCGACAGCAGTGACGACAGCACCGATGACAGAAATCAATGAGCGGGCGGCGGCGATCCGCTGGATCCAGAATGAGATGGCCGACTACGGGCTGACCATGGAGGAGTTGGAAGCGGCGGGGTGCTTCGATCCGCCGCCCCCACCCCCACCGCCGCCGGTGGTCTGCTACCGCAACGCGGAAGGGCTCACCTGGGACGGGCAGGGGGAGATGCCGACCTGGCTGCGGCGGGCGGTCAATGCGGGGCAGAGCGTGGAGTTTTTCCGGAACGCATAGCGTTGGGCAAGGGCCCGGCTGTCCGATGCCGGCCTATCTGCGCGTGATTCGAGGAGAAACAGATTAAGAAAAAAGCTGCTTATGGCGCACTTTCCCTTGTGCTGCAACGCTTTTTGGGAGTGGCCTGCTATTACGCTTGCTAATCATCGTGCTATCATTGGTCTATCTCGAAACCCTTCCGCCGCTTCGGCGCGAGCCAACAGCCAGTGGAAGGTCCGGCTCGACTTTGGGCTGGAAAGGCTTAGCAGCTAGCGGGGTGTCCAGGTTCAAAAGCTAAGCGCCGCCTCGACTCTGTCGAGGTCCCACCAGGAGTGGGATATCCAAGAGAACCCCCGTGTTCTATTCCTAAACGCCCCCTCTGCGCAGGGGGCGTTTGCTTTTTCGGCGCCTCAGCACTTCTTCTTGCGCTTGGCTTTCCCTATTGCCTTGTTGGTAGGGTCGGGCTCCGTGTAGTCGCGGCCCTCCCAATAGCATTGCAGGATTTTCTTCAGGCTATACGGCTTCCGGAGGTCCGGCTTGTCATAGTTCAACAGGTCCTCGGGAAAGGCGGTTTCGACGCGGATCTTCATGATCTTCTGCTCGCCGGGGACCTCGTGCTTTCGGATGCGCAGGAAAATGTAATAGTTGACCGCGCAGGTGGTGCCGTCGACCAGTTCCTCTACGAGTTCCACCTGAACAAAGTTGTGGTGAGCCGTCGAGTGGACCGTGGCCTCGCTGGTGAACAACTTCTCCATGACCTGGGGCAACATCTTTGATAGGTGGTAGCGCCGCCAGTCGAAGATGCGTTCCTTCGCCCCATCCATCACCAGGAAGCCCTCGTGGATCGCTTCATTCTCAAGTGGCCCGCGCGAATAGCAGTGATTAGTGTACGCGAGCTCCACCGTCATCTTCTTGATATGGTTGCCACGCAGCGGCACCTCCACCGTGTGCTTGCATACGGCCAAGTGCGAAATGTCGACGAGCATGCCGGAGATCGTGATGTGCGGCATAGAGATGGGGCAGTGAGCGAACCCAGAATTATGCCTGCATTGCTCGCCTGCAAGCTACACAGCGCTCAACATGGCATTCCAAATGCGAGTCGCGTCCCTGGCGTCAAGCTGCTTCCTGCAGGCAAAGAAGTGTTTGTGGCCAGTCAGGAAATACCGGTTGGGTTCGTTCTTCTTGGTGTCGGCGCGGGCCTTTTTCGACCAAGGCCATCAAGCCCGTGGTCTGCGCTAAGGATGACGCGCGGGCGATGTGCTGGTTCGGAATAACCGTGCCTTCATGGATGGTGTCGTAGCGCGCCATTGCGAAGGGACGGGGTTCTCGCGAATTGCGGCCATGAAGAGGAACATCTTCAGTGCATTCAGCTCATGGCGGCTGCGCAACGTGAAGTGGCTGAACGGAACGATCTGCGTGCGCTCACGGTTCATCAGGGCGCTACCTGGCAATTTGCACCAACCGCCCCTCGGCGACAGATTGCACGGGCGTAGACGTTATGGCGCGCCCGGCGATCGGTCTGGACCAGATTGGTTTCCTCGAGCAGAGCAAGTCGAGCGGCTGGAATTTTGCCACGGCTGGGCCCGCCCCACCACGCACTGGCCGTGCAGGAATAGCACTAATTGGTGCAAGGCATAGCCGCGAACACTACCCTCCGTCTTGTCTTCCCTATTGGCCGACGTTGGTCTCTGCTATGTCAGTGCGAATGCCTGTGATGAATATCAGGGTAGTGGGGATGCTTGTGGACGAGGGGGGCATGCCAGTGGGGATGAACATGTGGCTCCTGCCCATCCCATCGAAAGTCATGCTCATGCTGGTGATGCTCATCGTGGCGATGCGCATGCGTGTGTTCCACCGCCTCATGAGTGTGTTCGTGCTCGTGCCGTTCGCGGAGATGCAGCCACACACCCAATGCCATCAGCGCTGCGGCGAGCCAGAACAGGACATTCGGTTTCTCCGGCCACAAGAGGAAGGAGATGACCACACCGAACAAGGGGGCCACCGAGAAATAAGCACCTGTCCTAGCCGTACCAAGATGACGAAGCGCGATCACAAACAGCGCCAGGCTCACGCCATAGCCGGCAAAGCCGATCGCCATCGCCGAAGCTAAAGGTAACGCTCCCGGGAGCGTGCTGCCTGCAACCAGTGCGAATCCCGTATTGCATGCGCCCGCGACCAGGCCCTTCAGACAGGCGATCAGGACAGCATCATTCGATGACACCTTCCTGGTGAGATTGTTGTCGACCGCCCAGCAGCCGCAGGCGGCAATAATGAGCAGCGCACCTGGGGACAAGGTAGCAGCACCCGGCTGCCAGGAAAGAAGAATGCCCCCGGCAACGATGGCAATCATGCCAAGCACAATCTGCCGATCGGCGTTCTCCTTGAACACGATCCAGGCGATGAGCGCCGTGAAGACACCCTCCACATTCAATAGGAGCGAGGCCGATGCCGCGCTGGTCACGGCAAGCCCCGTCATCAGAAGTGCCGGACCGGCCACTCCGCCAGCCAGGATCGCTCCCAATAGCCAGGGAATTTCGTGACGCGGAATCGGCGGTTGGGGCGGAGTCTGGCTCTCGGCCTTTCGTGTGAGCTTCCTTAGTAGTTGTCCATCGGGCGCGCCCGACCCCAAAGGATGAAGCGGGCTTGCGGCCCATGCGTTGCGAATGGATGGGCATAAGATGGCGTCTGGTAACGGCAACGAGGTCGGCTTGCGCTTGGTGCCCCGAGCCCGTTTAGTAGTTGGACCCGCAGCCCTGCGAGCACCCCGAATTGCGACCACGGGTGGTGACACCCCGGAACGCGCCTAGTAGATTTCGACGACGAGGGCTGCTGCCGATGCCATTGACTCTGGCAGGAGGCTCCATGCAAGTACTCTTTCCCCGCTGCGCCGGCCTCGACGTGCACAAGGACACCATCGTGGCCTGTGTGCGCTGCGTCTCGGCGCCCGTGCACCATGAAGTACGCAGCTTTGACAGCACCACCGCCGGCCTGCTGGCGCTGGCCGACTGGCTGGCGCTGCACGGCTGCACCCATGTCGCCATGGAAGCCACCGGCGTGTACTGGAAGCCGGTGTGGCACATCCTCGAGGGCAACTTCGAACTGGTGCTGGCCAACGCCCAGCACATCCGCAACGTGCCTGGGCGCAAGACCGATGTCAACGACGCGATGTGGATTGCCGATCTGCTCGCCCACGGCTTGATCCGCTCCAGCTTCGTGCCGCCGGCGGCCATTCAGGAGTTGCGCGATCTCACCCGCACCCGCAAGCAACTCGTGCGCGAGATCTCCCAGCACAGCCTGCGCATCCAGAAAGTGCTCGAAGACGCCAACCTTAAGCTGGGTAGTGTGCTCTCGGACGTGCTCGGACACAGCGGTCGGGCCATGCTCAAGGCGATCGTCAATGGTGAGGACGATCCCGAGCGGCTTGCCGCCCTGGCCCAAGGCAACGCCCGAAAGAAGAGCGCGGAATTGCGCGAGGCGCTGCGCGGGCGCATTACCGAACACCACCGCACGATGCTCAAGCTGCACCTGGACATCATCGGCGCCCTGGAGCACACCCTCGCCGAGCTCGACGCCGTCGTGGGAAAAGCGCTGACGCCGATCCGACAGCGCGCCCGCCTGCTGACCACGATCCCCGGGGTTAGCGACTTGACCGCCCAGGTCCTGTTGGCGGAGATCGGCGTCGACATGACGCGCTTTCCCGATGCTGGCCATCTGGTGTCCTGGGCCGGCCTGTGCCCGCGTAATGACGAGAGCGCCGGCAAGCGGCGCAGTACCCGGGTGCGCAAGAGCGGCACTTGGCTCAAAACCGCCCTGGTCACCGCCGCTTGGGCCGCGGTGCGCGTCAAGACCAGCTACCTGCGTGCCCAGTTCCTGCGGCTCAAGGCACGGCGCGGCGCTAAGAAAGCCATCCTCGCGGTGGCTGCTTCTATGCTCACGGCCGCCTACCACATGCTCCGGGATGGCGTGGAGTACGCCGACCTTGGCCCTGACTACTTCAATCGCCACGACGCCAACAAAACCATCCGCCGACTGCTCAAACGCCTTGCCGATCTCGGATGTCATGTGGATCCCATAGCTCATGCTGTCTAGCGCTTCCTAGTAGCAGGAATCCGCCAAGGCCCAGGCCGCTGCCCAGGTACGACAGTCCCGCCAGCAACAGCGGCGAGACTGAGCCCATGAGGGTCTTGGCCAGCGGCGTGCTTGCGCCGAACAGGAGTGCGGCAGCGAGCGCCGGGGCGGCGGAACGAACGGACATGTCAGCAATGTCATGGGGGAATGGTTGCCTATTGTCGCGCGTTTGCGGAGAATACGGGCCTGTTATCCATATTGCGAGTGCAGCGGCCTTCCCGTGGCACCGCTTGCTGGTTCGTGCAACGCCTTGTCTCGCGCTTCGCCGTCCGTCTGGTCACGCTGCTGTTCGTCCTGAACTGCGGCGCGACCTTGGCTGCGGCGCCTGCATGGCTCCACCACGAAATGGAACACGCACTGGAGCACGCGCACGGCGCTGCCGGGCTGGATGGCAACGCCGACCTCGGCCAGCAACTCGCCGCTGAAGTTGCCATGCCCGATCATGACGACGATTTCGGCATTCCACATGGCGCACTGCATGCCTTCGCCCAACTGCCTGCCACGCTGCATCCGCATGCGCCCCTGGTGATTGTGGAGCGCACGGGGACACCGCCATCGCGTACCGCGGCAGATGCCCCGACCGACCAGCCTCCTGGTCTTCCCTTCAAGCCGCCCCGAGTCTGACCCCGCCAGGCGCTTCCTTCTGCGCCGTCCAAGCCTATCTGCTGACGCGGCTTGCCCACGTCGGCGGCCCATTCCTGTCGTTTAACGAGTTCCGACATGGTCGCATTTCCGTGCCCACGCGGCCGGCGCGCGGCAACGGCAGCTGCGTTTCTCCTGACGCTCCAGCCGTGCGCTTCGCATGCCCAGCCGTCTGATGCCGGCATCGGCGCTGCCACACCCGCAGCCTCGGTTTCCGCACAACCCGCATTGACGTTGCAAGCCGCGCAAAACCGCGCGCTGGCAGCGAATCCTTCACTCCTCGCCGCCGAGAAGGAGCGGCTTGCCTGGGATGGCACGGTTCGCCAGGCCGGGGCCTACGCGAATCCCGAACTCTCCCTGGAGGGCGACGAGTTGCGCAGCGATAGCCGCACCGAGGCGATCCGTCTGATTCAGCCCATTGATGTAAGCGGCAAGCGACGCGCCCGTGCCGCCGTAGCCGAGGCAGGCAGGGACCGGACCGGTGCCACCCTGGCGGCCAGGCGCAGCGAACTGCGCGTCATGGTAGCCACCGCCTTTGTATCGCTGCAGGAGGCCGAGGCGCTGGAGCGCCTGGCGGGCCAGAAGCTGGAAACCATCGAGTTGTTCCGGAGTGCAGTTGGCCGCCGCGTGGATGCGGGCAAGGTATCGCCGATCGAGCGGGAGAAAGTCGGCTCGGATGCGGGAGGCGCTCTCATCGAGGCGCAGGACGCGAGGCAACGGACTGCGCTGGCCCGCAGGCGTCTGGCCAGCTTCTGGGCTCGCACCGATGCGCCGGATTTCACCACGGTCAGCGGGCCTTTTGGCGAGGAGGGAGCGTTCCCGAATCGCCAGATCGTTTTGAACGCCTTGTCGCAGCGCCCGGAATATCAGGCACGGCAGCAAGCCATCCGTGAGCAAGAGGCCCGTCTCGACCTGGAGCGCGCTCGCCGGGTCGGCGACGTTACGGTTGCCGCGGGCGTCAAGCGGGTCCACCAGGCCCCCGCGTTTGGGCAGCCCACCGCGCAGAATACGTTGATGCTAACCGTCGGCATCCCCTTGCCACTGTTTGACCGGAACCAGGGGAATATCTACGAGGTGACCCAGCAGGTAGACCGGGTCCGCCTGGAAGCCGATGCCACACGCGACCAGCTGCAGTTCAGGGCGCTCGAGCTGTCTGACGGCATCGCGCTGGCGGCCAGTGAACTCAAGACCCTGCGCGGGGAGGTACTTCCCGCCTCGCGTGAAACGGCCCGTGCAGTCATGAAAGGCTATGAGTTCGGCAAGTTTTCCTACCTGGAAGCACTGGACGCGCAGCGCGCCCACTTCCGCAACGAAGCTCAGTACATCGCCGCCGCCGCGCGATACGAGCGCCTGAAGAACGAAATCCTTGAATTTGCCGGTAGCCCGGCGGCCAACCCGGGAGCGCAACCATGAACACCAAATCCGCTGTCGCCCTGGCTGTGGCGACGCTCCTCGTCGGTTCCATTGCCGGCTTTCAACTCGGACACCGCAATGCAGGCAGCTCGCATCAGTCCACTCAAGCTGCCCATGGCTCCGCGGCGCCAGCCGCGGAAGAGGCCCAGCGCGGCCCTCACGGCGGGCGCCTGCTCGAGGACGGGGCGTTCCAGGTAGAAGTCACGATCTTCGAGCAAGGCGTCCCTCCACAGTTCCGGCTCTATGTGTATGAGAATGGCAAGCCGCTGCCGCCCAAGGCTGCGCAAGCGGCAATCTCACTGCAACGCCTGGGCCGGCCGGCCGAGCCCATCGCTCTCCATGCCGAACGGGACTATCTGCGTGGCGACAAGACCGTGGTCGAGCCGCACTCGTTCGATGTAACCGTGTCCGCCGACCACAATGGCAAGACGTCGCGCTGGCGATATGCGCAGGTCGAAGCGAGGGTCGAGATGGGCGACGCGCAGTTGAAGGAGGCGGGCGTCAATGTACTGACCGCGGGGCCAGTCCGCATTCGTTCCGTCCTTGAGCTGCCCGGCGCGATCAAGCCCAATGGCGACCGCTTCGTCCCGCTGCTGCAACAGTTCAATGGAACCGTGGTCGCGGCACCCGTCGGGGAAGGGCTGCATGTCAAGCGTGGAGACATCCTGGCGGTCGTGGAAAGCCCTGAAGTCGGCGACCTGCGTAGCGCGCTTGCCGTCGCTCGAGACAAGGCGGAGCTGTATCGGAGAACACTCGAGCGGGAAGAAAAGCTCTTTGCCGAGCGCATTTCGCCGGAACAGGACGTGCTCGCAGCGCGGCAAGCCTATCGCGAAGCCCAGATCACCGCAAACGCCGCTGCACGTAAGCTGGAGGCGATGCGCGTGACCGCTGGCGGCGGCGCCAACGTCGCCCGGGTCGAACTGCGCGCCCCCATTGACGGCGTGGTCACGGGGAAGTCAGTAGCGCCGGGCCAGGCCGTCGACGCCGGCACCGTCCTGATGTCAGTCGCGGACACTTCCACGGTCTGGGTCGAGTTTCCCATCTATCCGAAGGACATGGCCGCCGTGCGCCCCGGCCAGGCTGTCGTCATCAAGGCGAGCGACGGCGAGACCGAGGCGCAGGGGAAGGTAGAGGCAGTCAGCGCGGTCGCCGGCGAGCAGACGCGCACGGCCATGGCGCGCATTGTCCTTCCCAATCGCGAGGGTGCGTGGCGTCCGGGCACTCTGGTCAATGCTGTGCTGACCACCGACGAGCAGGAAGTCGCCGTCGCGGTGGACAAGAGCGCGATACAGACGGTGCGTGACTGGAAGGTCGTGTTTGGCCGGTACGGGCAATACCTCGAAGCTCGCCCGCTCGAGCTTGGGCGTAGTGACGGGAAGATGGTGGAAGTGATCGAGGGCCTGTCAGCCGGCGAGAAGTACGCGGCCGGCAACAGCTTCACCGTGAAGGCCGAGCTCGGCAAGGCCGGCGCGACACACGACCACTGAGGCTACGGGAGTCCGCCATGTTCGACAGATTGCTTCAATTCTCCATCCGGCGCCGCTGGCTTGTGATGCTGTGCGTCCTCGCCCTGGTCCTGGTCGGCGTCGCAAGCCTCCTGAGGCTGCCCATCGACGCGGTGCCTGATATCACCAATGTGCAGGTGCAGATCAACACGCGTGCGGAGGGATATTCACCACTAGAGGTCGAGCAGCGCATCACCTTCCCCATCGAGACGGTAATGGCCGGCCTACCGGGTCTTGAGGCCACGCGCTCGGTCTCGCGCTACGGGCTGTCCCAGGTGACCGTGACCTTCAAGGACGGTACCGACATCTATTTCGCCAGGCAGCTCGTCAACGAGCGGATAACCGAGGCCCGTGAGCGGCTGCCGGCGGGCGTCACCCCGGCGATGGGGCCGATCGCGACCGGCCTGGGCGAAATCTTCATGTACACGGTGAAAGCTCGACCCGGCGCTCGCAAGGAGGATGGCTCCGCCTATACCCCGACCGATTTGCGCGAGGTCCAGGACTGGATCATCCGGCCGCAGTTGCGCACGGTAAAGGGTGTCACCGAGGTGAACTCCGTTGGTGGCTTTGTCAAACAGTTCCATGTGACCCCGGACCTGACAAAGCTGGCCGGATTTGGCCTGACCCTTTCGGATGTCTCGCGTGCGCTCGCGGAGAACAATGCCAATGTCGGCGCCGGATACATCGAACGCCAGGGCGAGCAATACCTGATTCGGTCGCCCGGACAGGTGACGTCCCTGGACGACCTGTCTGCCATCGTCATCGAAACTCGCGGCAGCACGCCGATCCGCATCGGCGATGTCGCCACGGTGCATCTGGGCCAGGAGCTGCGTAACGGTGCGGCGACGGAAAACGGTCAGGAAGTGGTGCTGGGAACGGTGTTCATGCTGATCGGCGAGAACAGCCGCACTGTTTCGTCCGCCGCCGCCGCCCGGCTTCAGGAAATCAATGCCAGCCTGCCCGGCGGCATAGTCGCGGAACCCGTGTACGACCGGACCACTCTGGTGGACCGCACGATCAATACCGTCAGCAAGAATCTGCTTGAGGGGGCCGCGCTCGTCATCGCCGTGCTCTTCGTACTACTCGGCAACCTGCGCGCCGCGGTCATCACCGCAATGGTGATTCCGCTCTCCATGCTGTTCACGATCACCGGCATGGCGAGCAACGGCATCAGCGCCAACCTGATGAGCCTCGGGGCGCTAGATTTCGGCATCATCATCGACGGTGCCATTGTCATCGTCGAGAACTGCATCCGACACCTCGCGGACGAGCAGCGCCGGATGGGCCGCCCGTTGACCCGCGACGAACGCTTTGCCCTGGTATTCAAGTCTTCGCGCGAGGCACGCAAGGCCATTCTCTATGGGCAACTCATCATCATGGTGGTCTACCTGCCGATCTTTGCCTTGACCGGCGTCGAAGGAAAGATGTTCCATCCGATGGCGCTCACGGTCGTGCTGGCGCTCGTCGGCGCCATCATTCTGTCGGTGGTCTTCGTGCCTGCCGCCATCGCCATGTGCCTGACCGGGAGCATCAAGGAGAAGGAGGGCAGAGTCTACGCCGCGATCAAGCGCTTCTATGCACGGCAACTCGATCGCGCGTTGGGCAGGCCAGTTCTTACCCTCGGGATCGCCGGAGCCATCCTTGCCGGAAGTGCGGTGCTTGCGGCAAGGATGGGGTCGGAGTTCATTCCCAGTCTCAACGAAGGGGACATTGCCTTGCATGCCCTGCGGATTCCGGGCACCAGTCTGTCCCAGGCAATCCAGATGCAGGAGGCGCTGGAGAAGCGCATCAAGGCGTTTCCGGAAGTGGACCGCGTCTTCGCCAAGATCGGAACGGCCGAGATCGCGACTGACCCGGTACCACCCAGCGTGGCCGATAACTTCGTCATCATGAAGCCGTCGTCCGAGTGGCCGGACCCGCGCAAGCGCAAAGAGATTCTGGTTGCAGAAATGGAGCAGGCTGTTGCCAGGATTCCTGGCAACAACTACGAGTTCACCCAGCCCATCCAGATGCGATTCAATGAACTCCTGTCTGGCGTGCGTGCCGACGTTGCGTTCAAGATCTTTGGCGATGACATGGAGACCCTGGAGAGCCTGGGCAAGCGCGCCGAGGCGCTAATGGAATCCGTGCCGGGCGCCGCAGACGTCAAAGCTGAGCAACTGACGGGCTTGCCTGTGCTGTCGGTGAACTTTGACCGGCAAAAGCTCGCGCGCTACGGTATTTCCCTGGCCAGTGCACAGCGGGTGGTGAATGCAGCTATCGGCGGGCAGGAAAGCGGCACCTTGTTCGAAGGCGACCGGCGCTTCGATATTGTCGTGCGCCTGCAGGAGCAGGTTCGCTCCGACCCGGACAAATTGCGCATGCTGCCACTTCCCGTGCCGGGCGGAGCCGCGCGCTATGTGTTGCTTGGGGAGGTAGCCACGCTGGACGTGACGCAAGGTCCCAATCAGTTGAGCCGCGAGAACGGCAAGCGCCGGGTGGTCGTGACGGCAAACGTTCGCGGCAGGGACCTGGGCTCGTTCGTCCTCGAGGCGCAAGCGAAGATTGCCGGCGGCATCAAGTTGCCTGCAGGCTATTGGTCTAGCTGGGGCGGTCAGTTCGAGCGGCTGGAGTCCGCTGCCAACCGGCTCAGGATCGTGGTCCCCGTCGCCCTTGGCCTGATCTTCCTGCTGCTGTACAGCATGTTTACCAGCGTCAAGGATGGCCTGTTGGTCTTTACCGGCGTGCCGTTTGCATTGACGGGGGGTGTCATTGCCCTGTGGCTGCGCGACATTCCCTTCTCCATCTCCGCTGGCGTGGGCTTCATCGCGCTGTCTGGGGTGGCGGTGCTCAACGGTCTGGTGATGATCTCTTTTGTCCGCCAGCTCCGAGCCGAGGGGACGCCACTTGACGAAGCGGTCAGAAATGGCGCGTTGCTTCGCCTGCGGCCGGTGTTGTGCACCGCGCTCGTGGCTTCGTTGGGCTTTGTACCGATGGCGATCGCCACTGGTGCGGGGGCCGAGGTGCAACGTCCACTCGCCACGGTCGTCATTGGCGGCATCCTGTCTTCGACGTTCCTGACCCTGCTTGTCCTGCCATTGCTCTACAGATGGGCGTATCGGAACGAGGCGGAAGAACGCTCGCAAGCAGGGCGTCTTGCCCGTGACATTGCGCCACCTTTGGG
Organism: Cupriavidus sp. GW823-FHT06D04; assembly: GCF_058795055.1. Classification (NCBI taxonomy): domain Bacteria; kingdom Pseudomonadati; phylum Pseudomonadota; class Betaproteobacteria; order Burkholderiales; family Burkholderiaceae; genus Cupriavidus; species Cupriavidus sp. GW823-FHT06D04. Next base: position 49,901 of record NZ_JBXAHL010000028.1, on the reverse strand, counting down.
GGGTGTGGGAGATTAGGCCCCACGTGCTATGGTCCGGGAGCCGGCATAGAACCGGCTTACCAACGGGAGAAGAAAGATGAAGAAGCTTGCGACGGGAATCATGGCATTGGCGCTGTTTGCAGCAGTTGGCGCTGCGAATGCCCACAGCGGTGGCACAGACAGGCAGGGTTGCCACGTGGACCACAGTACTGGCATTCGCCACTGTCATTGAGACGGTTGAGCACCTTCGCGGAGGTGCTCAAAGCCTTTGCCTCTCTGGTTCACAAGCCGGCTGAAGCGCCGGAAGTGGAATGGAGTCATACGGATCGGATTGGGCGCTACGAGGAACCACCCCGGCTGTGCAGCCAGTGCCGTGTTGGTTGGCGCACAGTAGGCGAGGGACGCGTGGCCTCACGCACAGCGGGCGCGTCGTAAGGGAGCGGCAAGGGCATTCTTTCCGCGCCGCAGCCACGGATGCCGTCGACAAACTGATCGGCAATGACGGTGCCGTGAATTGTGTCCAGGCATCCAGGCCACTCCTCTGGCCGGCCAGCGATGGCCCCGCATCCGGCCTGCCAGGTGACCAGAGGTCGTTCTTGTTGCCGATGTTAGTAAATGCCTTGACTAACTTTGCCGGCATCAACTTGGCATTAGGAGAGACAAAGCATGAACAAATCGTCAATTTGGAAAGTCATCTTGATTGTGTGCGCTGCCATTGGCGTGCTTGCCATCCTTGGTGTGGTAGGCATGCTTTTGATGCATCAGCGCATGATGGGTGGCCTGCGCTGTTGCTAGCCCGGATGCAAGCAAAGTAGCGGCGGCGCCTGGGCACCGACGTCGCCCATACGATGATGATTCAATGGAAGCCCCCACCCGTGCGCGCCGTTGCGACAAGCAGGTAACCCGTGGACGAGCCCTTCCCGACCGCTATTTACGCCGTCTCGTCGATCTCCTGGTGCGCTTGCGCGAGACCGTGCCATGCTGGTTGCGGGTTCGCCGGCGAGAGCCGTGCTGTCGTCGCAGATACCAAGCAAACAGTCCGAGCATACCAAGGATGATGGCCAGTGAGCTCAGGACGACGATGAGGACATCGTGGGGCAGATCAAACGGGGGGCGGCGCACGGTCTGATTTGATTCGGATCTGGCTAGCCAGGATCGTTGCGCAATGGCGCCAATGGCTACCGGCGTGATGTTGCTAGGTCATGCCGGAAGGTCAGGTCGCGCACGGCCGCCGGCGGCGAACCGTGCGCGCATGGCGCGGATTACTTGCGCTGCATGTCAACGACCGTCGGCGCGCCATCCACCTTGTCGAAGGTCACCGACACGGCATCGCCTTCCTTGAACTTGCTAAGCGATGCGCGATCCTTGACCGGAAACGCCATCGTCATGCCGGGCATGCCCAGGTTCTCGATCGGGCCGTGCTTAAGCGTGACCTTCCCGGCTTGCGCATCGATTTTCTTGATTTCTGCGGGCACCGGCCGAGCCGCGTGTTGCGAGGCGGACGGTGCCTTCATCTCCATGCCGTCCATCGAACCCGCGGCGAACACGGCCGGCGAGGCAGTGATGGCCAGGGCGGCCGCGAGGGTCTTGAGGTGTTTCATTACGATTCCTCCTGAGGTGTGAGGTTGGGGGAAAGAGAAGTCTGCTTGAGATGGCGGCGACGTAGCAGCAGATACACCGCCGGCACCACGAACATCGACAGCAGCGGCGCCGTCACCATGCCGCCGACCATCGGGGCAGCGATGCGCTGCATCACTTCCGAGCCAGTGCCGTGCGACCACATGATGGGAAGCAGGCCGGCCAGAATCACAGCCACGGTCATCGCCTTCGGGCGCACACGTAGCACGGCGCCTTCCTGGATGGCATCGAGCAGGGCCGCAAGACTACTTTGTCCATCTTCGATTCGTTCCTGCCAGGCTTGTTTCAGGTAGAGCAGCATGATGACGCCGAATTCCGCAGCGACCCCGGCGAGCGCGATGAAGCCAACAATCCCCGCTACCGACAGGTTGTACCCCAGCAGATAGAGCAGCCAGAAACCGCCGATCAAGGCCAGCGGCAGGGTTCCCATGATGAGCAGCGCCTCATCCAGGCGGCCGAATACCAGGTATAGCAAGACGAAGATGATCAGCAGCGTGAACGGGACCACCACCTTCAGCTTGGTGGTGGCGCGCTCGAGATACTCGAATTGCCCCGACCAGCTCAGCGAATACCCGGCAGGCATCGGCACTGCTTTTGCAACTGCCGCTTGCATGTCTTGCACGGCAGAACGCAGGTCCCTGCCGCGAATGTCGACGTAGATCCACCCGGAGAGCCGCGCATTTTCGCTACGGAGCATGGGCGGCCCTTGCACGACCTGGATGCGTGCAACATCGGCCAGCGTGATCTGCAGCCCCTTGTCGGTCACGATGGGCAGGCTGCGCAATTGTTCGATGGAGTCCCGATAGTCACGCGGATACCGCACATTGATAGGAAAGCGAGCGAGCCCGTCGACCACTTCGCCGACGTTTTCGCCGCCAATGGCCGACGATACGATTGCCTGAATGTCTTCGATGTTCAGGCCGTACCGACCAGCAACCGCCCGGTCGATATCGACATCGATGTACCGGCCGCCAGTGAGCCGCTCGGCCAGCGCGGAGGTGACGCCGGGAACCGACTTGACGGCCTCCTCGATGCGCGTTGCCAGGCGATCGATTTCCTTTAGGTCCGTACCGGCGACCTTGATCCCAACTGGGCTCTTGATGCCGGTCGCCAGCATGTCAATGCGGTTGCGGATCGGCGGCACCCAGATGTTGGACAGGCCGGGCACTCTGACGACCCGATCGAGCTCCTCCACCAGCTTGTCGGTAGTCATGCCAGCACGCCATTGGTCCTTAGGCTTGAACTGGATAGTAGTCTCGAACATTTCGATCGGCGCCGGGTCGGTCGCGGTATCGGCGCGGCCCGCCTTGCCATACACCGTTGCGACCTCCGGCACGGTCTTGATGAGCCGATCGGTCTGCTGCAGTAGCTGGGAGGCCTTACCTGCAGAGAGACCTGGCAACGCGGAGGGCATGTAGAGCAGATCGCCTTCATCCAAGGGCGGCATGAATTCGCCGCCAATGCGCATAATGGGCCACGCGGTGGCGACGAGCAGCACGGCGGCGACTGCCAGGGTGGTCTTGGGATACGTGAGCACCTTGCCGAGCAGCGGCTGGTAGCCACGAATCAGCCAGCGATTGAGCGGATTGGCCTGCTCCGACGGGATCTTGCCGCGGATCATGTAACCCATCAACACTGGTACCAAGGTGACGGAAAGTCCCGCTGCGGCTGCCATGGAATAGGTCTTGGTAAAGGCGAGCGGCGAAAAAAGACGGCCCTCCTGCGCCTCCAGCGTGAACACCGGAATAAACGACAGCGTGATGATCAACAGGGAGAAGAAGAGGGCAGGTCCGACTTCGGCAGCAGATTCGCCGATGACGCGCCAACGCTCATGCTCGCCGAGGTCGCGCTGCGGGTTGTCGGCATGCCAGTGCTCGAGATGTTTGTGCGCGTTCTCGATCATGACCACCGCGGCATCAACCATCGCGCCGATGGCGATGGCGATGCCACCCAGCGACATGATATTGGCGTTCACGCCTTGATAGCGCATCACCAGGAAGGCGGCCAGCACGCCCAGCGGGAGCGAGACGATGGCCACCAGCGCCGAGCGCAGATGAAAGAGAAACACCAGGCAGACCAGCGCAACGACCGCGAATTCCTCGATCAGCTTGGTGGTGAGATTGTCCACTGCCCGTTCGATCAGCGCCGACCGATCGTAAGTCGTGACGATCTCGACGCCCTTGGGCAGGCTCTTTTGCAAGGTGGCGAGCTTGGCCTTGACCGCTTCAATAGTTTCCAGGGCATTCTTGCCTGAGCGCAGGACGATGACGCCACCAGCCACTTCGCCCTGACCATTCAGTTCGGCAATGCCACGCCGCATCTCGGGGCCGAGTTGCACGGTGGCAACGTCGCCCAGCCGTACTGGGATGCCGGCGTCGCTGGTGACGAGCGGAATCTGGCGAAAGTCGTCCAGCGTTTTCAGGTAACCGGTCGCCCGAACCATGTACTCCGCTTCACCCAACTCCAGCACCGAACCGCCAGTTTCCTGGTTGGCACCCTTGAGCGCTGCGAGCACCTTGGCTTGTGACAGGTTGTAGGCGCGCAGCCGATCCGGCATCAGCACGATCTGGTATTGCTTGACCATGCCGCCAAGCGAAGCCACTTCAGCGACGTTGGGCAGGGACTTGAGCTCGAAACGTAGGAACCAGTCCTGTAGCGCCCGTAGCTGGCTAAGGTCATGCTGGCCGGTCTTGTCAACCAAGGCATACTCATAAATCCAGCCGACGCCGGTTGCATCGGGGCCGAGCGCGGGCTTGGCCGCTGCCGGCAGCCGCGATTGCACCTGATTCAGGTACTCGAGCACGCGCGAGCGCGCCCAGTAAAGGTCGGTCCCGTCTTCGAACAACACATAGACATAGGAGTCACCAAAGAACGAGTAGCCGCGCACGGTCTTGGCGCCGGGTACGGATAACATGGTCGTGGTGAGCGGATAGGTGACCTGGTTTTCCACGATCTGTGGTGCCTGGCCTGGGAACGGCGTGCGGATGATCACCTGCACATCGGACAGGTCCGGGAGGGCGTCAAGCGGTGTGCTCTGTACCGCCCAAAGTCCCCACGCGGTGACCATGACGGTGGTGAGCAGCACCAGGAACCGATTGCGGATGGACGCGAGGATGAGCCGGGCAATCATGGCTTGGCTCCTGCAGTGGCGTCGGCGGTCTCAACTGCGGAGAGGGTTGCCACGCCGTCGCTATCCAGGCGGAAGCGGAATCGGACCCGGTCCCCGGGCTTGAAACCTTTGGGCATGCCGGCTGGCGGCGCGCCAAACTCCATCGTCATGGCGCCCCACTGCGCCGAGGGAATGGCACCATGGGAGATCGTCATGCTCTGTTCGGTGAGGGCCTCGATCCGGCCGACGCCTTGATGCTCCGGCCCGGGCGCCGCAGCGGTGCCAGGCGCGGACGCACCGGCTGCGGAGGCGGCCGCAGGCGCGGTCATGCGCTGTGCCGTGCCGCGCAGGCTTGCCTCCGAGTCGATCAGAAACTGTCCTGATACGACCACTTTCTGACCCGCTTTGAGCCCTTCAATGACTTCGGTTTGACCGCCCGCCGCCGCGCCGGTCTTGACCTCCACCGGGCTGAAGCCGCCTTGGCCGGATGCCACCATGGCGATGGTGCGCGCGCCGGTGCGAATCAGCGCCTCGGTTGGCACGAGCACACGATCTGGCCCTGAGGCGGCGTCGTCAAAGCGCACCGAGACAAACATGCCGGGCAACAGCTGACGCGCCTTGTTCTGCAATTCGATGCGCACCTTGACCGTGCGGGTACCCACGCTGATATCTGGCAGGATGGCATCGACCTTGCCTGACAACGTCTGGCCGGGCAAGGCTGCGGCCGTGGCCGACACCGTCTGCCCGGGCCGCAACGGGGCGGCCTGGCTCTCTGGCACCTCGGCGATGACCCATACGGTCGCAAGGCTCGCGATGCGAAAGAGGGTTGTCCCCGGCGAGACCGTCATGCCATCGCGCGCCCCGATTTCCGTGATGATGCCGTCCACCGAACTGGTGATCGTCAGCCGCGGCTGCAGTTTGCCGGTGGACTGGACCAACCGGATATGGCTCTCGGTCATGCCCACCTGACGCATGCGCGCAATGGCGGCCTCACGCAGATCGCGCTGGAGGCTGCCGTCCATCCGGCTCACGGCCAGATATTCCTCCTGCGCGGCGACCCATTCCGGCGCATAGATTTGCGCCAACGCTTGACCTTTGCGGACCGGATCGAGGGTGGTCCGGGCATACGCGTGTTCCACGAACCCGCTGGTGCGCGCCTGGAGCACTTCGATGCCGCGTTCATTGATCGCGACATTGCCCGGGACCTGCAAAGCGGCCTCCAGCCGACCGGTCTTGACCTCGGCCGTGCGAATGCCAAGGTTCTGTGTGACGCGGCTGTCAATCGTGACGGCCGCACCGCCGCTGGCTTCTTCGTATACCGGCGACAACGGCATGTCCATGTACGGTGACTTGCCCGGCTTGTCAAAGCGCTGTCCTGGCACCATCGGGTCATGCCAGTAGAGGATGCGCTTGCCAGTTTTCGGGTCGATATCGCCCGCCTTGAGCGCGGCACCGCTGGCGCCGCTCGTGTCCCTGCCAAAGCTCGCCGATGCGGGCGACTGCTGGCGCCCTTGCTGTTGACCGAGGAAATAGGCCGCTCCAACGCTTGCCACCACCATCAGGCCTGCCACCGTCCGTGCGATCGTGGTCTTGTTCATGGTTGAGCTCCTTGCAGTGACGTGGGCTGGGCTGCCGTGGGTAATGGCATCAGGAAAGCCAGATCCGCCCAGAGTCGGGCGGTAGCGGCTTCAAGCTTGAGGCGCTCGAGCGAAATATTGAGCGCCTTGCGACTGGCATCGGCGACGGCGGTCAGGGTGCCTGCGCCCGCGCGATAGGCGGTCAGGGCCGCTTCGGTCTGGGCCTTAGCCAGTGGCACGGTGGTGTTCCGATAGCGCTCGAGCCGCGACTGGCTGAGCGACAGCTCCGCCTGCTTGCCACGCAACTGTCCGATCAAGCCGCGGCGTATGACCTCGGCTTGCGCGCGCGCGGCGTCGGCCTGCGCCAGCTTTGCGGCGAGTTCCCGATCCTGGCGCTGCTTCTGGTCCCAGGGAAGCGGCAGTGAGACGTTGAGAGAAACCATGTTGGAGTAAGCGGGGCCACGCTGGCTGTACATCAGTTCCACGCTCACATCCGGGATCTTGTTCTCCCGGGCGACGCGGCTTTCGGCCTCGGCGACGCCGACCTGGGCCTCGGCCGCCGCCACGTCTGGTAGTTGCGCCACGCCGTCGGCCTCCAAGGTGTTGAGCCAAGCCGGCGCCTCGAGCGCCGGGCGTTCGGTCAGCGGGCGCTCGGCCGCCTGGCCCACCCAGCGGCGCAGCATCGCACGGGCTGATGCCAGCGCCGCGCGAGCCTCGTCTTCGCGATCCTGCAGTTGCTGGAGTTCCAGTTCGGCGGCCACGATGTCGGCACGGGAGCCGCGGTTGCCGCGATAGGCGGCCTGCGCCGCGTCTACCATCAACTGGATGGAGTGCGCCTGTTCGGAGAGCACACTGTAGGCGCGCTCGGCATACCAGCGGTCCAGCCAGGCCGTCGCGGCGCCGCGCTGCACCGTGGCGAGCGCCGCCGTACGCTGGGCCTCCGCCGACGACGCCTCGGCTTCGAAGCGCTGGGCGCGAGCCTCACGCTTGGCCGATCTCGTGAACTCCTGCATCAGGCTGATCGAGCGCATCGTCATCGATTCCGTGCCGAGGGAAAACCGGTCGGGTCCGTTCGCCGGTACGTTATTGACACCGACTTTGAGCACCGGATCCGGCAATTGCCGGCCAGCGACCGCCATCTCGATGGCGGACTGGACCGCCGAGCGCGATGTTTCGGCGTCCGACGAGCCGGAAGACGCGAGGGCTACCGCTTCCTGCAAGGAGAGTGCGGCCGCCGGTTGTGCCCATCCGGGATGGGCAGCGGCCAACAGCGTAAGGGCGAGCGTCAGCCGGCACCCATACGCAAAGGGAGAACGCAAATGCATAAAGCCTCCGCAAAGCAACGACCACCCTGAACACCATGGTTCAGGGCACGATAGTAGGCGTTGCTGCGGAGGCTAGTTTCGGAAACAGCAGTGGAGGATGGGCAGCGGGCGAGGGGGCCCGCGTGGCACCGCGTCGGCGTAGGCGGCTCGCTGGCTGAAGACTATTGGCACCAAGGCCGGCTCAACCAGATTGACGAGCACGGGCTGGAACGCTGGAATCTGCGGGCTGGGGTGGTCGGCCGATTTGGAGCCAAGCTGGCAGTGCTCCAGGCACAAGCCGTCATGGGCAGCCGGCGCTTCGGCCTTCTGCGTCATGTCGGGACAGGACTCGGTCATACCGGCCATGTCCGTCATACCGTCCATCGAATACCGGCTGCCCGCGCAGGCGTAGGCCGCCGCTGCCAGCTGAACTGTCAGGAAGGTACTCAGCAGGAAGGCGGCAAGGCAAAGCCGGCGAAAGCGGATACGCACGTGGGAAACTCGGTTTGAGCCAAATGGTAGCAGCGTTTGGCCGCTTTCGGCACTTTGCCCTCGCGGCCGTTTGCCGCAGATCAAATGCGACCCACTTGTGGCATCGCCCAATCGAGGCGCTCCGATGCGCCACGCCAACGCAGCGCATCGGAGTAAGCCGGTTACTTGGGCTGACCCATCATTTCGCGGCACTTTTGCATCATGGCGGCATGGTCACGCCTCATCGCGGTGTGGTCCTCTGCCTGCTGCGCCTTCAATTGTTGCGCCTCAGCCCGCTTGGCGTTGCGAGCCTTTTCGATCACATACCAGTCCGGACCGGCGACTGCTGACAGCGAGAGCCCAAGGGCGACGGCGCCCCCTAGCGCGTGAAAAAAGAATTTCATGATGTTCCTCGTTCTGGGTATGCAGCGCGCGGCCTAAACCCACCAGCGAGCGGCAGGCGACACTGCAAATGTCGAAATCAGACGAGCACGTTGGTGCGATGGCACCAAGTGCGGCACCCTCGCCGTGCGAGACCGCCCTACAGACAGTACCGTTTGGGCGGGCGCTCGAGGCGAGGCGGAACGACGGAGCGATATGCGAACTCCGGATGCGCGACCAACACGCTGGTCCATGCATCCGTGGGGGCGGCGGTGGCCAACGGCGTGCCCGCGAGGATTGCACAAGCGGAAATCGTGCAGGGAAGACGAGACGGGCCGCTGACATGTCGGTCACCGGCGCAACCGAATTGACTGACGCAGTCATGGGGACTGCCGGTCTCGACACTGGCTTGCGCCGCTTGAGCAGGTCCGTGTGCTGGCATTTGAGCGATGCCAGCGATACAGCAGTTGTCTAACGGTCCGGCCTGAGCTCGTAGAGGCAAAGCCAGCGCCAGGGTCAGGAGCACGACGAGACGCCAAAGGCGATTCATAGGCTTACGCATTGGACCTCTCCGAGCCGACGTGCGGTAGCGCCGTCGCGGGAACCATATTGAGTATAGAACTTCATCTTGCGCGCGGCACGGTTGAGTCCGACAGCGCGTTGCCTGCAGGGCAGGTCGACGCGAACGACAGGTAGACCTCGTCGAGCATGCGATGGTTGTCGCCGGCCAATTGTTCCAGGGCAGCCAGCAGGTGCTCGGCCACGCTGTACTGCTGCTGTGCGCAGGCCAGACGGAACGCAGCGAACACGTCATCAAATAACGTTGGCGTTGCAGTCGTCATGCTTTCCCCGCTGGATGCGTGGTACGGCCAAGGCGTGATCGCCGCGATGCCGTCCTCATTTGCACTATGGACCTTCCCACGGGGGTAAGGTCAAGCAGTGCGCAGGCTGGCGTCGCGCTTCGATTGAAAACGACCGGTAAGCGCCACCCATCCGCAGCCGCTAGGCGTCGGGTGTAGAGAACGAACTCGCCGCGAATTGCCCCGCCATACGCGGGGCATGCGTTTCAAAACCGTCGATGCATACACGGTCCACTTCCGGCACTGAGGCGTAACACGCAGTCACGCCACGGATCCGAGTCTTTCTGATAGCCGAGCTTTTCGCAAGCGGGGCCCTCAACGCGTAGTGAGGTCTCCATATCGCGCTCGGCGTGCGCGGTACGTTCTGCGACGGTCGCGCACCCGGCCAACATGACGGTAATGAGTAATAAGACACGCATGATTTCTCCTTTGCCCTAGATGACGAGAGTCCGTTGCGGTGGTTCAGGGCGCGACACGACCGGGAAGCCAGCGAAGCGGTGTGCAAACGGCAATGCCGTTATCGTGAATCTAGGTTCTGATTGCTTTTGCACCAAGATCTGCCTTTGCAGAAGGGCCCCGCAGCGTGCCATCTTTCAGCGACCTTACTTCACATTGCTATGCAATGACCCAACCATTACATGCTGGGCATCCATGTTCGGTTGGGCTTTCGTCCTATTGATGTTCATCGGCAGGGGATTGCGACATTCACGACCAGCCCGTATTACGCGACCATTACGTGCAGGAATTTTTTCTGTGTTGTCTTGGCCGGCGGGAATGGCAGCAAGCGTTCCCGTTTGGAAATTGCCGCCATCATTACCCAACCATTACGCGGCAGTCATCGAGTTCGACTCGCGCGTCATTGCTGGGGTAATACCGTTACAACCGCTCACATTTGTAGGGAAACGCGAACACTGCCGGCAATGCAGAAGTCGTATGCTCCCACCCTCTACGCACGCAAAGGAGAAAACATGAAAAAGCTTCCCATCCTAGTCGGCACCGCGCTGGTCATCGGGTTCAGTTACGCCAATGCGCAGACGCATGGCTACACGCAAGATGGCTATGGTCGGGCCGGCCTCTACCCGTCACGGCCGGCGCCTGCCGCTGTGCACGTCGTGCCCGCGGTTGCGGTGGTACATGATGCCCAGCCCTCGTACGGGCATGGCACTGCGCTGCGCGAGTCGCATCGCCAGCCGCGCCACGGCATCGAACATGGGCGACGTGAGCCTGAGCGCCGCCGGCACAATGCCCCTCACGGTTCACGCGACCACTGACGCACTCGCCTGTTATTGATTGCCCGCTGGCGTGCCGACACCGGCCGGAGCGGGGGGACTCCCGCATGATACGGATGCTTTCATCAGAGGCATCGCTTCTAGGCTTCCTTCGTTACCGTACGCCGGCGTCCGTTGGAAAAAGTCAGGGGAAGCGCCGCGTCTGTCATGTCCACGTCATTCTACTGACAGGCGGCTCGTATAGACTCTCGACTCAATTGATGCTTGATGCCGCCGGATGAGAAGGCTGTTGCGCCACCTATCGCTTTGGCTCGTTGTATTGGCATTGCCGATTCAGAACGTTGGCGCAGCGGCTACTCTTTCGTGCGGCGAGCTGACCGAGTTGCGGCAGGGCGCCGGTCTCTTCGCCATCGTTGCCACCATCGACGTCGCTGACGAGGCGAGCGCCGACCAGGCCGACGCACACTGCGATCCGAGGTCGCATCACTGTCCGGCAAGCAAAGAGCGCGGCAAGGGGCGCGGTTGTCATGCGTGTTCTGCCTGCTCGGCCGCCTCGACACTTGCCATCTTTGCCTTCTCGGGGACCCAAGCATTGTCCATGAACAGCATGCTACCGGCGTCTCTGCTGTGGATATTTGCCAGCACAACGCCTGAAACGCTGCTGCGCCCGCCTTCCCATCATCTCTGACGCCGCCCAAGCAACTCCTGGGCTGGCTACCTCCACCTTCCTAGATCTCGTCCTTCGGCCTGACCGAAGACGAAACAAGCCTGCCTGCGCTCGTCCCTGTGCGAGAGCAAGGTAGGGCAATTATGGTGCGGCGTGCGATTGTCGCCTGGCGGTCGCCCGCGCACATATTGGAGACAGCGATGCGCATCTGTAATCAATGTAAGGCCCCGCTCAAAATTGACGTGTGGGCGTGCACCGCGTGCGGTTGGCAGCCCCGTGTTCTGGCCGGCGTGCTCTGCCTGGCACCCGCCATGATGGTCGACCATGATGGCTTTCACGAACCGCTCTTTGTCGAGTACGAGAAGCTCGAAGCGACGCACTTCTGGTTCGTCTATCGCCGCAAACTGATCCTGGACGCGCTGCAGCGCTACTTTCCGACCTTGCGCTCGTTCATGGACGTCGGTTGCGGGACCGCGGAGAACCTGCGCGCGATCCAGGCCCGCTTCCCGCGTGCACGCTTGGTCGGCGGCGAGGCATCGTTGCGCGCCCTGATGCAGGGACAGCGCAAATGCAAAGCTCAGTTGTTGCAAATGGATGCCCGTGCCATTCCCTTTGCCCAAGCCTTCGATGTCCTGGGGGCGTTTGACGTCATCGAACACGTCGACGACGACGCCCAAGTATTGGCGGAGATGTACCGGGCCTGCAGGAATGATGGGGGAATCGTATTGACAGTGCCCCAGCATCCGTCGCTGTGGAGCCATATGGACGATGCGGCCAAGCATAAGCGGCGCTATACGCGCCAAGAACTGGTGAAGAAAGTGGAGGCGGCCGGGTTCGAAATCGTGGACGTCACCTCCTTCATGACGCTGCTGCTGCCTGCGATGGCCATCTCCCGGGTGTGGCAGCGCGCCAAGCCGCCCGGCGATGCCATGGACGACGGGTTTCGCATTGGGGCGGCCATGAACGGCATGCTCGGGGGTGTTTGCACCCTCGAGCACAACCTAATACGGGCCGGTTTGCGTTTCCCGGCAGGCGGCTCGCTGCTGCTGGTGGCCAGGAAGAAGGGCTGGACTTTGTAGAGGACGCAGTCACGCGTGGGCCCATCGCGGCGTTTAACGTCAATGACGAGGACGCCGCGGGCCGCGTCTCAAGCGTTCGCCAGGCTCGTCTGTGGCGCAAGAGCGGACGCGTCGGCTTGGGTTCTTCCGAAATGCCTTGGCTCGCGCGGAACGTCAGGGCAGCGTCGCAGGCGCGGCCCTCGCGCCTGACAATCCAGCTCGTTAGCCTCGCCGACGTACCCATTTCTGCGGCGCAGATGGATGCGGGAAAGCTTACGGGGATGTAATTCGCGAGTAACGTCCGCGTGAGTGCCGGTTGCCTACCATGACACTTAAGAGGTTACGCCTCGAAACGTTATGGAGCGCATCATGAACACCAAGAAGACCGCTTTGACCGCATTGGCGCTGGCGGCCGTTTCCGTCCTATCCAGTTCACCGGCGTGGAGTGCGGACCAGACCAGAACCAATGCGGGCGACAACTGGGCGGAGCACGTGCGGCGGCAAGCCGCCGACCAAGCCAGCTCATCGGCATCGCTCACAGTGCCCAGCGCAATGGCTACGGCGCAGGCTGCTACCCCATTGGGGCCGCAGGCGACGCTCTTCGGTAGCCTGGCGCCGGCGAACACGGCCGCACGCGCGGTGACGCTCGCTCCCGGCCTGAAGTCTGTCAATGTGGCCTCCGGCGACACCGTTACCTTCCGCAGCGGCGCGCAGGAGGCCACCTGGACGTTCGCCGAATTTGTTCAAGGAAAATCCGTGGATCTTGGCGTCCTGTTCCCGGCAATGCCCAACGCCCAAGGCGTGCGCGTCTATATCGAGCGCAGCAAGCTCTTTACCGGTGGCTAAGAATGGCCGGTTTGCCAGGAGTGACAACATGACACATTTGTAATTTTGTCGTCAGGCCCTGGTGGGGTACATCTTTCTACACTGCAAATGCAGGCTCACTGAGCCACTATCGAAACAAGGAGAAATAGAATGCGTACATTGAAGAAGACTGCCTTGGTGGCATTGACCGTGGCAACCCTTGGTGGCGTCGCGGGCATCGCGAACGCTGGCGTCAATTCGCCGCGCGATACCTTTACCGATGGAGCGCATGCCATGGGCACGCGCGATCCGTTCACCGATGGCAGTCACGCCATGGGCACGCGGGACCCGTTCACCGACGGTAGCCACGCCGTAGGCCCTCGCGACACGTTCAGCGACGGCGCCTAAATCTCGGCAACGCGCCGACTCGTCGGGGCGATGGGCCGCTCGGTGGGCCGGTGCGTTGACGCGGGGCGGGTATCGGGGAAACTCTCCCGATACCCGTTATCGTGCTTGCGCACGCGCCGAGATTCAGCCTTGCCGATGCGCCGGCTCGGGTCGGACCAGGCCTGATCTAGGCAGACGGCATAGGCTGCAGCGGTCGGACCGCACCCAGCCCAGCGAGTGATCATCGCGCCTTCGGCGCGATTCTTTTTGTCCACCACTGGCTCAACACAGCGTTGCGTACTGCAACGCCTGCGGCTGGTAATGCCCCGCCTTTCGCGCCATGCGCCAATGATAGAACCGAATCTAAACCGGTCGCGCCGTGACCCGGCTTCGCCCGACACACCACCGAGCGGGGCGCGCGCAAATTGGGTGGGTCGCGCCTGGCGTCTGGAGGTCGGCGTCGAGACCTTGCTACTCGGCTTCTGCCTATACTTTGTTCTCGTCCTGAACGGTCCGTTCTGGCGGGCGCTATTTGCCGAACGGACGTTGAGCGGGCTCCGTGATCTGGGCTACGGCGTGGCAGTGGGCACCGCGCTGGTCACGGCGCATTTTGTGCTGCTGGCGCCGTTCATAAACCGCTGGACGGCCAAACCGTTGCTGACAATTTTGGTCGTAGTGGCCGCCGGTGCCAGCTATTTCATGGGTCAATACGGCATCTACCTTGACCCCAGCATGGCCCGCAATGTGCTGCGCACCGACGTGGCGGAAGCTCGCGAGTTGCTAACGCTGCGTATGATGGGCAGCATCGCGCTCTTGGCACTACCACCATTGTTGTTGTTGCCCTGGGTGACGCTGCGCCAGCGCGCACTGACACGAAGCGTCGGCCTGCGCCTGGTCGCGATTTTGGTGGCGATTGTTGCCGGCGTGGGGACGCTGTCCTTGGTGTTTAAGGACTTCGCAGCCCAGATGCGCAATCATAAAGAGATCCGCTATCTGCTCGCGCCGGTCAATGTGGTGTACGCCTTCACCGGGGCGCTGGCACGCGATGCCAGTACCGCGAACCGGCCGCGCCAGCCGGTTGGCACCGACGCCCGGCTCGGCGCTAGCTGGAGCGAGCACAACAAGCCCCTGCTCTTCGTCGTGGTCGTGGGAGAAACCGCACGAGCGGCGGACTGGGGGCTCAGTGGCAGGTCGCCCCATGACACGACGCCGAACCTGGCGCAGCGCGCTGTGATCAATTTCGCTCAAGTCACCAGTTGCGGCACCAATACCGAGGTGTCGTTGCCCTGTATGTTCTCGCCCCAGGGACGGCGCAATTACGACGAAGATGCCATCAAGGCCAGCGAGTCTTTGCTACACGTCATCGGACGAGCGGGAATGAAGGTTGGGTGGGCAGACAATCAATCAGGATGCAAAGGCGTCTGCGCAGGCCTGCCCACGTGGCAGCCGGATCCTCAGGCTATGTCGGCGTTATGCGATCGCGACCGCTGCCTGGATGAAGTGTTGTTAGCCGGGGCGGAAGCTTTGCGGCACCAGCTACCTGGCAGCTTGGTCGTGGTCCTGCACCAACTTGGCAATCATGGTCCCGCGTACTACCGGCGGTATCCGGCCCGATTCGCGCAGTTCGGTCCGACTTGCGACACCGATGATCTCTCGCGCTGTACCCCAGAGCGAATTCGCAACGCGTACGACAATGCATTGCTGTACACCGATTATGTGCTCGCACGCACCATCGACTGGCTCGAACAACTCGAGGCGCGCTATGACACGGCCATGATCTATGTATCAGACCATGGCGAGTCGCTGGGAGAGCGCGGACTGTTCTTGCATGGCATGCCTTACGCGATTGCTCCGCGGGAGCAGACCGAGGTACCGATGGTGATGTGGTTCTCAGCCTCATTCGCCCAGCGCATGCGGCTCGATGTCTCCTGCCTGCGGGCGCGGGCGCGCGAACCCGCCACGCATGACCACTTATTCTCCACGGTCTTGGGCCTGCTGGATATCCGCACCCAGACCCGGGATGCCACCATGGATTTGTCGGCACGCTGCCGCAACGGATAATGCCCCCATGAGAGAAATGCCGTTGGTTCAGACGCCCGCCAGTCAGCGTTGGCTGCGCCAGCAATGGTGGATGCTGGCATCGGCCGCGTTGGTGCTGGCCTACGTGTTCCAGCGCACCGAACTCGACCTCTGGCTCGAGGGCCGTTTCTACGATGTCGGTCGGACGGTCTTCCCGTTGCGCCAGCACTGGCTATTTGAAGCGGTGCTCCACAAGGGCGCGAAGTGGCTCACTTACGTCGCCGTAGCCGCGGCCATGGGTGTCTGCTGGCTGGGCTGGCGGGGGCGTCTGCCTTGGCTGCCGCGTCGCAATGCGTTGCTTGCCGCTGCGGGCATGGTGGTGATCCCGTTGAGCGTCACGCTCCTGAAGCTCATGACGGGACGCCACTGTCCCTGGGACATGGCTCAATTCGGCGGCAGCTTGCCCTATATGCGGTTGCTGGATCCGCTGCCAGCAGACGTCAAGCCGGGACAATGCTTTCCTGCCGGCCACGCCGCTACCGGCTTTCTCTGGGTCGTCTGGGGGATCGCATTGCGTCCTGCCGGCCGTCGCTGGGCGTGGGTTGGGCTGGCTGGCGGACTGCTGCTGGGCGGCACGCTTGGCGCGGCGCGCATGGCGCAGGGCGCGCACTTCTTGTCGCACACGCTCGCAACCCTCTGGGTGGCGTGGGCGGTCAGCTTGCTACTCGCGTGGGGGCTGCGGGCCGACGTCCGGCTAGGCAGCGCCGCGCCGCACCAGGGCCCGAAAGCTTGCCCGCGCCGTCGCCGACCACCGCCAGGACCGGACTCACAACTGTCTCGCGATGGCCTCGATCGGCTTTAAGCCACTGCCAAAGCGCGCAATGCTTTCGCGATGCTCGCGCAGGCTGGAATAGGGGACATAGCGGATATTGAGTGCCGAGACGCGGCTAAAGGCCGGGCGGCTCAATTGCGCGCGCACGTCGCCTTCGCGATCATCCGGCGCGACCAGGAAAAGATGCTTGCGGGCGGACGGGTCGGAGCCGAGGGCAAGATCGAGCAAGCGCACGATACCGGAATAGAGGGAGGTGGTATGTTCGACTTCAAAGGCGGCTTCGACCTCGAGTGTGGTGGCATTTAGCCAGACGGTGTCAATCCATGGAACGGTATCGCCTCCTGCCACCAGCAGCGCCGGCGGCAACGTTGAGAGACAGCCCTGACTCAAGGGCTCGCCGTTGTACAGCCGACTTCGGTCGTTGGTGGCAATCCAAACGGCAAAGCCGAGCGACTTGCCGAGATCGCGCAGCCATCCCTGCACTTCGGTATGGGTGGCGTCTTCGGCCTGCCCCAGCTGAATCTGCCTGGCAAGCGCGGCAGCCTGCTCGCGCACCTTGGCCAGTTCCTGCTGCCAGACGGCCACATCGTCGGCCTGCGCTTGCCGCGGTGGCAGCGGATAGCGCTGCATGCCGATGTCAAACAGTAGGCCCGCGATCGCGCCAAGGTCATTGGAGAGCAAATCCCGATAACACTGATTCAGGGTGAGTACCCCCTCGCGCATCGCCAGATAGTGATCCCATTTGCCAAGCTTGACCGCCGATCCGGTCAAGGCGTTATAGCCGTTGACAATTGCGGTGTTGAACGGCATCACCAGCGTGGGATGAATGAAATACAGCAGGTTGGCCGCCGCCGGCCCGAGACCCTTGATGCCGAGGCTGCTCAGCTGACGAATCGCATCAAGGACTTCGGATTCGGTGTCACAGCAGTTGCAGGTATGGAGCAGTCTGGCAAAGGCACGCTGATTGTCGGCATGCTCATAGATATCTGGAATGCGCAGTTTTGGCTTCCACAGAAAGGCGTGATCCGCGCCTTTGAAAATCTGCCGTTGCTCTGCGATTGACGACACCACGGTCTCGAGCGATGAGCCCCGATACGCGTTGCCGAATGTACCGGCCTGGATCTCGTCGACCACCGCGCCGATGCCACGCCGAATCGAGCGGAAATTCTTCAGCCGCTCCGGCCAAAGAAACCAGGTTTGATAGGCGCCAGCGGGATCGGTCTTCCAGCGCTCAATGAGGATGCGGATGGTGTCAGTCATGGTGTGCATTTTTGCCGGCAGTGTATCACCGTGAGGCCTTTTGACCTGGCGCAATGTTGACGCGAACCGGCTTGACCTTCCCATTATCGGAAGCTCTACCGTTATCACAAGAAAGCTGGGCGCGGCGATTGACTGCCGGTCAGCTTCCCGTCATGGTCAAGTAAGGAGTCTGTCATGAAAGCATGTCATTCCCAATCGACGCATCACGGCGCCATCGCCGGCCAAGTCGGTCGGTTTCGCTGGTCGCTGCGTTGGGGGATCGTCCTCGCCGCCCTGGCAATCTTCGCCGCCATCGCGCTCGGGATGCCCCGTTGGAGCGCGGTTGCCTCCTGGTTGCCGTTTGCACTAGTGTTATTGTGCCCGTTGATGCATCTATTCCACGGCGGCCACGGGCGCAGCGCGCCTTCGAAAGAGGGCGGCGACTCAGTGGACGGACAGCGCCACGACTAACAGGAGGCCTTCCATGAATGAACCCAGCAGCCAGCGCCACCCACCGAAAGCGGGCCACCCTGACAAGGCAACAGGCCCCGGTCCTGGCGCGCATGCTGACCAGCACCATTCCCATCGCCACGGTGCGCCGCACGACAGCCCAGTGTCGGGCGTCGGCACCGCCAAGGATCCGGTTTGTGGCATGGTGGTGTCGGCCGGCTCGGCATTCCACAGCGAACACGCTGGCATTCCCTATTACTTTTGCAGTGCATCGTGTCAGCGCAAGTTCGAGGCGGACCCGGCCAAGCACGCCGCGGCTCCGGCAGCTCCTACCGCGGCCCCTTCAGCCGCCCCCGATGCGGAATCGGGGCCTCCCGGCACGATCTACACCTGTCCGATGCACCCCGAGATCCGGCAGGATCATCCCGGCAACTGTCCGAAATGCGGCATGGCGCTGGAGCCGCTGTTGCCGGACCTGGACGAGACCGAGAATCCGGAGCTGGTGGATTTTCGGCACCGTTTTTGGTGGACGCTGCCGTTGACGGTGGTGACCACGGTGTTGGCCATGCTCGGGCATCGATTTGGGTGGATGGAGGCGGCGACGCAGAGCTGGGTCGAACTGGTCCTGTCGACGCCGGTGGTGCTGTGGGCGGGTTGGCCCTTTTTCGTGCGGTGCATCCAGTCGTTTCTGCATCGCAGCCCCAATATGTGGACGCTGATCGGTCTGGGCACGGGTGCGGCCTATGCCTATAGCGTGGTCGCAACCGTGGCACCGGATGCGTTCCCGCAGACCTTTGCCGCCCACGGCCGCATCGGCGTGTACTTTGAGGCCGCCGCCGTCATCATCTCGTTGACGCTGCTCGGCCAGCTGCTTGAACTTAAGGCGCGATCCCAAACCTCCGCAGCGATAAAATCGTTGCTCGGGCTCGCGCCCAAGACGGCGCGCCGCATCGGACGCGATGGCGCCGAGGAGGATGTGCCCCTCACTCATGTGCATGTCGGCGACTTGTTGCGCGTAAGGCCCGGGGAGAAGGTGCCCGTCGACGGCATCGTGACCGAAGGCAGCAGTTCGGTGGACGAATCCATGATCACCGGTGAACCGATGCCGGTCACCAAGCGCGAGGGCGACCCCGTTATTGGCGCCACCATGAATACCTCAGGCAGCCTGATCATCCGATCGGAGAAGGTTGGCGCACAAACAGTGCTCTCCCAGATCGTACAGATGGTGGCGCAGGCGCAACGCTCAAAGGCGCCGATGCAACGCATGGCCGACAAGGTCGCGGGCGTGTTCGTGCTCGGCGTCATCGGCGTCGCCGTGGTGACGTTCTTTGCCTGGGGCCTGTTCGGTCCACAGCCCAGCTGGGTGTTCGGTCTGATCAATGCAGTTGCGGTCTTGATCATCGCCTGTCCCTGTGCATTGGGGCTGGCCACGCCGATGTCGATCATGGTTGCCAGCGGCAAGGGCGCCACCAACGGCGTGCTGTTCCGCGACGCCGCCGCGATCGAGAACCTGCGCAAGGTCGACACCCTGATCGTCGACAAGACCGGTACCCTGACCGAGGGGCGGCCGGCTTTCGAGCGTGCAATTGGCGCCAATGGCTATGCCGACGACGAAGTCCTGCGGCTGGCGGCGAGCCTGGACCAGGGCAGCGAACATCCGCTGGCCGCGGCGCTGGTTAAGGCGGCCCGCATTCGTGGCTTGGCGCTGGAGAAGTCACAGGACTTTGAATCGAGCACGGGCATCGGTGTGCGCGGTACGGTCGGTGGGAAGACACTCGCCATTGGTAATACGGCGCTGATGCAAGCCGACGGCATCGACACCGAGGCGCTGCGCGCCCAAGCCGATACGCTGCGCGCACAAGGCGCGAGCGTTATGTATCTCGGCGTCGATGGCCGTCTGGCCGGCCTGCTTGCGGTGTCGGATCCCGTCAAAGGCTCAACGCCCGAGGCGCTGGCGGCCCTGAAGGCCGAAGGCATCCGCGTGGTCATGGCCACCGGCGACGGCGTGGCCACGGCAAAGGCGGTGGCCGCAAGGCTGGACATTGCGGAGTTCCACGGCGAAGTGAAGCCCGCGGACAAGCTTCAACTGGTGAGCCAACTGCAGCAAAGCGGAGCGGTGGTCGCCATGGCCGGTGACGGCATCAATGATGCCCCGGCGCTGGCCAAGTCGGATGTGGGCATCGCCATGGGCACCGGCACCGATGTGGCGATGAACAGTGCGCAGGTGACGTTGGTCAAAGGCGACCTGCGTGGCATTGCGCGCGCACGCGAGCTATCCGAGGCAACCATTCGCAACATGAAACAAAACCTTGGCTTCGCGTTTATCTATAACGCGCTCGGAGTACCGTTAGCGGCAGGGGTGCTGTACCCGTTCACCGGTTTGCTGCTTTCGCCTATGATTGCCGCGTTGGCAATGAGCCTGAGCTCGGCCTCGGTGATCTCCAATGCGCTACGCCTGCGGCAGGCAGAGATTTAAGCTGGCGATGAGGCACTCGACCGGTGCTGACTTGTCTATTGACATGATGTTTTTCGGAGAATCCATGAAGTATTTCTTGGCCACTGCCGCATTGCTCGCGGCCGCCACCGGCGCGCAAGCGGCCTCGCCGACGCTAACGGTGTACAAGGATCCCAGTTGTGGCTGCTGTGCAGAATGGGTCAAACACGTGAACCAGGCCGGCATCCAGACCAAGGTCATTGATTCGTCCGACATGACGGCGGTCAAAGCCAGGCTCGGCGTCCCGACCCAGTTCGGCTCCTGCCATACCGCGGTGATCGATGGCAGCGCGCAGGTGGTGGAGGGGCACGTGCCGGCAGCAGCGGTGCGCAAGCTCGCTGCGAAGCCGACCTTGAAAGGGGTCGCAGTGCCCGGCATGCCGGCAAACTCGCCAGGCATGGGGCAGATGGACGGAAAGCTTGTGACAGTGGATTTTAGCGGCAAGCCATTCTCGAAAGACTAGGACTGCAGCGGGGCTGCGCGGGTAAGCGTTGCCAGAACTTCAGAACTGCCAGACAAAGGACATGGAAGAGTCAACTCAGTCGCGCTGGATCGTGGCCTGCGTGTTGGTGGTGGCCGCCGCGGCGGCCACCGGGGTCGCGCTCAAGGCGAAACGCTATCTGGAGCCACCCTCCGGTGGACCGCAGACGCTCAGGGAAGGGCGCCAACTGCGCATCGATGCCACGGATGCCGCGCAGCTCGGTCGCGGCAGGCAGCTGTACGCACAGGCCTGCGCGTCGTGCCATGGCGTCAAGCTCGAAGGCCAGCCTAACTGGCGCGAGCGGCTCGCAAATGGCCGGATGCCGGCGCCCCCGCATGATGCATCGGGTCATACCTGGCACCATGCGGACGCGGTGCTGTTTGCCATCACCAAGAACGGGCTCGTTGCCGGCGTGACCGCGCCGAGAGGCTATGTCAGTGACATGCCAGCCTTCGGCCAGTCGATGTCGGATGACGACATCATTGCCGTGCTCGCGTACATCAAGAGCACTTGGCCTGAGAAAATGGCAGTAGCGCAGCGCGAAGCGACCGCGCAGTATGCGAGCCCGAAGTAGCGACCCAAGCAAACACCGCAAGCAGGCGCTCCGGTCAGCGATGGCGCCTACGTCCGTTTCGAGCCTAGCCTGGGCTGCTGCAGTGACCCTGCACGAGCTGTCGCGGTGTGTACGCCACAGCTGACGAACATGTCGCGTTGAGCGGCCGGCTTGCTGGTATTCAGGCGCTTGGATCGCGCCTGGTAATTTCTGTCTCTTGCCTGCCTGCCCGCTCGCGCGTGGCACACAGCTGTAGGCGAGCAGCGGTCGCGCGCCGTCGAAACGGCTCGAACACGCGTGCCGCTACGCCGATGACTCGTCGTGGGCGAAGATCGGCGAACGCTGCGCCGCACTAATCCCCTTACGTCGTCCAGAAGAGATACAAAAGCCCAAGCACGACCAGCGCCGCCCCAATGATCGAGTAGTAGCGCATGCCATGCAGGGGCTGGTCTGGATGGCCTCGCCGGTGAAAGACGAGTCTCATAGCCGTTATGGAAAGTCGAGCATTGCCATATGGTAGACCCAGCGCCGGTGATTTACCTTGACGTGTCTGCACGGCGGTCATTGAATGAATGCTGAAACGCGTCGCCACGAGAGCGGAACCATCCGCCGATTCACTTCTAGGGGTCCTGGGAGACTACGATGCTGACACCACATGAAGTGGCCACCCTTATGCTGATCGACGACGCAGCCCCCAATCTCGCCGACCTCGATCACGCGTCGATCGAGGCATTGATTGAGCGGCAGCTGGTGCATCTGGAAAAATTGGCTTACGGCGATCGTCTGCACATCACGCCGCGGGGCAGTGACTTTTTGCATGCTCTCGCTAAATTGCATTAGGCTGGTCTGCAAACGCACTTGCGCACTGAAGGCTATGCGTTGCAGTTGCGCAGTATGCCGCGATATGGCTAGACCCGGCGGTGCCCCTCGGGTCTGCAAGCGCCAAGTCATCGGACCAAGGCGGACGTTCCACCGCCTACTGGTCCGGATGCGGCGTGGGGGAGGGCTGTCGAAGTGGTCGTCTGGCACAGCGTCCAGTAAGCAACCAATACGTCATGAGCTGCCCCGATAGAGCGGGCTTGGCGCGATGATGGCCGTGATGCCTTTGGCTTCCGGCAGATCCGGCAAAAGGAAGTTCAGCGCAACTGCCGATCGTCCACTACTTGTGGTCATAAAGGTCCAAGCCACCGTGCGGTTGGCGCCCCGGAAAGCAACGGTTTCTCCAGAGGTGACATTAACGTATCGCGCACCTGGCCGCAGCGTGATCGACCGAGTCGCCGTCTCGACGGCAGCGACGGTACCATACAAATCGGCCCTAGCAGGTGGCAAAGGCGCACACGCCGACGCCATGCCGAAGGCAGAGAGTGCCAGTGCGATCCGTAAAGCCTGCGTGGTAGTCATAATGAGACTCCCTGTCGATGTGCGGCAAGGTCTAACGGACCCGCCTTTGCGACAACCCGACTTCCACCCGCGCCAAGGACGCACGCAGCTTGGTGCTGCGCTGATCTGTGGGCAACTGGCAAGGCTACCGGCACCCAAACGCGAGTTGCCGCACGATCTAGTCTAATCAGGGCATTCCAACGATAACGTTGCCCAAACGTTACATTCTGGACAGGTAACAATGTGGTCCACGTCATGCCCCACAAGTCAACGCTTCCAAGTGGGGAGGATCACGCGCAAGGAAACGGGTCCGCCACGGCGGCACCATGACCCAACCTACGCTGTCGAACCCTCAGCATCGGTGCGCCGTTTTGTTCGCCGCCGGACGCACCCGTCGTCGCGCTTTTTACTTGACGGCCACCTTGCCGACCATGCCGGCTTCGAAATGGCCCGGCACCAGACAAGCGAAGTCGACGGTCCCAGGACCGTCGAACTGCCACACCAGTGTGCCTTGTTTGCCAGGTGCGAGCATAATCTGGTTCGGGATAGAGTGCTTAGCATCAGGCATGCTGCGCATCATCTGCGCGTGCTCTTTCAACTCAGCGGCGGTACCGATCACCATTTCGTGCTCCACTTTGCCGACATTCCGCACGACAAAACGCACGGTTTCACCGCGCTTGACCTGAATCGAGTCGGGCGCGAACCGCATCGTGTCGCTCATGGTCACGTTAACCGTGCGTGAGACCTTGGCCGGCTTGCCCGGCTGACCGGCAGCGGACTTACTGGCGCTAGCTGGGCTCGCATGGCCCTCCATGCTGCCGGCAGCCCACACCAGCATCGGCGACAGCCCCAACACCAGCAGCAACGACTTGAGCGTCTTCATGGCATCTCCTTGGCGGTTGTTTGAGAGCAAGACAAGCGCAGCCTTGCTGCGCGGTTCGTGAAAACGTGGCTACATGCCCGCGGGGGATAGGATGCCGAGCGAGGCGACAAGAGCCAGAATGAGCGTTGCCGCAATGGTCTCGAACATCAGGCTGCGCCGCAAGGTACGAACGGCGACGGCATGGTCGCCCGTCCGTACGGCATGCTCCAGGCGCGGGCTCAGATGAAAACGGTTAGCCGCGGCAAGGGCGAGCATGGTACCGAACAGCGCCAGCTTGGACGCCAGCAGTCCACCGTATGAGTTCAGCGACAGTTCCGGCAAGACCGGACCGACAATCAACCAATAGTTCACTGCGCCGGTAATGACCAAGGTTGCGACAACGATCGTACCCACCTGAGCGAAGCCGTTTGAGGTGCGGCTCAGTAGGGCAACCTTGGCAGGTGTGGCAGAGGGATGCGACAACAACACTAACGCGAGCAGAGCGCCGACCCATGCGCCGGCGGCCATTAGATGCGCGATATCCGAGGCAAGGTGAATGTAGCGTCGAATGCCATCATCCATGGCGCCATGGCCGCCCCAGGCAAGCGTGGACAGCGCGACGCCGCCCGCTGCAGCCAGAACCCAGAATTGAAGTTCTGGCCGTTTGCGGACAAACAACGCGACCAGCACGCAGAGGACCAGGGCAACGAGTCGCACAACCCAGGCCGCGCCAAACGCGGTGCCTGTCACAATCATTTCGAAGACATGGCCTTGCAGTTCGGCGTAGGATGCGGCACCGGTCATGCCCTTGGCCATGATGGTGATATTGGCCAGCGACAGGACGATGCCCAGGGCCGCGACCGCCGCGCCAAGCGTCAAAAAGCGCGCACCCGTTGGCGACGCCATTTCCTCACGGCGCAGTGCGTACAAGCCAAACAGCGGCAGACCAAACAGTGCAGTCAGGTCGAAATAGAGTGCGAAACGCACTGCAACAGTTGCCCAGTCCATCGGCGGATCACTTCACGGTGAACGCGATGTTGCCATTAATCGGGTGCGTGTCGGACGACACTGCACGCCAATCGACGCGGTAGCTGCCAGGCGCCAGCGTCTGGGCCGGGGTGATCACCATGGTCTTGGGGTCGTCGCTGCCGGCAACCTTGGCGGCAATTTTCATCGGCGCATGGTTGGCCATGCCGGGCATGCTGGTCATGACGAGGCTGGCCCCGGAGAATTGGGTCGCGAGGTTCTCTGAAAACTTCAGCTCGATCTTCTGCGGCGCCGCCACCTCGGCCTTGTCGGCGGGCATGGACGATACCAGCTTTGGATGGGCGAAGGCTGCAGTACTAGCCAGCACAGCGGCGGCTGCCAGAGCGGCACGAATGGTGAAGCGGGGCGCTTGCATGGTGAACTCCAAATATGAGTGTGGATTGAAATACGTGGTTAGAACCACATGCGAACACCCGCTACAAAACGGGTTTCGCCACTTCGGCCGCCGGCGGTGCGAACCATGTCGGCGGTATTGCCAAAGGTTTGGTACCGTTCAATGCCGATATAGGGAGCGAACTGACGGCTGAACTCATAGCGCAGGCGCAGACCCACGGCACCGCTGGAAAGCCCGCTGCCCACGCCGACCTCGGGATCGTTCTTGCCATAAAGATTGGCCTCGATTCGGGGTTGCAGGATCAGGCGCTGGGTAATTAGCAATTCATACTCGGCTGACAGGCGCAGCGCAGTGCGACCTTCGGTGCCGATATAGCCAGTAGCGTCGACCTCGAACCAGTATGGCGCCAGGCCCTGGATACCGAAGGCCAGCCAGTTTCGGGTTGGCCGGCCATAGCCGGCATCGTTGCGGATACCCAGCTGCGTGTCCCAATAGGTGGCAATGGCATGACCCCACAGCAATTCGGTCCGCGCCTCGTGGATCTTGCGCCTCTCGGATTCGCCTTCGGCCTTGATCACGAGGCGGTTAAAGCTGCTGCCAATCCACGCTTGCGCCTCATAGGCAGCGGCATTGCTCTCATTTCCCTTGACCCATTCCAGCCGGTCAACGAGTACCGAGGCAAATAGGTGTTCGTCTGCCATGTGCAGCGAACGGTGCGGACCAATGGCGTATTGACCCACGCCGAGCTGATAGCCCCCTGAGTAACCGTGCGGGTCGCGCGCATCCGCGGGCGCGCTCCCCCCTTGCATCTGCATGTCGCCATGATCCATGCCTTGCATCGAACCCGTGCCTTGCATCTGGCTGTGGTCCATGCCCTGCATCGAACCCATGCCCTGCATCTGGCTGTGGTCCATGCCCTGCATCGAACCCATGCCCTGCATCTGGCTGTGGTCCATGCCCTGCATCGAGTCCATGCCTTGCATCTGGCTGTGGTCCATGCCCTGCATCGAGTCCATGCCTTGCATCTGGCTGTGGTCCATGCCCTGCATCGAGTCCATGCCTTGCATCTGGCTGTGGTCCATGCCCTGCATCGAGTCCA
>NZ_JBXAHL010000028.1:0-23550 GCF_058795055.1 Cupriavidus sp. GW823-FHT06D04 | reverse complement strand
CCATGCCTTGCATCTGGCCGTCGGTGGCAGCGGTGCCGCCAACCTTGCCCGAAGACTTTGCTTTCGGAATGGACTTCGCCTTTTCCGCGACGGCGGGCGACGAAGTTTGCGTTGGAACCGCTTCGGTGTGGGCGTGCTGGGCCCAAGCTGCGCTCATGCCAGCGGAAGCAAGCACGGCGGCAAGTACTGTTCTTGTTGGTTTTTCCATGTGCATATCGGTTAGGGTCAGGCCACCACCACTTCGCGGAACATCCCGGCGTCCATGTGCAACATCAGGTGGCAATGCCAGGCCCACCGGCCCAAGGCGTCGGCGGTGACGAGGAAGCTGATGCGTTGCGCCGGTTGCACCGCGATCGTGTGTCGACGCGCGAGGAAGGCGCCATCCGGCGATTCGAGTTCGCTCCACATGCCATGCATGTGCATTGGGTGCGTCATCATGGTGTCGTTGTGCAAAATGACGCGCAGCCGCTCGCCATACTTAAAGTGCACCGGCGTCGAATTTCCGAACTCCACCCCGTCGATGGACCACGAGTAACGCTCCATATTACCGGTCAAGTGCAGTTCCACTTCGCGCCCGGGACCGCGTTTGTCCAACGGACCGCCAATGGTGTGCTGATCGGCCAGTGTCAGGACGCGGCGCCCGGTGTCGCGCAAACCGATGCCCGGGTCGTCCAAGTTGGTGCGCGCCATGTCAACGCGCATATCGGTGGTGGCGCCATACTCGGTCTTGGCGTGGCGCGCCTTGGTGCTGGGCACCTTCAGCGACGCATCGGTCGCCATGCCCCCCGACATGCTACCCATGGCATGCTGGCTGTGATCCATGGCCATAGCGCCATGGTTCATGCCTTGCATGCCCATCGAGCCGTGGTCCATGCCTTGCATGGCCATGCCGCCATGGCTCATTCCGCCCATGGCGCTGTGATCCATGCCGCCCATGCCTCCCATACTGCCCATCATGTCGGCCATGGTGAGCCACTGCGGCTTATCCACGGCGGGCACCGGTGCCGCCAGCCCGGCTCGAGTTGCCAGGGTGCCGCGGGCATAGCCGGTGCGATCCATCGACTGCGAGAAAATGGTATAGGCCTCGTCGCGCGGCTCGACCAGCACGTCACAGGTCTCGCCCGGGCCGAAGCGGAACTCATCGACGGTTACCGGTTCGATGTTCTGTCCATCGACTTGGATGACCTTAAGCTTGAGGCCGGGAATGCGCACATCGTAGAACGTGTTGCCTGCGCCGTTGATAAACCGCAGACGAACCTTCTCGCCCGGCTTAAACACGCCGGTCCAGTTGCCGGCCGGTGTGACGCCGTTCATCAAGTAAGTCAGCGTGGCGCCCGAGAGATCCGCCAGATCGGTCGGGCTCATCCGCATCTCGTTCCACATCTTGCGCTTAGCGAGCGCGCTCTTCATCCCATCACTGGAGACGTCGCGGAAAAAATCGATAACCGTCGGCTGGTTATAGTTGTAGTAGTCGCTCTGAACCTTCAGTTTCGAGAGCACGCGCATCGGATCTTCGTCGGTCCAATCCGAGAGCAGCACGGTATAATCGCGATCGGCTCGCACGCCATCCACGCCGGTGGCTGGATCGATGACAATGCCGCCATACACGCCGGTCATCTCCTGGAAGCCCGAATGCGAGTGATACCAATAGCTACCAATCTGGTCGACCTTGAAGCGGTAGGTGAAGGTCTCGCCCGGCGCAATGCCCGCAAAGCTGATCCCCGGCACGCCGTCCATCTCGAACGGCAGAATGATCCCGTGCCAATGAATCGACGTGTGCTCGCGCAACCGGTTCGTGACCCGAATCGTCACCGTTTCGCCTTGACGCCAGCGCAGCGTCGGCCCCGGCAACATGCCATTGATGGTGGTCGCGACGCGTGGCGTCCCGGTGAAGTTGACCACCGACTCGCCGATCACGAGGTCGAAGTCGGTCCCGCGCAGCACTGGTGCTGTGCCGGATAAGACATCTGCCGGTCGGCCTGACGGCTGAGCCCAGGCCGCACCGCCCAAGCCAGACAGCCCCGCCATCACGCCACCGGCGGCCAGACCCTGTACAAAACGGCGGCGCGGCAGATTAGGCAGCACAAGGCCAGACGGTCGATCACGTCGCATGAAATAGTCCTTTTTGCTTGAATGGCCGCGTCGGAAGGCGGCAGCAAGAGAGTAACGACAGCGAGGCTACCGTCAACTTACCCAAACATTACATTCCGGTAAGGTCTGGGTTACCCACAGAGCGTCTCGGTAGACTACCCCGTATTAGAGCCGGTCCAACAGGCGGGCACATAATCCGAAAGACGAGGGGGAGGGCACGAAGATGAAGCTGCTGGTGGTAGAAGATGAATCCAAGACCGGCGAGTACCTGCGCCAGGGGCTGACCGAGGCAGGATTCGTGGTCGACTTGGTCGCCAACGGGCTGGACGGACAGCACTTGGCGCTTAACGAAGCGTACGACCTGATTATCCTCGACGTCATGCTACCCGATCTCGATGGCTGGCGTATTTTGCAGACGATCCGCGCCGCGGACAACCCGGTTCCGGTGTTATTTCTGACCGCCCGCGACAGCGTGGCCGATCGGGTCAGGGGGTTGGAGTTGGGCGCTGACGACTATCTGGTCAAGCCATTCGCGTTCTCGGAACTACTGGCGCGCGTACGTACGCTATTGCGGCGCGGTACTGTACAGCTAGCGATGGACCGCATTCAGGTGGGCGATCTGGTGCTGGATTTGGGCAGGCGCCGGGCGTCGCGGGCCGGGCGCCGCATCACGCTGACCAGCAAGGAGTTTGCGCTGCTGGAGTTGCTCGCTCGCCGGCGCGGCGAGGTGCTGCCACGCTCGTTGATTGCCTCCCAGGTCTGGGACATGAACTTTGACAGCGATAGCAACGTGATCGATGTGGCCATTCGCCGCTTGCGGGCGAAGATCGACGATGACTTTGATATTAAGCTGATTCAGACCGTGCGCGGCATGGGCTACGTGCTGGAAGCGCCGGAGGAGCAGGCATGACGCATCGCCTGTCCCTGACGATGCGTCTGACCATCCTGTTTTCGCTCTGCTCTGCCGTGGTGCTGCTGGGCTTGGGCGTTCTCATCTGGCTGGCGATGGACCGCCACTTCGCCACCGAGGATTATGTGGTGCTCGGCGACAATATTCGCCTGATCGAAAAGATCGCGCAGGAAACGCCGGCCGAGCGGTTGCCCCAGCGGCTTCGGGAAATGGTCGATCACCATCCTGGCTTCGTCGCGCAGGTGCAGACCGCACAAGGCCACAAGCTGTATGCGACCAAGGACTTCGATTTTGCGATTGCTTTCGAGGCGATTCCGCGCGAATTGGCGCGTGACAATACCTTCGTCTGGCAGCAAGGCGAGCAGGAGTATCGCGGCATGCGCGCGCAGGTGAGTGCGGCTGACCCGCGCATTGCACCTTTGCGCGTCGTGGTTGGCATGGACACGGAAATCCACGCGCACTTCATGCATGCATTTCGTCGTTCGCTGGCGTTCTATACCACATTGGCGGTGCTCGCCAGCGGTCTCTTTGGTTGGTGGGCGGCGCGACGCGGGCTCGCACCCCTGCGCATGATGGCCTCACGCGCCAAGGGCGTCACCGCGAACAAACTGGATGCGCGCATGCCGGTCGAAGCCGTGCCGGTCGAGATGGCAGATCTGGCGATCACGTTAAACGCGATGCTGGAGCGACTGCAGGATGATTTTCGGCGGCTCTCGGAATTCTCCTCCGATTTGGCGCATGAGCTGCGCACGCCCATCACCAACCTGATGACGCAGACGCATGTCGTGCTATCGCAGCCGCGAGATGCCGCCAAATATCGAGAGGTCCTGGCCTCGAATGCCGAGGAATTGCAGCGGCTTGGGCGCATGGTGTCCGATATGCTGTACTTGGCCAAGATGGAGCACGGCATCACACTGCCGAATGAGGAAGCGATCAACGTGGCTGATGAAGTACAGGCGCTGTTCGAATTCTACGACGCGCTGGCAGAGGACAAGGGCGTCAATCTACGGCTTGATGGGCAAGCGAAAATTACCGGCGACCGTCTGATGTTACGCCGAGCGCTCAGCAATCTGCTCTCGAACGCTCTACGCTATACGCCGTCCGGCAAAGAGATCCGGGTCGAGACGCGCGAGCAGGGCGGCAGCACGTCGATCGTAGTCGAGAATGAGGGCGAGGAAATCAGTCCCGAGTTGCTGCCATCGCTATTCGACCGCTTTTTCCGTGCCGACAAATCAAGGACCCGTGCGGAGTCCGAAAGCGTGGGACTGGGTCTCTCCATCACGCAAGCCATCATGTTTGCGCACGGGGGCCAGATTTCGGCGGAATCGTCGGAAGGCACTACGCGCTTCATTTTGACGTTTCCCCGCCAGCGAAACGCCGCCCGGAGCTAGACGGTTGGCCTCCAGCGCGTCGCCGCATAAAAATAGCCACGGCGTTGCGGCGCCGTGGCTAGTGGTCCTTTGGTAAAAGGACCGTTCAACCTATTGATCCGGCATTGTATCTACAATCTCATGCGGCATCACGAAGCGGTTTGGGCTCGAAACTCGCTTTTGGTCCGCTCGGGCTGTCGTTGACACCTTCACAGGTACATGGACGTCGCCTTGACCAGTTGCAGCTTGGTGCGCGCCGGCGTCAGCGTTGTGACGGCCGGCTTGAGGTCGGCGAAGGCCCTCTCGTCCGGGGTTGAGTTCGGGTCTGTAGCTTGGCCGGTAGAAGACTTCGATTTCGCGCTTGTGCTCGGCCAACCACGCCTTTACCCGCTTGCTGTGATGCACGCGCAGATTGTCCAGGATCAGGTAGACCTTGCGCTTGGCGCCCTTGACCAGCCGTTTCACGAAATTGATCAGGATGTCGGAATTGAGCGCGCCGTCGAATACCAACCAGCGCATCGTTCCCTGGTTGGTAACGCTGGAGATGACCGACAGTCCATGGCGCTCGTTGTTCACCCGTACCACCGGAGTCTGGCCGTGCGGAGCATGGCCGGGCCCGCGTACGTCATTGCTGCGCAAGCCGGTATCATCGCCCCAGTGGATCTCGGCGGCTTCTGCCTTGGCGCTCGCCACAATGACCGGATATTCCTCATCGAGCCACTGCTTCACTGCCGCTGGCGGCTCGTAGGCCTTCTGGATCGGCCTCTGCGGCGTGAAGCCCCAGCGCTCGTGGTAAAGACCTAGGGTGCGTGCAGCGAGTTCGATGCCGTAGCGATCGCGGATCAGTTTGGCCACCGCCTGGCGCTGCCACAGCGGGTACCCCAGCTTCATCTGATCGGGCGTACGGTCGCGAATCAGGCGCAGCACTTCACGCTCCTGCTCGGCCGTCAGCGTGCGTCCAATGCCGCGGGGTCGTCCCGGCCGCGTAGTGTCCACCGCCTTCCAGCCGCCCGCTTCATACGCCTTGAATGCCGCACTCACCGTCGCGCGCGTCAGCTCGCACTGCGCCGCCGCCTCGTTCACGCTCACGCCTTGAAGCCGCATTCTCACCGCTCGCCGTCGCCGCTCGTTCAACGCGTCGACCGACAGCGTCCTCGAGTCGATTTTGTCATGCATCATCTGACTAACCCTCTCGAGAACGTCCCCTATTTGTGTGCCGGATCAACAGGTATTCAGGCGGCTTTGCTTAAAACTTATGGCGTAGACCCAGCACGACACCGGTCTGGTTGTCGCCCGGCACGACATTGACCGGCGCGCCACTGCTGGCGTTAAAGCCGTTCAAGCCCAACTGTGAGCCACCTTTGTTACGGACATAGCCGACATTGAAGTACATGTCGGTGCGTTTGGAAAACGCGTAATCGGTCGAGGCCACGAACATCAGCGGATCGGCGCCGGAACCCCGCACATCGGTATAGTACGCTGCGCCGGTGAGCGACAGCGCCGAGGTCAGCTGATAACGCAGGCCTGCCCAATACAAGTTGGAGCGCATTGCGCTTACCGCGCTCGAGATATTTCCGTTGAGCCAACGATAACCGGCATACAGCTTTGCTGGTCCGATCCCATAGCTGATCCCCACTAACGCGCGCCGGTCCTTTTGCCCCTGCGATGCAACGGTTGACCCCTGGTACTCGTCGTACAGGGCGCCCAGGGAAAGCGGTCCAGTCGAATACACCAGACCCGCACTCATCTCCCGGTCCACCTTCGGCTCGCCGGGGACTTCGCCGCCGCCAGTGCGGCCGAAGCTGTACAGTGCCATTGCGGTCACGCCGCCAAACGTGCCCTTGTACTTGACGGAATTGTCCGCGCGACCGGCAATGGTATCGTCGCTCTTGAAAAGCGAGTATCGCGGCGCGAAACCCATGGGATCAAACTGAATGGCGGTGTCGTATAGCACCGTGGTCTGGCGACCAAGGGTCAACTGACCATATGGGCTGGACAGCCCGACCAGCGCGCCCCGGTCAAACAACCGGCCGGCGCTACTCGACTGCGCGGTATCAAGGGCGAAGCCGCTCTCCAGTTCGAACACCGCTTTGAGGCCACCGCCGAGATCTTCCGTACCCCGCAAGCCCCAACGCGAGGTCGACATATTGCCGGCCGACATGCGCACCTGGTTGGTGCCGCCGCTCGACGATGGCACATTCGATAAATATTCGATGCCGACATCGGCGACGCCGTATAGCGTAACACTCGTCTGCGCATAAGCCCCCAATGACAGCGACCCCAGCAGCATGCCAGCGGCGGTCATCTTTCTTCTTTTCATAGCGTCTCCAGTTCGCCACGTTATTGGTATTCGATAGGCACTGAAGTCTAGTGAGACCAAGCTTACTGCGACATTGCAAGCCGGTTACATTGTTGGGGCGATGCAACTTGTGCAGCGCGCAGCGGTCGCCCCTTCCCACGGAATTAGCAGGCATGCGCTCGCGCTGGGCTAATGGGAAGTAGACGACAGGGGAGTGCGCGACGGCGGGATGATGTCTTGTCATGTTCTCGTAATCTCTGTGACAGACCGGCCGCCCTAGAATCAATGGCGTTGCCGCCTTGGGTCAACAGGAGCGCCCCGTTCTTTCAGGTGCCAGGTGGCATGCCGCGTCATGATGCTGGCCGTCAGATCCCACGAAGACAGCCTGCGTCCAGTTCTTTTTTAGGGAGACTTCGATTGAATCTGATCCGAACCGGCTTATCGGCGTTGCTTGTTAGTCTTAGCGCTTCTGCGTTGGCGCACGCCCCCATTTTGGATCTCGATCGGGGCCCTGCCGCTTTCGTGCCCGGTGGCCTGGCCGAGCCGCGCCCTACGGAGTGGCTGATCGACGTCGGGGCGCGGGTCGACGCGACCTGGCGCCGAACACTTGGTGCGGGGGAGGGGTGTGTGCTGGTTCTGGACAATCCCCGCAACGAGCCAGCCGAGGTCACCGTAGTGATTTCCCAGGATGACGCCGGACACGCGATGCCCGGAACGCGCCCGGTATCGCTGCGCATCCCTGCTCATGGTCGCCATGCCCTGACACTGCAGGCCTCTCGGTCGCTTAGCGTGTCCGTATACGCTGAGAAATAATGCAGCGCCCGCTCATCGCTCGGGCCGCGTGGGTGACGCTGAGCATGGCAAGCGGCCCCGACGGGCTCCGAGCAAGGGCACTGCACGGCGCCCGCTTGCTCAGAGCCCGTGTCAGGTCGCCCGCTTAGCCGCCTTCGCGGTGACCTTTGATGAGGGCGTCGTCCAGACGGAACACCTCATTGCCCTTCATCAGGATCTTGCTACCGTCTTTGGTCTCCATGACCTTGCCTTCTGGCATGCTGACGGACTTGCCGTACTTGTTCTCCATGCCCATCTTGCCGTCTTTGAAAACGTGGACTTTTGATCCGTCTTTGAGCTCATAGGTCTTCACGACCGTGCTCAAATCGGTCGCGGCGGCAGTAAGCGATACCGCGGCAATCAGGCTTGCAACGACAAGTTTGCTTTTCATCTTCAAGATCTCCTTTGGCTCGGTGGCACAGGTTGAGACTGCGTTGGCACACGCGGAAAGCGCGTACCGAAAAGGGGGAACGTCTAGACTATTGCGGTGGCGCCGGTCGGGGCTGGCCGCAGTCACGGTTTTGTCGCTTCGCCTCTCGCGACGGCTTAGATTTGGCAGTATTCGATGGCGCCGCGGCGCCGTTGCCGTGCTTGAATAAGCGGTGCCGGGGGTTCACGGCAAGCGCATACTGCGGGGTTTCCTTGTCCCGCTGCGCTGTACAGTCCAGCGACCTGCTTTCCCATTCATGGTCCACGGCAGGCCACATCGCGGGCGCGGCAGGAGCCGGCACGCCACCGCACTGCAGCCACCAGTTACTGCTGAGCTCTTGCCTGGGCTCCCAGCCGATTTGAATGGCGCCAATCGCACCGGGCGCGATGCCCATTGCCGCGCCACCGAGCAGGACCAGCAGCTTTCCGACTTTCATGGGTCCTTTCCTGAGTTGGCCGGCGACGTGTGCCACGCGTGCCAGCATGGCACGCGGAGAGGACGCAGACTAACGCCCCATCAAACGGGGCCCCCCTATGGCTGCTTGCACGTGCGTCATAATGACCATTCTATTTTCCCGCGCGCGGCCTTCGCAGGCGTGATACGAAATGTAATCGCACAGTAAGTTGGCGGTTAACCAGCAGCGGGCTTGAACCTGGCCGGCGTCTCAAATGGGTTCAGAACCAGATTCGCACGCCGGCAACGATTTGCTTGTCGGTGGTCCGCTCTCCGGCAGCACGCGCAAAATCCGCGGTATTGCCCAGCTTCTTGCCCCACACCACGCCTAGGTAGGGGGCGAACTGGCGACGGATCTCGTATCGCAGTCGCAAGCCAAGCTTGAACTCGGACACGCCGCTGCCAATGCCTCGCGCCTCATCTGCCTTGCTATAGGCGTTCGCCTCGAACTCCGGCGTCAACAGCAGACGTTGGGTGAAGCGAATATCGTAGGTAGCCCGCACTCGGGCGGCAGCGCGTCCCGACGACCCCAGATAAGCCGTGGCTTCGATATCAAACCAATAAGGCGCCAGGCCTTGCACGCCAAAGGCGCCCCAGGTCCGCGGCGGCCCATTGCCGAAATCCTGGCGCACGCCCAGTTGCCAATCCCAGAACGGCGCAAAGGCGTGTCCCCACAGTGCCTCAGCTCTGGCATCCTCTGTGTTGCCATACAGACGCGTGCCTTCCGACTTGACCCATAACCGGTTCAGATCCCGTCCTACCCAGGCGAGCATGTCCCAGGCCAGTCCAGAGCCGCCGGGTGCCTTGACGTACTCGAGGCGATCGAATAGCACCTGATAGTAGATATCGTTATCGGCCATCGTATCCCCAGGCATGGGAATGCCTCGGTTCGGATCTGCCATCGGCACCGGGGCCTCCTTCACCTGGATGATCGCATTCGCGCCGCCGGGCACTGAGGCAGATTCTGTCGGACTGACTGCGGGATGGCTTGGCGCTGGCTTCCCGGCTGGAGCTGCGGTCTTTGGTGGCATCGGGGCATCGTGCGCCATGCCCGGCATCGGCGTATCGTGTGTCATACCTGGCATCGGCGCCATCGTCTGCGCCGCCACGCTGTGGCACTGCACGCTGGCCAAGAGAGCCAGGCTTGCGAGAAGGATGAGACGGTGGTTGGGCACGTCAATCTCCCTGGCGTTGGCGCGGTTCAACCCGCTCATGCGACCACGACCTTGCGGAACATGCCGGCTTCCATGTGGTAAAGCAAGTGACAATGAAAGGCCCATTGTCCCGGCGCATCGGCCGTCACCAGGAAGCTGACTTGTTTGGACGGCTGGACGTTGATCGTGTGCTTTCTGACCAGCGCCTGGCCTTCGTGATTTTCCAGCTCGCTGAACATCCCGTGCAGGTGCATCGGGTGGTTCATCATGGTGTCGTTGATCAGCGTGATGCGCAGGCGCTCCCCGTAGTAGAGCCGGATCGGTTCGGCTTGGGAAAACTTCTTGCCGTCGAGGCCCCAGATGAAACGGCGCATATTGCCGGTCAAGTGCAGTTCCAACTCCCGGCTGGGCGGGCGCTTGTCGATCACCGGGCCGAGCGTTTTAAGGTCCGCGTAGGTCAACACTCGCCTGCCGTTGTTGCGCAGTCTTGGCCCCGGATCCGACAGCGAGCGGGAAGGGTTCATCGAGCGCATGTCGACCTGTGGCCCCATGCCAGGCATATTGCCCATCTTGCCCATGTCATGCCCCATCTCGCCACCGGTTTTTTGCATCCCCGGCTTCGCGTCGGACTTGCCGTGGTCCATGCCGGCCATTCCGGCATGGGCGTCCTTCGCTGGCCCGGACATGGTCGACATGTCATGCCCCCCCATGCCCCCCATGCCCCCCATGGCGCCCATGCCCGCCTCCGGCGTCATTGGTTGCATCGTGGGTGCGCCACCCATGGACTCCATCCCCATGCGATCCATGGCCATGGATGGTTTCTGATCCATCTTCATGGCCCCCATTTCCATGCTGCCCATATCCATGTCCGCCATGTCGCCCATGCCCATATCGGCCATGGTGAGCCAGGTCTTCGGATCGAGCTTGGGCACGTCGGCTTCCATCCCGACTTCCGGTGCGAGTGTCGCCCTGGCGTAGCCGCTGCGATCGATCGACTGAGCAAAGATGGTGTGCGCCTTATCGTCCGGCATCTGCACCACTACGTCATAAGTCTCGGCGACGGCAATGCGGATTTCATCCACCGGTACCGGTTCGACATCCTGCCCATCAGCCGATACCACCGTCATCTTCACGCCGGGAATTCGGACGTCAAAGTTGCTGGTCGCCGAGCCGTTGATAAAGCGCAACCGCACGCGCTCCCCGGCTTTAGCGATCGCTGTCCAATTTTTATCCGCGGGCGTGCCGTTGATCAGGTAGGTAAAAGTGGCTCCCGAAACATCGGCCAAATCGGTCGGATTCATTCGCATCTGGTTCCACATCGCGCGCTTAGCCAAGGCCTCGGACAGCCCCATTTCGGACACATCTCGGGCAAAGTCGCCCACCGTCGGCATCTGAAAGTTATAGACGTCGCTCATCTTCTTGAGCTTCGCGAACACCATTTCCGGGTTTTCATCCGTCCATTCGCTGAGCATCACGACATAGTCGCGATCGACCTTGATCGGGTCTGGATGCATTGGCTCGATGACCAGCGGTCCATACAAGCCGGTCTGCTCCTGAAAACGGGTATGCGCGTGGTACCAATAGGTGCCGGCTTGCCGCACTTGAAAGCGATACACGAACGTCTCGCCCGGCCCGATGCCGGGAAAGGAGATACCCGGCACGCCGTCCATCTGAAACGGCAGCAAGATGCCGTGCCAGTGAATTGATGTTTGGGTATCGAGCAAGTTGGTCACGCGCAGCGTGACCTCGGTGCCTTGCTTCCAATGCAGAATCGGCGCGGGGATGGAGCCGTTCACACTGGTGGTAGGCCGGATACGGCCGGTAAACGACATGGGCGTCGCGCCAATGGCCAGCTCAAACGTGGTCCCTGTCAGCACGACCGGATGGCCTTGGCTCTTCAAGGCCCAAGCGGTGCGTGGATACGCGCCCAGGCTCGCCAAGCCGCCTCCCGCGATCAGGCTTCCCAGCAGTCGGCGGCGGCCCAGTGAGACGGGGCGAAGCATGGCATCGCTAGGGCGTTCGAACACGTTGTCTCCTCGCGCAATGGTGAAACGTCCACTTAGCATAGTGCGCGCCACGTCGAAGCAAAAGCTCCTTTAGCGTCATCAGCCTGGACAAAACATGTGCTGTCACCGGTTGCGTCATCGTCGCGTAATGCTCCTGTAAGGTAGCCGCTCCCAGGCTGTCGTCTGCTTCCTGTGGCGCGCGAATTGCTCTCAATTTGGCGGCGTCTCGCACGCTGGTCGAATTTCTTTAGGAGCTTTGCCATGCCACATGAAAACTATCTATCTTGTATTGAAGCCTGTCACGCCTGCACAGTCGCCTGTCATCACTGTGCGGCGTCTTGTCTGCGTGAGCCAGAGGTTGAGGCCATGAAACGCTGCATCGCACTCGACCTGGACTGTGCCGAAACATGTGCCTATGCCGCGGCGATGATGGCGCGCGATAGCCAGTACGCGCGCGCGATTTGCGCGCTGTGCGCGAAGGTCTGTGAAGAGTGTGGGACGGAGTGCGCCAAGCACGAGGCGCAGCATTGCCAAGAGTGCGCACGTGCCTGTCAGGAGTGCGCGCAGGTCTGTCGCGCCATGGCGTAGATCCAGGTAGCCCAACGACTCGATCTTGGACGGCAACGCGCGGCTCGGCGGTGAAGCCATGGCACGCCGCGAACTTGAGCCGTGTAACGGCAGGCATAGCGCGTTGTAGTTCTTTCCCGCGCTAGCGCCAGATGTAAGCCAGGATCCCGACC
Organism: Cupriavidus sp. GW823-FHT06D04; assembly: GCF_058795055.1. Taxonomy (NCBI): domain Bacteria; kingdom Pseudomonadati; phylum Pseudomonadota; class Betaproteobacteria; order Burkholderiales; family Burkholderiaceae; genus Cupriavidus; species Cupriavidus sp. GW823-FHT06D04. The sequence goes on along the minus strand of NZ_JBXAHL010000028.1, from coordinate 11,266 downwards.
TCGGCAATGCGTGTTGCCAGCGTGGCGAGGGTCAAGGAGACGGAGTGTTCACCAACCCCAGGTATCCGCCCATTGCCGACTATGCCGTCATTGGCAACACGCATAGCGTGGCGTTGGTGAGCACGTCGGGGTCCATCGACTGGTGCTGTATGCCGCACTTTGACGCCGGCGCCGTATTTTGCAGATTGCTCGATGCTAACCGTGGAGGCTACTTTCAAATCCGGCCGACGGGTCGTGCGATCAGTTCGCGCAATTACCGGGTCCCAGGGGGCGTACTGGAAACCATGTTTGAAGCCAGCGGCGGGATCCTTCGCCTGACCGACTTCATGCATAGCGAGCGGCTCGCACGCAGTCGGCTGGACCATGACTCACCCGAGTGCCATCGGCTGTTGCGGCGCATTGAGGCGATCGTTGGCGAGGTGAGGGTGGAACTTGTGTTCAGTCCGAGCTTTGACTATGCGCGCAAGCCCCACCAATGGGAAGTCGGTTCGCATGGCGTGACCGCTGTATGCGAACACCAACGTCTCAGCCTGGTATGTTCGCCGCCGCTGCCGCTGCCGCTGGCGACCGAAGCGCACCGCGCCAAAGGTGTGGCCATCGTGCGGCCCGGCGCGCCGCTGTGGGCGATTGCGTCCTTCCAACAAGACGGGCCGGACCGCCCTGTGCACGACCCCCAGGCGGTCCTTGATGAGACCCTACGACATTGGGGCGAGTGGCAGCAGCAATGCACCTATCGCGGTCCCTTCGAACGAGAAGTGCGCACCAGCGCCTGTGTTCTCAAGTTGCTGACGTTTGGCCCGACCGGAGCACTGGTGGCGGCGCCAACCACCTCGCTGCCGGAGTGGATCGGTAGCAGCCGCAATTGGGACTATCGGTTTTGTTGGCTGCGCGACTCGGCCATGGTGCTGCGCGCGTTGATGGCGCTGGGCCATCACGAGGCCGCAATGGACTTCTTTCGTTGGATCGAGCGATTTTGCGATCTCGAACGACTGCAGATCATGTACCGGATCGATGGCAGCCCGAACCTGCCTGAGCAGGAGCTTCGCCATCTTGACGGGTACCGTGCGTCCCGTCCGGTGCGTATCGGCAATGCGGCGGCGGAACAGGTGCAACTGGATGTCTATGGGCATGTCCTCGACGCGGCCTGGGTGTGCCAACAGGGCATGCCAATGACACTGTCCGCCCCAATGCGGCGCGTGCTCGCCCGGCTAGCCGACGCCGCCGCGGCGCGCTGGCGTGAGCCGGACCAAGGATTCTGGGAGACGCGCGGGGTGCCCCAGCATTTCGTATCATCCAAGCTGATGTGCTGGGTGGCGTTGGACCGTGCCATTGCGCTGGCACAGGCTGGGCAACTCGACGGAAACGTTGCTGTCTGGAAGCTCGAACGGGACGCGCTGCGTCGCGTCATCGAGGGGCAGGGGTTTCACCACGGGACTGACGCGTTCACGCAAAGTTTCGGATCGCCAGCTTTGGATGCGAGCGCGCTACTGATCCCGCTGACCGGCTTTCTCCCCGCGACTGACGCGCGCGTGAAAGCAACCGTGGCCCGTATTCAGCGGGATCTCACCAAGGATTCGCTGGTCTATCGGTACCGCATCCACGATGGCGTGCCAGGAGAAGAGGCGACCCTCGCCATCTGCAGCTTCTGGCTGGTACAAGTCCTGGCCCGACAAGGCCGGGCCAAGGAGGCGATCAAACTCTTTCGGCACATCTGCTCGTTTGCCAGCGATCTCGGCTTATTCGCGGAAGAGATCGACCCGGATAGCAAGGCGCTGCTGGGCAACTATCCGCAAGGCTATACCCATCTGGCACTGATCCAGGCTGCGCTGGACATTCAGCAAGCGCAGCAACGCGGGGAGGCCTGAATGCATCCGCCCAACATTGTTGTCGTCACCGGTGGCACCGCAGGCGTGGGGCTCGCTGCCGTGCGGGCCTTTGCGCAGCGCGGGGACTGGATCGCGATCCTGGCAAGAGAGCCGGATCGCCTGGCCCGGGTCTGTAGCGAATTGCGCGACCTGGGGATCCTGGCGCTGGGCATCCCCGTCGATGTCGCCGATGCCCAGCAGGTGGAGGCAGCAGCGTCGCGCATTGAGCTCGAACTGGGACTGATCACGATTTGGGTGAACAATGTCTCTACGACCGTGTTTGCGCCGGTCGCCGAAACAACGGCGGCCGAGTATCGCCGCGTCACGGAAGTGGTCTATCTGGGCGCGGTGCATGGCACGTTGGCCGCGCTGAAACGCATGTCGGCGCGCAATCATGGCTGTATTGTGCAGACCGGCTCGGCGCTGGCCTATCGGTCCATCCCGCTACAGTCAGCATACTGTGGGGCGAAGGCGGCGATCCGTGGCTTTACCGATTCCCTGCGTTCGGAACTCGTTCACGATCATTCGTCGGTGAGACTGACGATGGTGCATTTATCGGCGTTCAATACGCCGCAATTCGATTGGTGCCGCAGCAAGTTGCCACGCCGTGCCCAACCAGTGCCGCCAATATTCCAGCCGGAAATCGCCGGTGAGGCCATTGTCTGGGCAGCCACGCACGGCCCTCGCGAGGTATGGGTGGGCTGGCCAGCCGCCAAAACCATTCTGTCCAGTCGATTTTTCCCAGGCCTGGGTGATCGTGTGGCGGCCAGACAGGCGTATGAGGCACAGCAGACCCAGGAACCCGCCCACCCCGATCGGCCCGATAACCTGTTTGTACCGGTCGTGGGCTTGTTTGCAGCACATGGCCGCTTTGACAATCAAGCGAAGTCAACCAGTGCGCAGTGGTGGATCTGCGTGCATCGCTGGCAAGTGTCCGCAGCGATCGGTGTGGCCGCCGTGGCTGGCCTGCTCGGTCTCTTCATGATAGTCAGATAGCACCCCGGCAAGGAGTCGGCGTTGGCACATAGCACGGACACGATTGTGGTAGTGGGGGCAGGATCGCTGCTCGGCCGCGCCGTAGTGGCGCGCCTGTTGGAGCAATACCGTGTGGTCGCGCTCGATGGCGAAGACCTTGCCGCAGCGTTCCCCAGTGCGCTAGCGCTTCGCATCGACGCGACACGTGAAAAAGATATGGCGCAGGCATTCGATGCGGTGATAGCCGGTCACGGCGAGCTTATAACGTCGGTCGTCTATGTGGTCAGCGAGATGGAAGACGCGCCCAATGCGGACGGCAGCGTGCAGCGGATCGCGGCGGAACTCGACCTTGTCGGCAACCTGCAACGCATCATTGTTGAATTGCAGCGGTGCGCGGTGGGTCAATTCGTGCTGGCCGGCACCTTGCTAGTCCATGCCCCGTCGCAACCCGGCAATCCGATCAATGAAGCCTCGCCCATCGATCCCAAATCGCCATTGCGGGCGATGATGATCAGGGCGGAGCACCTGCTCCAGCACGAACTCGGCGCCGTACCGCGGTTGATGCTGCGGCTCGCGCCGCTCTACGACGATCTCGGTCATAACGCTTTCCTGGTGCAGCAGATCGCGGCAAGCTACGAGTCCAGCCTTGTCGCCCGGGCCGACACACGTCCGGACACCGCCCATGTGTTCCTGCACGTCGATGACGCGGCAGCGGCGGTCGCGCACGCTGTCGCAGCGCGCGGCCAGTTGCCTTGCAAGTTGTCGTTAGTGCTTGCCGAGGAGGAGGCAGTGACACCAAGGCAACTGCGGGCAGCAATTTTGCACGCACTGGATGGCCCGGGCGAAGCGATGCGGCCGCAGGCCGGCGTCGGGGCGCGCCTTTACTCACGCTGCCAGCATGCGCGAAATGTCGGTGACGCCTCTGACCCGGAACTGCGATGGCTGGCAAGCGATCATTATGAAGTGGACAGCGCCAGCGCGCGCGAGAGGCTAAATTGGCGGCCTGAGCGCCGAATTCTAGAAACGATGCCTCGCATCATCGCGGCGCTGAAGCAGGACCCGGTCAGTTGGTATCGCGCTAACCGGCTAAACACGGCCATCATCGCCGACCATCACCCCGTGGTGCGACACGGCAGCGTGACCGTCAAGGGCGCGCCGGAAATCAGCGGCTCCGCCGCTAAGCACGAGCACGAGCACGAGCACGAGCACGAGCAGCATATGCGCGACGCCCATTACAGCCTGTTATGGGCGCATTATCTCAACATCTTGCTTGGTGCCTGGTTACTCACAAGCCCTTTTGTCTTGGGCGCCTTTGATACTCGGGAGTTTGGCACGCTGGTAATGCAAGTGACCGCAGAACGCGGTCTTGCGCCCCCTGCGTTGCGCATGACGTGGCTGGGCTGGAGCGACATGGCCAGCGGCAGCCTGATCATGGGCTTCGCCACATTGTCTCTTTCGCGTCGCTTTTCATGGGCGCAGTGGGGCAACGCCTGTGTCGGGCTCTGGTTGCTGTTCGCGCCACTGGTGTTCTGGGCGCCGTCCTCGGCCGTCTACAACAACGATGTGATCGTCGGCGGCTTCCTCATCGCCTTTGCCATCCTCGTACCCATGATGCCAGGCATGAGCATGGCGTCGATGAAGGACCAGTCCGATCTGCCGGTCGGGTGGACGTACTCGCCGTCCACCTATTTGCAGCGGCTGCCCATTATCGGGCTGGCCCTGTTCGGGTTCCTGATCGCACGCCAGCTCACGGCGTATCAACTCGGCCATGCGGCGGCGGTTTGGGAGCCGTTCTTTTCTCCTGACGCGCAAAAAAACGGGACGGAAACCATTATTACCTCCGCCGTGTCCCGGTCCTGGCCGATTCCGGACGGTGGCCTTGGCGCGGTCAGTTATCTGCTGGAGGTGTTGATGGGCGCGATGGGTGGGCGCCAGCGTTGGCGCACCATGCCTTGGATGGTGGCGGCATTTGGGATCGTCGTCGTGCCCCTTGGCGTGGTGAGCATCTATTTCATCATTATCCAGCCAATCGTGATCGGGACCTGGTGCACGTTGTGCCTGATCGCTGCGGGCGCAATGACGCTGATGATCCCTTATACGTTGGATGAACTGGTTGCAATGGGTCAGTTTCTGGGACAAGCGCATCGGCGCGGCGAGCCGGTACTTCGCCTCTTCTTCGTGGGCGGCGCCTCGCCAGGAAGCCAGCGCGACCGGCGTCCCGGTTTCGATAGCGCATTGTCCGACGCGATGGCGTCGGCGTTGCGTGGTGTGCAATGGCCCTGGACACTGGTTGCGTGTGTCGGAGTTGGCATCGCGCTGATGTTCACGCGCCTGTTGTTTGGCACCATTCCGCCGTTAGCGGACAGCGATCATTTGATCGGTGCGCTCGTAATTGTTGTCGCTGTGGCCGCGCTCGCAGAGGTAGCAAGGTTACTGCGCTGGATCAATGTCGGCTTTGGCGCTTGGTTGGTCATCGCACCGTGGGTGCTCAGCGGCGGAAATTCCGCGGCGGCGGCATTTGGGGCCGTCGCAGGGCTTGCGTTGATCGGATTGAGCCTGCCGCGCGGCTGGCGCAGCCGGGAGCACTATGGTAGCTGGGATCGGCTCATTCGGTAGCGGAATGCGGCGAACTGGCGGCGGAGTCGCCGCCAGTTTGACCGTCGGCCAGCGTGCCTTTGTTATCGGACCTCGCCTTCATGCATCATGCCTAACAATCATCTAGCCATCATTAACCTCTCCCGCCTTGACATCCTGATTGCGTCGCTTCAGGCAAACGCCGCCTTGCAACGTCGCCGACTTGTGCGCAGTCGGCCAGCAGCAGCGAAGGACGGCCGGGCGCAAAACTTGCTGGAAGTACAACTCGCAGCGCTCACCGCCCTACGGGCGATACGCTTTAATCTAGTCGAGTCGGCGCCAGCGCCACGCAATGTTGATGGCGCCGCAATATTTGATCAGGCCGCACGGCGGCAGTCTTTGCCCTTCGGAGCACTATGCCCAGTGGTCGCCGCTGTGTCGAATTGCGCCTGACGGGGCGTTCTTATCCCTTTATCAGTAACGAATCCAGCCAGCTTTGAATGCAAGAGCTGCGCCGACGCTTTGTCAGCGTACCGTGGCGGCCGGCAGCGGATGACAAGCCTTGTTCCGCAGGGCCCGCCCCGCGGGACAGCTTACGCTTGCACGATGGCCAGTCGACGGCAGCGGTTGGCATCGTGCAACAACGAACAAAATGGGCACCCCCGCCTGCTTCAGATAGGCGTTTTTGCCATCCCGTCGAAGCAAATGCAGTCGTCGGAGGGGACGGCCCCACGAGAAACTGCCCGGTTACAGCGGAGCCCCATCGGAAGACGACATATATCTTCCAGCGTTCGCGCCATCGGTGTATGGGTCGAACTTGCCCGCTCTGGCGTCATCGGTATATGAATCGAATTTGCCTGTCTTCGCGCCATCGGTGTACGGCCCAAACTTGCCGGCCGAGGCCATGGCCGGCACTGTGGAAAGCACACCTGCAACGGCAACAATGGTGGCAATGACAGCGCAACGTTGGATCATCGTCATGATCGTCTCCCCCAACTCTACACGCGGCTTCTTCAGCCTTGTAAACCACTCTAGCCGGTCATGACTCACGCAAGCATGATGCTCGCGTTACGAATCTGTCACGTTACGCGCTGCGCGAAGCGGAATTCAACAATCCGCCTTCGCGCAGCCCGCCTTCACGTTCAGGGTCAACTAGTCCGCTGAACCAGAAGATTCGCACCGGATGCGGCGCGTCGGATCGGAGTACTTCCATTTCAGCGGGGCGGCCAGCTTGTTGTATTGACGGATCCAGCGCTTGAGCTTTTTATCGAGGTCCTTCGTACTGGTGAACACGCCACACGTGATGACGTCGCGCTGGATACGGGCAAACCAGTTCTCGGCCTGATTCAGCCACGATGAGTACGTGGGGGTGTGCTCATTGCCAGCACGAGGTGGGCCAGAATCAGAATCACAAGACCCCATGCCAGCAGCGTGGTATGACGCAGGCGATCGGAGAGCTTGCCAAACGGATAGGCCGACAACGAATATACGACGTTCATCTCGACCAACACCAGCGGCGCCAAGTACGGAGGCAGGCCGACCTGCTGGGCACGCAGGACCAGAACGCCTCGCTGAAGCGAGCAAGCGTAAACAGCGCCCCAATCGCGATGACTTGCCACTATGAGCCGAGACGGACAAGGTTTGCCCACTTGATCGGATTGGTTCGCTTGGCGCCGACATGAGGCTCGGGTTCTCGCACCCCCACCCATCAGCAGCAGCACGGAGAGAATGCCCGGGATGACCGCCACCCAGAAGACGGCGCGGAAATCGTTCGCCCACAGAATCATCAGCACCAGATCGCCGAAGGGATCTGGCTTAACGTGATGCGAGGGGATGCGGTCACGGCGATTCCTTTGAGGCCAGGTTGGCGCCGGGACGATGTGCGCTCCCATGCGAGGCGCACGGGAGCGGCACGGCTGAATCGTGGCGCCCGGATTCACACAGTTGGGGCGAAAAGGCGAGGCGCCCGACGTTCTATGGCAGGGAAATCAGCCGTGGAGCCGTGCTCCCTAGCGTGGCACCGCCTTGGCGGCGTTAGGCCTGGGTAGATGCCCGCTGCGACCGGAAATTGTAGGCGATGCTTGCCGCGATAATGAGCAGAATCAGAATTTGCGCGGTGACGGTCTGGACAGACGGGTAGACGCCGAGGACGTCGATACGGGGCAGCGAGATCGGCGTAACCTGCAGGAAGCCGACTTTCTGTAGCGCTGCCACGCCTTTGCCGATCAGGACGACCGCCAACACGCCGACCAGTGCCGAGCTGAAACCGAAGAACTGACGGATTGGAAGGCGCGCCGAGGAGCGGAGGAGGACAATGGCGATCACAGCCAGGATGGCGATACCCGACGCAAGCCCTGCGAGCAAGTAAACGCCGTTGTCCTCTGTCCACAGAGCAGCGTAAAAGAGGACCGTTTCAAACACTTCTCGGTAGACTGTAACGAACGACAGCAGGAAAAGCATCAGCGCCGATTTCTTGTTCAAGGCCGACGACAGCTTTTCTTTCACATAGGCTTGCCATCGACCCGCAAGACTCTTCTGGTGCATCCACATGCCCACGCCGAGCAATACGATCGCAGCAAACACTGCGGAGAACCCTTCCGTCATCTCGCGGCTGGCGCCGCTCAGGTCGACGACGTAGGTGGCGACCGCCCAGGTCAACCCGCCAGCCGCCAGCGCGGCAATCCAGCCCCCATGCACGTAGGGCAGGACATCGGTGCGATCCGCTTTCTTCAGGAACGCCATCATCGCGACGACCACCAACAGGGCTTCAAGCCCTTCTCGCAGCAGGATTGTCAGGGCGCCGAGGAAGGTCGAGACGGCGTCATTGGTGCCGCCCAGTGCCTCCTGTGCCTCGTCAAGCTGTGATTGCAACTGCTGTGCAATCTCGTGGGCACGTTCCACTTGGCCCGCGGTCACGGCATTGCGATAGAGCCCCATCGTCTTCTCGATATCCTGGAAGAGCGTCTGGTTCTTGGCAGCGAGCGCCGGCTCGACGGGCTCGAAGCCGTCGAGGTAGGCGGCCAACGCCAAGCGCGAAGCCGCCTGCCTGTCGTCCTTGTCCAAGGCGGACACGCTTTCCTTCAGCTTATCTTTGGCAATCACCAGGCTGTCGGTGTTTGATGTCGCGAGTGAACCTGGCGTACTCCTCAGGTAGGCCGTCAACTGGCGCGAGACGTCCGCCCCGATCGTCTTGGCGAGCGAAGCTTCGGAGGCCTGGCTTAACATGGCCAGCGTGGGCACGGCTGCATGGAGAGCCGGTTGCGATGCCCACAACTTGGCACCAGCCTGGCGGTCGGCATCCGAATACGAGAGGGTCGAGGCAAAATAGGCGAGCGCCCAGCGATCGTCGTCCGAGAGCTGGGCAAAACCCGGCATCGACGTTCCCTCCACCCCGCGCGTGATGATCTGCTGGAGCGCAAAGACGCTGCGCTCCTGGGCCCGCTCATGATCGGCCAGGGCGATCGGCGGCGGGCTCAGCTTTGCAGCCAGTGGGCCGTCTGCGTGCCCGGAGACGCCGTGGCACGAAGCACATTGGCTTTGGTAGAGCTTTGCCCCTTGTTGCAGATCGGGCAGCTTGCCAGGGGCCATCGGAACCGGATAGGCCGCGAGGAGTCCACCGGCCAGTCTGCGGGCTTGCTCCCCGACCGTTTCGGGCGGTGCTTTCTCCGAAATGGCTGCACGCAACGCCGCCGCTTCCTTGGCCAGCTCTGGCGCGGCTGGCGTTGGCGGCAACTCGGCTAGCTGCCGTTCGGCTGCCTGCGCGAACTCCTGCATCTCAGCATATTCGGCCTCGTTGGCGACGTGGCCATCCTTGACGGACCGACCATAGTCGACAGCAAGGTAGTCCAGCAATTGCCAGATTTGCTTGGCCTTGTCTTGCGTCGCCAGAGGATCGGCATGCGCGGTCGAGACCGTCACGAACAGAGAACACAGAACAAGGGAGAGAATGCGCAGCGCTTGCATGGGGGGCTTACCGGCGGAACGGTGAATTCGGGAACAAATGCGAATGATTGTAATTCATATTTTTGGCGCGACGTCACTATCCGGCCAAGGATGGGGGCGGCCGGTAGTCGCGTATATGCGAAGTCTCACATATCCTCAGGGTGGCTTACTGATGTGACAGCTCATCGTGAAAAAGCAAGCAGCCGTATGACCATCAACGACGAGTTGAAGCTCTGGAACGATGAGCGGACGCGCTTCGCTGCCCTCAGCGCGGCTTTGCCGCCGGCGGTGGCCAAAGCGATGATCTCCGCCTGGGCGGAGGCCGTGGAGCACGGCGAGCGCGTGTTTGCTGAGCGGCATGAGGAAATGGAGGCTGAGCTGGCCGCGGTCGTCGAGCAGGCAAAGCGCTGGTCATCGCCAACGAAGGCTCCAGGATGAAGTGCGCGCGCTCCGGGTCCAGCTCCCTGAGCGCCAGGCAGCACCGATCGCGCCTTGTCCAAGCTAGCAGGCGAGTGCTGCCAAGGAGGCCGCGTTTGGTCACTTGCAGAACGTCGAAAGGCGCTGGCAAGCCAGCGTAATGAGGCAACTCAGGTCCTGGCGGGATGCCAAGCGTGACAGCGCATGCGAATTGGAAGATCTGCGCGCCGCGCTGGCAGAACGAGAAGCGGCGGCACGGGCCGAGATCGACAAGGCGACCGCACTGTTGGAAGGCGTGCAGAAGCAAGTCATGCTGCAAGCCAAAGAGGCCAACACGCGCAGCAGCGCGCGGAACCACGCTCACGAAGGTGCAGCAGCGAAATGAGCAGCTTGTCAGCCAAGTCCAGCAGTTGTCGGCCGAAGTGGCGAGCCAGCATCGTTAGGCGGAGCGTATGCAGCAGCAGTTCACGGGCGCCGCAGAGGAGGCGGGAAGATTCGGAAGGAGCGTGATTCCATGGCACAGAAACTTGCCTTACAGCAGGGCCGGATGGAAGCGCAATCCGAACCGGTGACCGCGCGAACTGCAAGGCGAGCATGCGGTTAGTGGGCAAAGCAGACGCTCTCTGCTTCGCCGCAATTCAATGCGTCCACCCTTTAACAATCAACAGGTCGGGTCGAAAAGCGGCGGATTTCATCAGGATTCCGGCCGACCCTCTCTTTGGCTTCGCGCCGCCAATCTGACATGCGGTGGGTCGTTGAGCCTTCACATGTTGTCGATGGTTGCCGTCCTGCATGTCGCGCTTGGTTCTCCATCGAGACCAGCGCCAGTGCCGCGGTGAAGAAACGCATGACTAGAAAACCGGGAATGCATGGCCAAAATGCCATTGATAACGACTGGACGCCGGTTGAAAAATGGGTGCGTGGCGGTACGGCGCGCGGCCACTTCAGGAGCGGGCAACCAAAAGCACGCCACCCAAAATCAGCAGCATGCCGGCCACTCGCATTGGGCCAATCATTTCACCCAGTAGCCAGGAGGCGGCCATGGCATTGAGCACATAGCCGACCGACAACATGGGGTAAGCCACCGACACCTCGATGCGCGAGAGACCCACGATCCAAACCACCACGCCAATCCCATATAACGCAAGGCCTGCAACTACTTGCCATTGGATCAGCACCTGCAATAGGGCATTCACGAGCGCCGCACGCTCCAGCGGGATAGCTCCCACGGTGCTGACACCGGCCTTCAACAACAACTGTGCCGCCGCGTTGCACAGGACGCCGGCAAAAAGGAAAGCAAAGCTGGATAGCGCCATCAAGCGATGTGTCATTCAGGACAAATGGAATACGCCAGCATCACCGCTCCCGCTGGACGAAGAATGGTCGGCCGCGCCATTGCCCCGAACTGGCCTAAGCCATCTCCTTATACAGAAGTAGTACCGCGTCCGCAGCGGGGCATGGAGCATGCGGCCGCGGAAATTTCGAGGTAAGGG
>NZ_JBXAHL010000027.1:0-106815 GCF_058795055.1 Cupriavidus sp. GW823-FHT06D04 | reverse complement strand
TATGGCAAGGGCTACCAGGACGTGCAGCACCGCGTGCCGAAGATCGACAACACCATCGAAGAACTGGGCTGGAAGCCCGGGATCAGCATGGAAGCGGCGCTGCGCCGCATCTTCGAGGCGTATCGCACGCACGTGACGGACGCAAGGACGTTGGTGAACCAGGGGTGAGGCTGGAGGCAGTCTCAAGCCGCATGCCGAAGCCTGCTGGCGTTCCTTCTGGCTTGGGTACTCCCTCTCCCGCTTGCGGGAGAGGGTTGGGGTGAGGGCCAGGTGTATCGACGAAGTAACGCGTGTCGGTATGCCTGTGCCTGCCCTCACCCCCTGCCCCTCTCCCGCAAGCGGGAGAGGGGAGCACACCCGCGGCCTCAGCCGACCGACACTTCAATCCGCCGCGGCCGCGCCTCTTCCCTGCGCGGGATCGTCAGCTTCAGCACGCCGTCCTGCAAGTTGGCCTCGATGCGCGAGGCGTCAAGATCCGGGCTGAGCGTAAACGTACGTGCATAGCGCGGCTGCCGAATCTCGGCATGCTGCACGCGCAGGCTCGCGGGCGTCGGCACGACGGCTTCGCCTTCGATGCGCAGGCTGCTGTCGTGGACGTTGACCTCGAGGTTCTCGCGCGGCACGCCGGGCAGATCCGCCCACAGCGTGACTCCTGCTGAGGTTTCGTAGATATCGACCGCGGGCACCAGCGTCATGGTCTGGATTTCCTCGCGGCGTTGCGCGACGGCGCCCCGCTCGCCTTGGCCGCTTGTGTTCTGGTCGCGCTGGACGACCTGCTTCGAATCGTTCATGGCGTCCTCCTCACGTTAGCTGACGGTGATGGCGCGCGGACGCGACGCTTCGCGCTTGCCTACGCTGATCGAGAGGCAGCCGTTGGTATAGCGTGCCTGCACCTTGTCCGGATCGGCCGACTGCGGCAACTCGATCACGCGGCGGAAGCTGCCGAAGAAGCGCTCCTGCGCATAGGGCCGTATCTCGGCTTCGCCCTCCGGCTGCACCTGGGCACGCTCGCCGCTGATGGTCAGCAGGCCCTTGTCGATCGATACCTCGAGCTGGTCCGTCTTGATGCCGGGCGCGAACACCACGATCTCGATCGAGTCATCGGTCGCGCCGATATTCAGCGGGGGGAACGCCCCGAAACGCCCGGAGCGCAGGCTGGTTGAAAACCCGCCGAAGAGATTCGCCATCTGCCGTTGCATCCGGTCGAATTCACTGAACGGGTCGTTCCCGAAAAAGAAGTCACTCATGGTTAGATCCTCCTTCTATGCAGCGGGGAGGCGCAGGACCCTGATGTAGTGCACCTGGCCTCCTGCCAGGCCGCTGCAAACCAACGGAAAACACGCAGCGCCGCGTTGCCGCGACGACTGGGCAATCCATAATTAGTGCTGCCCCGCGCGAATTTCAAGGGGTCGGATAGCGGGACAATCTGACGCTGGCAGGTATCGACCGCATCACAGCCTCAGGTCCGGAATTCAGGCGCCGGCGCGATCGAAGCCGGCCTTGCGCGCCAGCACGATGGCCTGCGCGCGGTTCTCCACTTCCAGCTTGGCGAAAATGCTGGTGATGTGGTTGCGCACGGTCTTTTCACACAGGTCAAGATGCGCGGCGATCTGGGCGTTGTCGCGGCCCTGCGCGATCAGTTCGACGATATCGCGCTCGCGCCGTGTCAGCGCGGTGAAGGCCGGGTCGCGCACTGGCTCCCCAGCCTGCAGGAAGGCGCGCACCTCGTCCAGCCAGCGCAGCCATGCGGGCTCGGTTTCCAGCAACAGGTGATTGCCGCTTTCCAGCGGCACGAAGCGCGCGCCGGGAATCTCGCTGGCGATCAGGCGCCCTTCGTCGAACGGCACGCGCGCATCGCGCACCGCGTGCAGCACCAGTGTCGGGCACGATACCTGGGGCAGCAGCGCCACCACGTCGATCTCATTGAAGACGCGCATGAAGCGTGCGGCATTCAGCGGCGAGGTCGAGACCCGCTCCAGTTCATTGAACCATGCATGCTGCTCGGCCGTGCCGCCGGGGATGAACTGGGTGGTGAAGAACTGGCGGAAAGCCGGATTCTCCTGGCCCCAGCCAAGCTCGGCGAGCTTGTTCATCAGCTCGGCCTCTTCCAGCAGGCGCTGGCTCAGGTGGTCGCGCTTCAGGCGCCCCCGCGCGTAGCCACCGTGCAGCACCAGATGGCTGACCCGCTCGGGATGCGCGACCGCGTAGGCGACGGCAATCGACGCGCCCTGCGAGATGCCCAGCAACGGAAAATGGTCCACCCCGGTGGCGTCGACGATGGTTTCCAGGTCGCGCAGCCACGCGTCGAAGGACAGGTCCTCGATATCCCGGTCAGAGAGCCCGCAGCCGCGCTCGTCATAGCGGATCAGCGTATGCGTGGCAGACAGCGCCGTGATCATGTGGCTCCACACCGGGCTGCCGACGTCGAACTCCAGGTGGCTCATCCAGTTGGCCGCCTTGACCAGCGGCGCGCCGCTGCCCGTGATGGCGTACGCAAGGCGAACGCCGTCACGGCTGGTGCACAGGCGGAGCTGCTGCTTGAACATCGGCATGTCGGGGCCGCGCGGTGCTGGGACGGCCTGCCGGCAGCCGCGGGCCGCGGCTGCCATGCGGGCGCGCCGCGTGACTTCCCTAGCTTAGGCAAAGGATGGGCGGCGCCAAAGCGCCGTCGATCACTCAGGACAGGCATTCCTCGCTGCCGCGTGCATCGCTGCGCGCGCCGTCGGTGAAACCATCGCGAGAACTGATATGCGTCCCCTCGGTAAAGGGATCGAAGCGTCCCATGCGCGCGCCATCCGTGTATGGATCAGGCTTGCGCTTCGCATCCCGGTTCGGATCAAAGCCACGGACCACGCACACTGACATGCTGCCGCGAGCCACCACGGGCCGCATCGCGGCCTCGGCGGCCGGACTGCGCGCGCCGTCCGTGAAGGCGTCGCGCTGCGCGTTGTGGCGCGGCACGGCAGCGGCCAGGGCTTCGCCATATGCACCGGCGTGGGCGGCATGACTGAACCCGGCGGCGAGTGCGGCAGCGACTAGCAGGGTCTTGGCAAAATTCTCATGCATTGCAATCTCCAACAGGGATGCCGGCGGCATTGCCGCGACGGCACGCCTCATGCGGGCGATCGGCTACGAAACAGCACGGGCCGCACGGGATCGCCTCGAGCCGTGCCAGCCGTTGCCTGGCGCAAGCCGGCTGCCATCCCATCATGGCAGCGGCGCAGCGCCTGACTCCTGGATCAGTGTTATGCGGATGCGGGAAAGCGGCCGCCCTAGTGCAGCCATGCGAGCATCGCGAACAGCGCTGTCAGCGACGGCAGCAGCCGCGCCGGACTGCGCCCGAGTGCTGCCAGGCACGCCGCCCCCCGGTCGGCGGCCAGCTGCACCGCGGCGTGCCAGGCAGCCGGATCCGGTGCCTGGCGTCCGCGCAGGGAGCGCGCCAGCGACAACGCGCGTCCCAGCTCGCGCGCCGGCGCGCCGTGATCGTGACTCAGCTCACGCAGTGAGGCGAGGCACGATTCCCAGTTCGCATGTGAATGACAGAAGACGTAGAGCAGCAGGAGCGCCGGCAGCAGCAGCGGCAGCCACGGCGGCAGCGCCCGTCGCAGCCGACGGATGCGACGGATACCGTCGGCATGCCGGCTGGACTGGCGAGACCACTGCTGCAACGCGCACATGGCACAGGCTCCTTCTGGAAGAGACCGCCTTGAAGGCGGTCAGTGACAAGCTGAGGGTTGCATTGTGTGGCGCGGGGCGGTGTGCACGCATGAGGCCGGTGTCCCAGTTCGGGGTCCGCAATGCGCGACTTCCCGGGACATGCGCCCCGAGGGCCGGGCTGCAGGCGGCGCAAACCAGGCAGAAAGCAAAACCCCCGGGTTGCCTGGCGGCGCGTCCGGGGGTTGCTGAGTTCGACGGAAGCGGGCGCCGGGGCCCGCGCGCTCAGATCTCGACCTTGGTGCCCAGCTCCACCACCCGGTTGGCCGGGATCTGGAAGAAGTCCGACGGCTTGGCGCCGTTCTGGTGCATCCAGGCGAACAGGCTCTCGCGCCACATCGGCATGCCCGGCAGCTTGGACGGAATCACCGATTCGCGCGCGATGAAGAACGAGGTCTCCATCAGCTCGAAGTGCATGCCAAGCTTGTGGTCGGCCAGGTCCAGCACCCTCTGCACATCTGGCGTTTCCTTGAAGCCGTATTCGGACTTCAGGATAAAGACGCCGCCGCCGAGGTCCTTGCTGCTCACGCGCTGGTTGTCGTCCACGTAGGGGATATCGCGGGTGACGAAGGTCAGGAACACCACGCGCTCATGCAGCACGCGGTTGTGCTTCAGGTTGTGCAGCAGCGATACCGGCACGGAGTCGGTATTGCCGGTCAGGAACACCGCGGTGCCCTCGACCCGGTGCGGCGGGTGCGCCAGCAGCCCGGCGATAAAGGGCTCGAGCGGGATGCCGTCTTCCAGGCTGCGCGCGCGCAGCAGCTTGCGGCCGCTGTGCCAGGTCATCAGCAGGAAGAAGGCCGTACCGCCCATCAACAGAGGGAACCAGCCGCCTTCGGCAATCTTCAGCAGGTTGGCCGAGAAGAACGCCAGGTCGACCAGCAGGAATGACAGGCCGATCAGCGTGACCAGCACCGGATGCCACTTCCAGACATTACGCATCACGACGGCCGCCAGGAAGGTCGTGATCACCATGGTCGTCGTGACGGCAATACCGTAGGCAGCCGCCAGGTTCTCAGACTTCTTGAACGCCACCACCACGATCACCACCAGTACCAGCAGGATCCAGTTGATCACCGGCAGGTAGATCTGGCCGATTTCTGCTGCAGAGGTATAGCGGATGCGCATGCGCGGCACGAAGCCAAGCTGGATCGCCTGGCTGGTCAGCGAGAAGGCTCCCGAGATCACGGCCTGCGAAGCAATCACAGTGGCGGCGGTCGCCAGCAGCACCATCGGCAGCTGCAGCATGTCCGGCACCATCAGGTAGAAGGGATTGGAGATGTTTGCCGGATTGTTCAGCAACATCGCGCCCTGGCCAAAATAGTTGAGCATCAGGCAGGGCATCACCAGCGCGAACCACCCATACCGGATCGGGCGCGCGCCGAAGTGGCCCATGTCCGCGTACAGGGCCTCGGCACCGGTCAGCACCAGGAACACCGAACCCAGCACGACGAAGGCCTGCAGCGAATGCTCCATCAGGAAGCTGATCGCATAGTGCGGGCTGACTGCCAGAAGGATGCCCGGCGCCTTCACCAGGTGCAGCAGCCCCAGCGCACCAAGCGCGAGGAACCACGCAACCATGATCGGGCCGAACAACTTGCCCACGGCATGCGTGCCGCTGCGCTGGATGAGGAACAGCGCACACAGGATGACCAGCGTGATCGGAATGACGAATTGCGACAGGCCCGGCGCGGCGATCTCCAGCCCTTCCACCGCCGACAGCACTGAGATTGCCGGCGTAATGACCGCATCGCCATAGAACATGCAGGCACCAAAGATGCCCAGCATCATCAGCAGGCGCGCCATACGCGAGCGCGGTGCCGCTGTGCGCAGCGCCAGCGCCATCAGGGCCAGCACGCCGCCCTCGCCGTCGTTATCAGCGCGCATCACGAACATCACGTACTTGAGCGAAACGACGATGATCATCGCCCAGAACAGCATCGAGATGATGCCAAGCACGGCATCAGCGCTGAAGGGAATGCCGTGTTCCTGGCTGAAGCACTCCTTGAGCGCGTAAAGCGGGCTGGTGCCGATATCCCCGAAGACGACACCGATCGCTCCCACGATCAGCGCCCGCGTACTGGGGCTTTCGACAAAATAATGACTGGTTGTTGCGGATTGGGTCATGAGTATTGGTCTGATTGACCGGGCTCGCGGGCGATTGATGCCTCTCCGGCGACCCGGCCCTGACGCGGTGGCTGCGGGTCCGCTAACTTCTTCTATTGCATCGCACAAACGCGCGCAATTTTAGATGAACTGTCGACGATCGACCACTGCGGCAAAAAGGGATGCCGCTTTCGTGACTTCGCAAGGATGGGAGGGAAGCGGCGGATGGTCAAGCCCCGGGAGAGCAAAACAGCGTGTCCTTGCGCCCGCAAGCAGCGTTGCGGCAGGACAACATAAGGGTCTTATGCGGCGCTTTCCACCTCAAACGCCCAGATAGCGGTCCAGCGCTTCGGGCTTGCCGGCAAGATCCGACGCGGGGCCAGACATCACCACCCGGCCCTTTTCCAGCACCACGGCGCGGTCGGCGTGGGCCAGCACCGAGCGGAAATTGCGGTCGACCACGACCGAGGCGATGCCGGTGCCGCGCACGGTGGCGATGACCGCCCAGATCTCGCGCACGATGCGCGGGGCCAGCCCTTCGGTGGCCTCGTCCAGCACCAGGCAGTCGGGATTGGTCATCAGCGCGCGGCCGATGGACAGCATCTGCTGCTCGCCGCCGGACAACTGCTGGCCGCCATGGGACAGGCGTTCCTTCAGCCGCGGGAACAAGTCGAGCACGCGCGCCTCGTCCCAGTCGTTGCGGCCGTTGCAGCCCTTGCGCGCGGCCATCAGCAGGTTTTCACGCACCGACAGGCTGGGGAAAATGCCGCGGCCCTCCGGCACGTAGGCCACGCCCAGGCGCGCGACCTCGAACGGCTGCGCGCGCGAGACGTCGCGGCCAGCCACGCGGATCTGCCCCTGGCGCTGGCGCACATGGCCCAGCAGCGTGCGCAGCAGCGTGCTCTTGCCCATGCCGTTGCGGCCCAGCAGCCCGACCGTTTCGCCCACGCCCACGGTGAAGTCGACGTCGCGCAGCACGTGGCTGGAGCCATACCAGGCGTTGATGCCGGTGGCTTCGATCATCGGGGCATTCATGCGGCCTCGCTCTCTTCCTCGCCCAGGTAAGCGACCTGGACCTCGTGGTTGGTCCGGATCGCCTCGGGGCTGCCAGTGGCAATCACGGCGCCGTTGACCATCACGGTGATGCGGTCGGCGACCGAGAACACCGCGTCCATGTCATGCTCGACCAGCAGGATGGCGTGGCCCTCGCGCAGGCCGCGCAGCAGCGCCAGCATCCGCGCCGACTCTTCCGCGCCCATGCCGGCCAGCGGCTCGTCCAGCAGCAATGCGACCGGCTGCGTGGCCAGGCACATCGCCACCTCCAGCTGGCGCTTCTGGCCATGCGCCAGGTCGCTGGCGAGCCGGTCCGCCAGCGGTGCCAGGCCGGCCCGCTCCAGGGCCTCGTCGGCCAGCGTGGCGCTGGTGCGGCAGCCCTGGGCGCTTTCCC
The DNA here is from genome assembly GCF_058795055.1 of Cupriavidus sp. GW823-FHT06D04. NCBI lineage: Bacteria > Pseudomonadati > Pseudomonadota > Betaproteobacteria > Burkholderiales > Burkholderiaceae > Cupriavidus > Cupriavidus sp. GW823-FHT06D04. The sequence goes on along the minus strand of NZ_JBXAHL010000027.1, from coordinate 99,548 downwards.
ACAGCCGCCACGCGCGCTGCGCGCGCGATTGCGCGGCGAGCCGGCAGTTTTCGCGCACCGTCAGCGGCAGGAAGATATTGTTGCGCTGGTAGCTGCGCCCGACCCCATGGCGCGCCAGCCGCGGCTGCGACCAGCCGGTCACGTCCTCGCCCTTCAGGTGCAGGCGGCCGGACGACGGCGGCAGTTCGCCAGACAGCATATTGATCAGCGTGGACTTGCCCGCGCCGTTGGTGCCGATCACGGCATGGATCTCATGCAACTCCAGCGACAGGTCGACGCCCGCCACGGCGGTCAGGCCGCCGAAGCGCCGGGTCAGTTGCTGCGCCTGCAGGATCGGGGTTCCTTGCGATGTCATGCGGCCTCCGTATTGCGGCGTCCTTCGCGGCGGCTGTCCGCGGCGCCCGCGGCCTCATCCGTGCCGGTGCCGGCATCGCCATTGCGGCGTCCGCGGCGACCGTGCCGCAACACCGACGGCAGGCTGACCAGTCCGCGCGGCAGCAGTGCCACCGCGACGATGATGAAGCCGCCCATCAGCAGCTGCCAGTGCTTGGTCAGGGTGCTGAACCACTCGGCCAGCAGCACGAACGAGAACGCGCCCAGCACCGCGCCGGCCAGGCTGCCCACGCCTCCCAGGATCACCATCAGCATGGCGTTGCCGGACTGGTGCCACGACGCGATCTCCGGATTGACGAAGCCAAACTGGATCGCATACAGAAACCCGGCCAGCCCCGCCAGCAGCCCGCCCGCGACAAAGGCGCCAAGCTGGTAGCGGTAGGTGGCATAGCCGGCCGCGCGCATGCGCTGCTCGTTGTGGCGGATGCCGACCAGCGCGTGCCCGAAGCGCGAGCGCAGCACCAGCGCCAGCACCGCTACCGTCAGCACCAGCCCGATCCATACCATCCAGTAGAAATGCGTGGGATCGTTGACCGTCAGCAGGTGCTCGCCAGGCACCGGGAATTCCGGCCGGAAGTAGATATAGGTGCCGTCGCTGCCGCCCGCGATCTTGGTGTCATGGAAGACGAAATACACCATCTGCGCGAACGCCAGCGTGACCATGATGAAATACACGCCGCGGGTGCGCAGCACCAGCGCCCCCACCACCAGCGCCAGCAGCGCGGACGCGGCCAGCGCACCCGCCAGCAGCAGCCAGCCGTTGCCCGGGCCGGCCTGCGGCGCCAGGATTGCGGTGGCATACGCCGCCATGGCGAAGTACGCGGCATGGCCCAGGCTGACCAGCCCGGTGTAGCCGATCAGCAGCTGCAGCGACAGCGCGAAGATCGCCATGATCATCACCTTGCTGAGCAGCTCGATGTAGAACTTGTTGCTGTCCGCGGTCAGCAGCAGCGGCAGTGCCGCCAGCACCGCGAACGCCACCAGCCAGCCCAGCCCGGTGGCCAGCGTGGCATTGCGCAAGGAGTGCCGGCGCGCCGGCAATGTCGTCGGGTTCATGTCATCCTGCCTTGAACAGCCCCTGCGGCTTCCACAGCAGGATCACCGCCATAAGCAGGTAGATCAGCACGCCGGCCGCCTCCTGCCAGAACACCTTGCCGAAGGTATCGACGAAGCCCAGCAGCAGCGACGCCACCAGCGCGCCCTTGACCGAGCCGATGCCGCCGATCACCACCACCACGAAGCAGACGATCAGCACCTGCGCGCCCATGCCCGGATAGACCGACGACACCGGCGCGGCGATCATGCCGGCCAGCACTGCCAGCGCCACGCCCAGCGCGAACACGAAACGGTACAGCACCGTGATGTTGATGCCCAGCGACTGCACCATCTCGCGGTTGGTGGCGCCGGCGCGGATCATCATGCCCAGCCGGGTGCGCCGGATCACGTAGTACATCGCCAGGGCCACCACCAGGCATACCGCGGAGATAAAGAGGCGGTACACCGGATAGGTCATGTCGTTGCCGATCGCCAACGAGCCGTCCAGCAGCGCAGGCACCTGCACGCCGTGCACGTCATCGCCGACCAGGATGCTGCGCAACTCCTCGAACACCAGGATCAGCCCGTAGGTCATCAGCACCTGCTGCAGGTGGTCGCGCTCATACAGGTAGCTGAAGAAGGCCCATTCCAGCACGTAGCCGAATGCCACCGCCAGCACGATGCCGAGCGGGATGGCGATAAACAGGTTGCCGGTCAGGCCGGCGAGCGTGAAGGCCAGGTAGGCGCCGAGCATGTAGAAGCTGCCGTGGGCGAGGTTGATCACGCCCATGATGCCGAAGATCAGCGTCAGGCCGCTGGCCACCAGGAACAGCAGCAGGCCGTACTGGACGCTGTTCAGGCACTGGATCAGGAAGGAGACGATATCCATGTTGCGTCAGCCGCCACCGCGCCTGTCCCTGGAGGACGAAGGCGCGGTATCAGGCTGCTCCGGAAGAGCCGATCAGAGGCGGCAGCCGCGGGCCGGGTCGGCCAGTGCCTTGACGGCCACCGAGCTGACCTTGTTCTCGCGCCCGTCGACCTTGCGCAGGTAGAAATCCTGCACCGGGTTATGCGCCTTGGACAGCGTGAAGGCGCCGCGCGGGCTGTCGATCCTGGCCGCGCCCATGGCCTTGTACAGGTCGGCCTTGCGCGTCATGTCGCCCTTCACCGCCGTGGCGCCGGCGGCCAGCAGCTGGGCGGCATCGTAGCCCTGCACTGCGTACACGTCCGGCTGCAGCTTGTAGGTCTTGGCGTAGTCCAGGCGGAAGTTCTTGTCGCGCGGGTTGGTCAGGCCATCGGCGTAGTGCAGCGTGGTTTCCAGCCCCTGCGCGGCGTTGCCCTGTGCTTCGAGCGTGCCGTCGGTCAGGAAGCCCGAGCCGTACAGCGGAATCTTGTCCTTGAGCCCCGCCGCAGCCCAGTCCTTGACAAACTTGACCGCGCCGCCGCCGGCAAAGAACACGAACACGGCGTCAGGCTTGAGCGACGCCACTTCGGTGATCAGCGCCTGGAACTCGACATTGGGGAACGGCAGGTTCAGTTCCTTCACCACCTTGCCGCCCTTGGCCTCGAACGCTTCCTTGAAGCCCTTCACCGACTGTTCGCCGGCGGCGTACTTCCAGGTCAGCGTCACCACCTTCTTCAGGCCGCGCTCGCCCAGCACCTGGCCCATGGCGTAGCCCGGCTGCCAGTTCGAGAACGAGGTGCGGAAGATATTGGGGCCGCACAGCGGACCTGTTGCCTCATCCACGCCGGCATTGGGAATGATCAGCAGCGTGTTGTTCTCCTTGGCCACCTTGACGATGCCCATCTGCACGCCCGAATGCACCGTGCCGACCACCACGTCGACCTGGTCGCGCTTGACCAGCTTGGTGGCGTTCTCCGGCGCCTTGGCCGGATCGGATTCATCGTCGACCTTGAAGTACTCGATGTCGCGTCCGCCAAGCTTGCCGCCCTGCTGCTGCACGTACATGCGGAAGCCGTTCTCGATGGCCGTCCCCAGGGCCGCGTAGGTGCCGGTGTACGGCAGCATGAAGCCGACCTTGATCTTTCCCCCGGGTGCAGCGGGTGCGGGGGCTGCTGGCTGCGCGGACGCGCCGGCCATGGCAAAGACGGTGGCGACGGCAAGGCAGGCAGGCGCAAGCCTGCGCGAGGTGAAGCGACGCATGGTGTCTCCTGGTGGTCAAGCCGGTGGCTCGCTGGACCGTTGCCGGTCACCCCTGCCCTTGCCGTGTCCCGCGCTGGCGCATGCACCGTGAGGACCCTTCGCAACAGGCGGGAAGCCGAATTATTTTAGGTTTGAAGTATGCAGATTTATATGCCGAACGGCAGCCAGCGTCAACGGTTCTTTTTGGTCCCGGTGTGGCGAATGCCCGCATCGCGCGAGTTTAAGCAAGGTGGTCTGGGGGGCATATCGATGGATACCCTCGATCTGCGCCATGGTGCCGTACACGTCGTCCTCGCCCTGCACCGCCAGCACCGGGCAGCGCAGCCCAGACAGCAGCGGACGCAGGTCCCACTGGCGGAATTCGGGGTCGAGCCAGATATCGTTCCAACCCCAGAAGGCCGAATCGACGTCGTCATGATGGCGCGCCAGCCGCTGGCGCAGGTCGGTTTCCAGGTAAGCCCGGCGCGTGCCCGCGATGCTGCGCACCGACAGGTCTTCGACCACGATATGCGGCGCCAGCACGGTGATGCCGGCAACCGCCTGTGGAAAGCTGGCGGCGTGGATCAGCGCGATCGAGCCGCCGTCGCTGTGACCCAGCAGCCAGGGCATGCCGTGCGCGCGGCCGGGACCGATGTCGAGCGCGTCGAACAATGCGGGCAGCGCCTCGCATGCCTGGCGATGCATGAAGTCGGGACGCCATTTTTCGTCGTGCGGCCGCGGCGTCGAACGTCCGTAGCCGTAGCGCGAGAACACCAGGCCACGATAGTCGCCGGCTTCACAAAATTCACGCGGAAAATCGCGCCACATGCTGACCGAGCCCAGCCCCTCATGCAGGAACACCACCAGCGGGCGCTGCGCGCGTTCAGGTCGCAGCCACTGGTACTCGATCCGGATACGGCGGTTGTCGAAGGGAATTTCCACCAGGCTGCTTTGCATGGGCACGCTATTGTCTTGCATCGGTTCAGAAGGAATGTCCAGAAGCTACGGGCGCTTCATTGCGCCGCCTCCCGCGCGGCTTGCTCGCGCTGGCGCAGGCGGAAACGCTGGATCTTGCCGGTCGCGGTCTTGGGCAGTTCGGGCACGCATTCGATCTGGCGCGGGTACTTGTACGGCGCGAGGCGCGACTTGATAAAGGCCTGCAGTTCCGCCGCCATGCCGTCATGCCATTGTTGGCCGGGCCGCAGCACGACAAAGGCCTTGGGCTTGACCAGTTCGTCGGCATCCGTGACCCCGATCACCGCCGCCTCCAGCACGGCCGGGTGCTGCGCCAGCGCGGCCTCGACCTCGAACGGCGACACGTAGATGCCGCCGACCTTGAGCATGTCGTCGCTGCGGCCGGCATAGGTGTAGTAGCCATCGGCATCGCACAGGTACTTGTCGCCGCTGCGCGTCCATTCGCCGACAAAGGTATCGCGACTCTTGTCGCGGTTGCACCAGTACATCAGCGCGGCACTGGGGCCCTTGATATAGAGATCGCCGATCTCGCCGGGCGCGCACGGCTCGCCGCGCTCGTCCAGCAGCTTCAGCGCGTAGCCTGGCACCGGCTTGCCGGTGGTGCCGTAGCGCACCTCACCCGGCCGGTTCGACAAGAAGATATGCAGCATCTCGGTGGAGCCGATGCCATCCAGGATGTCGCAGCCGAAATGCGCCAGGAAGCGTTCGCCGATATCGCGCGGCAGGGCCTCGCCGGCAGAGGTGCATACACGCAACGCCACCTCGGCGCGCGGCGGCAGCTCAGGCGCCGCCAACATGCCCGCAAACAGCGTGGGCACGCCGCAGAACACCGTGGGCCGCTGCTCGCGCAGCCGCCTGAACACGGCCGCCGGCGTGGGCCGCTCGGCCATCAGCACGGTGGTGGCGCCGACCGACATCGGAAAGGTTAGCGCATTGCCCAGCCCGTAGGCAAAGAACAGCTTGGCGGCCGAGAACACCATGTCGTCTTCGCGGATGCCCAGCACCTGGCGGGCATACAGGTCAGCCGTATGGAACAGGTTGCCATGCGTGTGCACGGTGCCCTTGGGCCGTCCGGTCGAGCCCGACGAATACAGCCAGAACGCCATGTCGTCCGGGCCGCTGCGCACGGTCTGCGCGGGGGAACGCGTGCGCGCCAGCATCGCGCCCACGCTGCACGCCGGCGCGCCATCGGCATGCGGCGCCGCCTGGATCACCATCGGCGCCAGCCCGCTCTTCTCGATGGCCGCCTTCATCACCGGCAGCAGCGGCTCCGACACCACCACGGCGCGCGCGCCGCTGTGGCCAAGCATGTAGGCGTAATCGTCCGCGGTCAGCAGGGTATTGACCGCCACCGGCACAACGCCCGCCAGCAGGCAGCCGAGAAATACCGTGGGGAAATCAATGGTATCGAGCGCGCACAGCAGCAGCCGCTCTTCCTGGCGGAAGCCCGCGTCGCGCAGCGCGCCGGCAAAACGGCGGGCGCGGGCATCGAGCTCGGCGTAAGTCAGCGAGGTGGTGTCGTCGATGTAGGCAGTCTTGCCCCCGCGCCCTGCCTCCAGATTGCGCGACAGCAGGTCCTCGGCGGCGTTGTAGCGGGTGGGCAGTGCCGCCACGACATCGGTAGCGGGTGGAACATCCGGCAGCACGGGCGATGCTGCCGCTGGCATGCCGGCGGCGGTATTGGGGGGCGTCATTGTCTCCACTCCTTGGTGTCGCGCCGCGGGCCACGGGCGCCGCGCCAGCGTCAGTCCAGTCGCTGTTCTGTTTGCCGATGTCCGCCAATGTGCATGCCGGCATCCGCTTGTTGATGCATTTTATTTCATATCAACTATTATGCAAGCGAGGGGATGCACTATAGGACAGGCTTTATCGAACCGACTGCCTGCCGCGCCACTTGGCGCACCAGGGCTGCTCGTATAATGCGCCCTTGCTTTTTCTGCCGGTCAACCCGAAACCACCACCATGCGCCGCGATCCCACCCCGCTGCCCGCCAACGAGACCGAAGCCGACGCGCGCCCTGCCGGGGATGCGCCCGCCGCAGCCGCCAACGCCGAGCGCGACCCCTACCTGACGCTGCTGGGCGAGCGCATCCGCTCGCTGCGCGCCTCGCGCGGCATGTCGCGCAAGGACCTGGCGCGCGGCGCCGGCGTGTCCGAGCGCTACCTGGCCAACCTGGAAACCGGCACCGGCAATGCGTCGGTGCTGCTGCTGCGCCAGGTGGCGCGCGCGCTCGACGTGCCGCTGCCGGTGGTGCTGGCCGAAGTGGACGGCCTGAAAGGCGAGCAGGCCACCGCGTTTGCGCAGATGGTGCAATGGCTGGCGCAGTTGCCCGCGGGCGATCTGGCGCGCGTGCGTGAAGCCTGCCGCCATGCACTGGCCCCCGCAGAGTCCGGCGATGCGCGCCACCGCCGCATCGCGCTGATCGGCCTGCGCGGCGCCGGCAAGTCCACCCTGGGCCGCGCGCTGGCAGCGGCCAGGGACGTGCCCTTTGTCGAACTGAACACCGTGATCGAGCAGGAAGCCGGCGCCAGCCTGTCGGAAATCCATTCGCTCTACGGCCAGGCGGCCTACCGCCGCTACGAAATGCGCGCGCTGGAACGCACCCTGCGCGAGCACGACCGCCTGGTGCTGGCCACGCCGGGCAGCCTGGTCTCTGAACCGGCCACCTTCAACCTGCTGCTGTCGCAGTGCTACACCATCTGGGTGCGCACCTCGCCGGAGGAACACATGGCGCGCGTGGTGGCCCAGGGCGACATGCGGCCGATGGAAGGCAACCGCGAGGCCATGGCCGACCTGCGCCGCATCCTGCAGGCACGCGCGCCGCTCTATGACCGCGCCGATATCTCGATCGACACCAGCGGCCAGGACGCCGCCGCCTCGCTGCAACAGTTGCGCGCCCAACTGCAGGCCGCCGGCGCCTAACCACCCTGCCGGCGGCGCACGGCTGACAAAGACATTGCGCCGGCCGCCTCCATGCACTATATTTCATCAAAAGCCGCAAGGCACTATAGTGCACTCAGGAGACAGCCATGTCCGCGCCGGCAACCGCCCCACTGCGCCCTGACCAGGCAGCCGCCCCGTCAGATGCGCCCGCCCCCGTCACCTTCGAGCGTCATCCCGACCAGTACCGCCACTGGAAACTGAGTTTCGACGGCCCCGTCGCCACGCTGGCGATGGACGTCGACGAGGAAGGCGGACTGCGCCCCGGCTACGCGCTGAAGCTCAATTCCTACGACCTTGGCGTCGATATCGAACTGCACGACGCGCTGCAGCGCATCCGCTTCGAACACCCCGAAGTGCGCACCGTGGTGCTGACCAGCGCGCGCGAGCGCATCTTCTGCTCGGGCGCCAATATCTTCATGCTGGGGCTGTCGTCGCATGCGTGGAAGGTCAACTTCTGCAAGTTCACCAACGAGACCCGCAATGCCATCGAGGATGCCAGCCGGCACTCGGGGCTGAAGTTCATCGCCGCCTGCAACGGCACCACCGCCGGCGGCGGCTATGAACTGGCGCTGGCGTGCGACGAGATCGTGCTGGTCGATGACCGCTCGTCCGCGGTAAGCCTGCCCGAGGTGCCGCTGCTCGGCGTGCTGCCCGGCACCGGCGGCCTGACCCGCGTGACTGACAAGCGCCACGTGCGCCGCGACCACGCAGACATCTTCTGCACCACCACGGAAGGCGTGCGCGGCCAGCGCGCCAAGGACTGGAAGCTGGTTGACGAAGTGGTCAAGCCGGCGCGCTTTGCCGAGCATATCGCCGAGCGCGCGGCGGCGCTGGCGGCCACCAGCGACCGGCCACAGGGCCACCATGGCATCACGCTGACACCGCTTTCGCGCACCATCGAGCCCGACGGCTACCGCTACGAGACCGTGCGCGTGCATGTCGATCCCGCTGCGCGCAAGGCCACGCTGACCGTGTTCGGGCCCGACAAGCACCAGCCCGCGGATCTCGCCGGCGTGGTCGCGGCCGGCGCGCAATGGTGGCCGCTGAAGATGGCGCGCGAACTGGACGACGCCATCCTGACACTGCGCGCCAACCACCTGGATATCGGCATCTGGGTGCTCAAGACCGATGGCGACTCGGCCGCGGTGCTGGCCGCCGACGCGCTGCTGCAGGCGCATGCCGGCCACTGGTTCGTGCGCGAGACCATCGGCATGCTGCGCCGCACGCTGGCGCGGCTGGATGTGTCGTCGCGCAGCCTGATCGCGCTGATCGAAGCCGATTCCTGCTTTGCCGGCACGCTGCTGGAACTGGCGCTGGCCGCCGACCGCAGCTACATGCTGCACCTGCCCGACGCCCCGGACGATGCGCCGCGCGTGTTCGCGTCCGCGCTCAACTTCGGCCACTACCCCATGCCCAACGGGCAAACCCGGCTGGCGGCGCGCTTCTATGGCGACGAGGCCGCGCTCACGGCGGTACGCGAGCATATCGGCGCGCCGCTGGATGCGCTCAGCGCCGACTCGCTCGGGCTGATCACCGCCGCGCCCGACGATATCGACTGGGAGGACGAAATCCGCATCGCCCTGGAAGAACGCGCCAGCCTGTCGCCGGATGCATTGACCGGGATGGAAGCCAACCTGCGCTTCGGCGGCGCCGAGACCATGGAAACGCGCATCTTCGGCCGCCTGACCGCATGGCAGAACTGGATCTTCCAGCGCCCCAACGCCGTCGGCGAGTACGGCGCGCTGAAGGTCTTCGGCAGCGGCAACAAGGCACGCTTCGACTGGGACCGGGTGTAGCGCCCGGGCCCCGCCAGACAACAAGGAGACAGCACGTGAGCATCGACTACAGCCAGAAGATTCCCAACAACGTCAACCTGTCCGACGACCGCGCGCTGCAGCGCGCGCTGGAACACTGGCAACCAGCGTTCCTCGACTGGTGGCGCGACATGGGACCGGACGGCTCGCACAACTTCGATGTGTACCTGCGCACCGCGGTGTCGGTCGATCCATCGGGCTGGGCGCACTTCGACCACGTCAAGATGCCGGACTACCGCTGGGGCATCTTCCTGCAGCCGGCCGACCCCGAGCGCAGGATCCACTTCGGCGAGCACAAGGGCGAAGCCACCTGGCAGGACGTGCCGGGCGAGCACCGCGCCAACCTGCGCCGCATCATCGTCACGCAGGGCGACACCGAGCCCGCCTCGGTCGAGCAGCAGCGCCACCTGGGCCTGACCGCGCCGAGCCTGTACGATCTGCGCAACCTGTTCCAGGTCAATGTGGAGGAAGGCCGCCACCTGTGGGCGATGGTATACCTGCTGCACCGCTATTTCGGCCGCGACGGCCGCGAGGAAGCCGAGGCGCTGCTGGAGCGCCGCTCGGGCGACCAGGACAATCCGCGCATCCTCGGCGCCTTCAACGAGCGCACCCCGGACTGGCTGGCGTTCTTCATGTTCACCTACTTCACCGACCGCGACGGCAAGTTCCAGCTGTGCGCGCTGGCCGAATCCGGCTTCGATCCGCTGGCGCGCACCACGCGCTTCATGCTGACCGAGGAAGCGCATCATATGTTCGTGGGTGAATCCGGCGTGTCGCGCGTGATCCAGCGCACCTGCGAGGTGATGCGCGAACGCGGCATCGAAGACCCCGCCGAAGTGCGCGCCGCCGGGGTGATCGACCTGGAGACCATCCAGCGCTACCTGAACTTCCACTACAGCGTCACCATTGACCTGTTCGGCGCCGACCAGTCGTCCAACGCCGCCACCTTCTACAGCGCCGGCCTGAAGGGCCGCTTCGAGGAAGGCAAGCGCGCCGACGACCACGTGCTCAAGAGCGATGTCTACCGCGTGCTGGAAGTGCGCGACGGCCACCTGGGCGAGCGCGAGGTGCCAATGCTCAATGCGCTCAATGAAGTACTGCGCGACGACTACATCAAGGACAGCATGGGCGGCGTCGCGCGCTGGAACAAGGTCATCGAGAAGGCCGGCATCGCGTTCCGCCTGACCGTGCCGCACAAGGCCTTCAACCGCAAGATCGGCACGCTCGCCAATGTGCACGTCTCGCCCGAGGGCCAGCTGATTTCCGAAGCCGAGTGGAAGGCCAACGAACGCAAATGGCTGGCCACCGATGAAGACCGCGCCTTTGTGGCCTCGCTGATGGGCCGCGTGGTGGAGCCGGGCAAGTACGCCAACTGGATCGCGCCGCCGGCGGTGGGCATCAACCGCCAGCCGATGGATTTCGAGTACGTGCGTTTCAACTGAACCAGAACCACAAGGACAGGCCAGGAGCCACCGGAGACACGCCATGGGCGCCCCCGACATCATCAAGCAGCACCTGATCGATCCGGAAATCTGCATCCGCTGCAATACCTGCGAGGACACCTGTCCGATCGATGCCATCACCCACGACGACCGCAACTACGTGGTCAGGGCGGACGTGTGCAACGGCTGCAACGCCTGCCTGTCGCCCTGCCCGACGGGCGCCATCGACAACTGGCGCACCATGCTGCGCGGCCAGGCCTACCCGATCGAGGCGCAATTGCTGTGGGACGAATTGCCGGCCGAGGTGCCGCTGCCGGAACTGGCCGACCTGGGTGAGGCACCGCAGGCAACCCTCGGCAGCGGCACGGCAACCGGCGCCGCACCCGACGCCGTCATCCAGTCCGTGGAAACCAGCCGCCACACCTCGCCGCGTGCGCCGTGGTCGGCGGCCCATCCCTATGTGAACCTGCATGGCGTGCGCGCACCGGTCACCGCGACCGTGGCCGGCAACTACCGGCTGACCGCCGAGGACGCGTCCAGCGACATCCACCATATCGTGCTGGATTTCGGCACGCACTTCTTCCCGATCCTGGAAGGCCAGTCGATCGGCATCGTGCCGCCCGGCACGGATGCGTCGGGCAAGCCGCACTACATCCGCTTGTACTCGGTGGCCAGCCCGCGCGACGGCGAGCGCCCCGGCTACAACAACCTGGCGCTGACCGTCAAACGGGTCGACCAGGACCACGATGGCAAGCCGGTGCGGGGCGTCGCGTCCAGCTACCTGTGCGACCTGGCCAAGGGCGACAACGTTCAGGTGGTGGGCCCGTTCGGATCGACCTTCCTGATGCCCAACCATGCCGAGGCCAGCATCATGATGATCTGCACCGGCACGGGCTCGGCGCCGATGCGCGCCATGACCGAGCGCATGCGCCGCAACATGGCGCACTTCGGCGGGCGCCGGATGCTGTTCTTCGGCGCCCGCAACGCCAACGAACTGCCCTACTTCGGCCCGCTGCTGAAGCTGCCCAGGGACTTCCTGGACATCCATTTCGCCTTTTCGCGCGACCCCGCCGCGCCGCGCCGCTACGTGCAGGACGCGATCCGCGAGGCCGGGGACAGCGCCGCCGCCCTGCTGGCCGATCCCAACGGCCATGTCTATATCTGCGGACTGAAGGGCATGGAAGCAGGCGTGCTGGAGGCATTCGAAGCGGTGTGCGCCGGCGCCGGGCACGCCTGGCTGGAGATCGAGGCCGCCATGAAGGCGGAGGGCCGGCTCCATATCGAGACCTACTGACGCCGCCCCGCTGCTTGCTGGTCTTTTCAGCAAGCGCTTCCCTTCTGAAAGGCATCGCCTATAATATTTCTCAAGAAACAGGAGTGATGGCGATGCAATCCAGGCGGATTCCGGAAATCGATCCCGCCGGCGGCCCCGACCCCGGCACCACGCTGACCAAGGCGGTGATGCGCGCCGCGGGCTTCCTCGGCATCAGCCAGGCCATCGTGGCAAGCGTGCTGGGCATCAGCACGGCATCGGTATCGCGTATGGCATCTGGCGGCTATGTGCTCGATGCGCACCGCAAGGAGTGGGAATTCGGCGTGCTGTTCGTGCGCCTTTTCCGATCGCTGGATGCCATCCTGGGCCACGGCGACCAGGCCCGGCTATGGCTGACCAATGAAAACCTCGCGCTGGGCGGCAAGCCCCTTGAAATGATCCGCACAACGGAAGGTCTGGTCCGTGTCGTTCACTACCTGGACGCCACCCGCGGTCGCATCTGAGCGCCGGCAGTTTGCGCTCACGCTGTGGCGGGCGGTGGAGGCCCAGCACGTCGTATCCACCATGCCGCTGGTCGACAGCCTGGAAGAACAGGCTGTGCTGGAAGCCGTGCTTGACGCCGGCAAACCCGCCGTGCCCGCCGAGGCGCGCCACCTGCACTACCTGCTGTTCACCCCGTTCCGCTATCCGCCCTCGCCCTGGGGCTCGCGCTTTCGCGCCAGCCAGGACCCGGGCGTGTTCTACGGCGCCAACGAGATCCGCACCGCCTGCGCCGAACTCGGCTACTGGCGCTGGCGCTTCCTCAACGACAGCCCCGCGCTGCCGGGCATCGACGCCCGCGCGCAGACGCTGTTCGAAGTGCGCGTCGAGACCTGGGGCGTGGCGCTGGACACACCGCCGTTCGACCAGGACCACGCAACCTGGACCGACCCCGACCACCACGAGCCCTGCCAGGCCTTCGGCCGCATTGCGCGCGAGGCCGGCCTTGGCATGATCCGCTACACCTCCGTGCGCGATCCCCAGCATGGCCCCTGCGGCGCGGTGCTGACCCCGCGCGCGTTCTCCCACCCGGCGCCGCTGGCCACCACCACCTGGATGCTGACGGTACGCCGCGACCGCGTGATCTGGCAGCGCGACGACCTGCAGCAACGCGACAGCTTCGAGTTCGAAGCCGCGCTGTGGCAGCGCACAACCAATAGCGCTGGAAAGGGCTGAACCTCTGCCCCGTGCCGGCGATCTAATCGTTATGGCAGGCGGCAATGCTCACCGCTGGAAGGTATTTTTAAACAAGTGTTGCATTGCGCAACCGGATGCCATATAATCTTTTCTTCGACGGACGCGGGGTGGAGCAGTTGGCAGCTCGTCGGGCTCATAACCCGAAGGTCGCAGGTTCAAGTCCTGCCCCCGCAACCAACCGCATGATGCGTATCATGTGGCGCCGTTAAAGCAGATAAACCCGCCTCTGGCGGGTTTTTTGTTTTCTGCTGCCCCGGTGCTGGCAATCGGATGCTGCCCTCCGTGCAGCACGCAGGTTGCGTTGACCGATGGTGCCCCACCGCCCCAATCATGCCTGCCGGCCCCCTCGGCGAGGGTGATACACTTTCGCCATTCCTCCCGGACGCCCCTCATGAAATTCTGCTCGAACTGTGGTCATGCGGTCGTGTTGCGCGTGCCTGACGGCGACAACCGCCCGCGCAGTGTTTGCGACAACTGCGGCACCATCCACTACGTCAATCCCCGCAACGTCGTCGGCACGATCCCGGTGTGGGAAGACAAGATCCTGCTGTGCAAGCGCGCGATCGAGCCGCGCTACGGGTTCTGGACCCTGCCGGCGGGCTTCATGGAGATCGGCGAGACCACCGCGCAGGCCGCCTCGCGCGAGACACTGGAAGAAGCCGGCGCGCGCGTGCAAGTTGGGGAACTGTTCTCGATACTGAACGTGCCGCATGTGCACCAGGTGCATCTTTTCTACCTGGCCACGCTGGACGACCTGGATGTCGCCCCCGGCGAGGAAAGCCTGGAGGTCAAGCTGGTGGAAGAGGCCGATGTGCCCTGGGATGAACTGGCGTTCCCCACCGTGATCCACACCCTGCGCTGCTTCTTTGCCGACCGCGCCGCCGGCCGGCTGCAGGACGGCAGCTTCCGGCTGCACAGCCTGGATATCGACAAGCCGATGCGCCCGCTGACCAGCCGGGCCACGGTCACGCCCTGAGCGGCGCGGCTGCCGCGCATCGCCCTACGGCGCAGCCCGCATGATTGCCTGGCTGGACCCGCAAGATCCGTTTCCGCCGGTTGCCGAGGCGCTTGGGCCCGATTCCGAGGCCCCCGGCCTGCTGGCGGCCAGCCGCGACCTGTCGCCCCAGCGGCTGCTGCTGGCGTACCGCCAGGGCATCTTCCCGTGGTATTCGAGTGGCCAGCCGGTGCTGTGGTGGAGCACCGATCCGCGCATGGTGCTGCCCCCGTCGGCGCTGCGCGTCTCGCTCAACCTGCGCAAGACCCTGCGCCGCGTGCTGCGCGATGCTGACTGGGAGATCCGCGTCGACGACGACTTCCTGGCGGTGATGCGCGCCTGTGCGACCACGCCGCGCGACGGCCAGGATGGCACCTGGATCACCGACGACATCATTGCCGCGTACGGTACGCTGCACCGCAACGGCATGGCCCATTCGGTCGAAAGCTGGTACCGCGGCGAACGCGTGGGCGGCCTGTATGGGGTGGCGCTGGGGCGGATGTTCTTCGGCGAATCGATGTTCGCGCACCGCACCGATGCATCAAAGATTGCGCTGGCGGCGCTGTGCGCGTTCCTCGGCAATCACGGCGTGGCGATGATAGACTGCCAGCAGGAAACCGACCACCTGGCCTCGCTGGGTGCGCGCCCGATCCCCCGCGCGGAATTCGTGGCCCATGTGCGGGCGGCGACGGCGCAACCGGCGATCAGCCCGTGGCGGTTCGACAAATCGGTGCTGGAGCGCTGGGCCGGGACGCCAGCCGCGCCGGCCGGCTGAAACCTGGCACGGGGCGCCCCGCTGACTGCGCGTCCGGCCGCATCGTCCCGCCCGGAGCCCCCTGAGTCATGAGCAAGCTGAAGGAACTTCCGCTCTCCGCGCTGCAGTTCTATGCCACGGCGCCCTACGCTTGCAGCTATCTCGACGGCCGCATGGCACGCTCCCAGGTCGCCACCCCGGCGCACCTGATCAATGCCGACGTCTATTCACGCCTGGTGCGCGCCGGCTTTCGCCGCAGCGGCATCTTCACCTACCGGCCGTATTGCGACGAATGCCACGCCTGCACGCCATGCCGCGTGGTGGTCGACCAGTTCGCGCCGGACCGCTCGCAGCGCCGCGCCTGGAGCCGCCACCAGCACCTGCAGGCACTGGTGGCGCCGCTGACCTATGTCGAAGAGCATTATTCGCTGTACCTGCTGTACCAGTCGATGCGCCACGCCGGCGGCGGCATGGACCAGGACAGCCGCGACCAGTACGAACAATTCCTGCTGCAGAGCCGCGTCAACTCCCGTCTGGTGGAGTTCCGCGAACCGCCGGGCTCGCCCGAGGCCGGGCGCCTGCGCATGGTCAGCATGATCGACGTGCTCGACGACGGACTGTCGTCGGTCTACACCTTCTACGACCCGCTCGAACGCAACGCCAGCTACGGCACCTACAACATCCTGTGGCAGATCCGCCAGACGCGCGAGCTGGGCCTGCCGCACCTCTACCTGGGCTACTGGATCGCCGACAGCCGCAAGATGGCCTACAAGGCACGCTTCCGGCCGCTGCAGGTGCTGACCGGCAACCACTGGCATGCGTTCGAGGACGAAGCCGGGGATACGGCCACCGCCGCGCCTGCACCCACCCGGGAATAGGCGGGTCGCGGCATCCGTCCGCGCGCTGCCCGGGTATGCGGCCCAGCCGCTACAATGCGGGCCTGGTATTCACTCTGCCCTGCCTCACGTGCTCAACGCGCTCTACCCCCTGTTTCGCCCGGCCCTGTTCTCGATGGATGCCGAGGACGCCCACCATTTCACGCTGAACAACCTGCTGCGCGCCCACCGCATGGGCCTGGGCGGCTGCATCGGCAATAAGATCGCCGACGACCCGCGCACGGTCATGGGGGTGCGTTTCCCCAACCCGGTCGGCCTGGCCGCGGGGCTGGACAAGGACGGCGCCTATATCGACGGGCTGGCCGCGCTCGGCTTCGGCTCTATCGAGGTGGGCACGGTCACGCCGCGCGCGCAGCCGGGCAACCCGCGCCCGCGCATGTTCCGGCTGCCGCAGGCAGATGCGCTGATCAACCGCATGGGCTTCAACAACGGCGGCGTCGATGCCTTTGTCGCCAATGTGCGGGCCTCGCGCTGGAAGGCCGAGGGCGGCGTGCTGGGGCTGAACATCGGCAAGAACGCCGATACGCCGATCGAGCGCGCCAACGATGACTACCTCTACTGCCTGGAGCGCGTCTACCCGCACGCCAGCTACGTGACGGTCAATATCTCGTCGCCCAACACCAAGAACCTGCGCCAGCTGCAAGGCGCGAGCGAGCTGGACAGCCTGCTGTCGACGCTGAAGGACGCGCAGCAGCGCCTGGCCGACCAGCACAAGCGCTACGTGCCGCTGGCGCTGAAGATCGCGCCGGACCTGGATGCCGACCAGGTCGGCAACATCGGCGACGCGCTGGTGCGGCACAAGATCGACGGCGTGATCGCCACCAACACCACCATCTCGCGCGAGGCGGTCAAGGGCCTGCCCCACGCTGAAGAAGCCGGTGGCCTGTCCGGCCGCCCGGTGTTCGAGGCCTCGACCCGGGTGGTGCGCGCGCTGCACGGCGTGGTCGGCGACGCGGTGCCGATCATCGGCGTGGGCGGCATCTTCGGCGGCGCCGATGCGCGCGCCAAGATCGATGCCGGCGCGAAGCTGGTGCAGGTCTACAGCGGCCTGATCTACCGCGGCCCGGCGCTGGTGCGCGAGTGCGCCGCGGCGCTGCGCGGCTGAGCCGGCGCCGTCAGGCAGGACTGGCGCGGCTCAACCCATCGCAGCCGGCCGCGTCAGTACGGAGCATTCACCACGACGTACTGGGTTCCCTGCGGCTGATACCAGGTGCTGCCGCATTGCTGGTACACCATGCCGCCATAGCTGACTGGGACGCAGCTTGGCGGGACCGAGCGCACGACCGACCCCACCACGGCAGCGGTCACAGCCACCGTTGCGGTAACGGCGGCAGCGGTGGCAACCGGATGGTAGTCATTGTCCCAGCCGCCGCAGCATCCGCCATGCGTGTCGACATTGACGTTGACGTTCCGGTTCGTATTGACGTTGACATTCCGGTTGGCACTGACACTGTTCACGCTGGCGCTGCGGACATTGTTCGTGCGCGCGTCGGCCCGCACGTTGCTGACCTGTGCGCCGCCGCCACCACCGCCGCGCCCCGCGGCGTGACCGCCGCCACGCGCTTCAGCCTGCGGCACCCAGCCATAGGTGGCAAGCACGACGGCACCCAGGACCGCGAGGAGGGACGTTTCGACTCGTTTCATGTGCCTCTCCTTCACTGGGTCTTGAGCGGAACGAACTTGGCCTCACGGGCGCCCTGCGGCGGCGTGAAGTGGAAGACGGAATCCTTGAAAGCCGGCTTCAGCTTCCAGTCCAGCCAGGTTACCGACTGCGGACGTGCCTCGTCAGCCCGGTTGGTCATCACCACCTTGCGCGGCACCGGACGGCTGCCGCTTGCAATCCAGATCTGCCAGTCGACCGCCTCCTGGCGCAAGGCATAGTGATCGCAGAGGGTGCCATCGATGTAGTCGCTGCCCGCATACATGGCCGAGGTGATGTTGTCCACGGGTGCCGCGGGCGTTCCCCACAGGAACAGGTCGCCGATCGGCACCTCGATCCCGAACCGCTGGCGCAGATGAACGATCAGATCGCCAAGGTTTTCCGTCACGCCGGCTGACGCGTAGTACTTTTGCGCCGGCTGGTAGAGCGTAACGGTCTTGCCGTCGTAGATCAGGTCACGTTGCGCGCGCGCGCTTCGCATCTGCGCCCGCATCTTGTTCGGCCGGTCGATGTCGACCTTGGCGGTCGCCGAATGCTGCAGCTTCTGGCCATCGGCCAGGACGCGCTCTCCGTCCAGGTCGATATCGACGCTGAAACGCTTCAGCGTCGACAGGTAGGTGCCCATGTTGTTCAGGGCCTGGATCACCGCCGGGTCCACGGCATTGGCTGCCGGCTTGCTGGCAGCCGCCGGTTCAGTGGAAGCCGCGGGCTGGACCGACGCGGGCTGGGTAACCGGCGCCGAAGCTGTCGGGGCCGGGCTGCTGCACGCCGCAAGCGAGACCCCCAGCACGGCAATACTCAAGACACGATACATAGCGAACCTCACAGGTTTTGATGCCATCACGGAGGACAATCCATCTCATCGCTCGCGGATCCGGCGATGTGCCGGAGAGTTCGGGGCAAAGCCCTCTTCCAGGGGTGTCCCGGCGCTGCCACGGTGGATGAATGCTAGCTGATCTGAAATTCCGGATATCGATCGGAAGACATGAATCTTTTCGAAACGTGAATTCAAGATCCCCGCTTTGACCGCCACTACGTGGCGCGTGCCGCATCGTTTTCATCATGCTGGTGAAAGCCAGGGATCGAGGAAAGCCTCGACACCCGGATCGCGCAATTGCATGAAGATGTCGCCGCCGCAATCAGGGTAATCCACAAGCAAAATATGAATCCCGCGCAATAAAATGCGCCTCGATGGCGGATTGCGGGCGTCTGACAGCATCCGATGCCCCACTTCGGCATGATGACTGTCCATATCGTGCGCGGGAAGTGGTATCCTCGCAGGCTTATCGCTGTCGCATCCGACGCGCCCGCGCACGCTCCCTCCAGCCGCAGGAAGCCGCCGCGCCCGCCCGGACCGGCACCGTACGCCAGCATGCGCGCGGGCCAGGACGGCGGACCGA
This sequence comes from Cupriavidus sp. GW823-FHT06D04, assembly GCF_058795055.1. NCBI lineage: Bacteria > Pseudomonadati > Pseudomonadota > Betaproteobacteria > Burkholderiales > Burkholderiaceae > Cupriavidus > Cupriavidus sp. GW823-FHT06D04. Next base: position 80,590 of record NZ_JBXAHL010000027.1, on the reverse strand, counting down.
ACCATCCGCGGCCGTATCCAATCCAGAACCGAGTTTCGGGGGAGAACAGACAATGAAGTCCATCAGGGGTCTCGCAGCAACCAAGTCCATCCTGGGCGGCGCCGTGGCGCTGGCACTGCTGTACGGCGGCGCCGTGCAGGCCCAGACCGTCAAGGTGCTGTCGATCGTTGACCATCCCGCGCTGGACGCCATCCGCGACGGCGTGCGCGCCGAACTGAAGGCCGCCGGCTATGACGCCGACAAGAGCCTGAAGTGGGAATACCAGAGTGCCCAGGGCAACACCGGCACCGCGGCGCAGATCGCCCGCAAGTTCGTCGGCGACAACCCGAACGCCATCGTTGCCATCGCCACGCCGTCGGCCCAGGCCGTGGTTGCCGCCACCAAGACCGTGCCGGTGGTGTACTCGGGCGTGACCGATCCGGTCGCCGCGCAGCTGGTCAAGAGCTGGTCGGCCTCGGGCACCAACGTGACCGGCGTGTCGGACAAGCTGCCGCTGGACAAGCAGGTCGCCCTGATCAAGCGCGTGGTGCCCAAGGCCAAGACCGTGGGCATGGTCTACAACCCGGGCGAAGCCAACTCGGTGGTCGTGGTCAAGGAACTGAAGGAGCTGCTGGCCAAGGACGGCCTGACGCTCAAGGAAGCCGCCGCGCCGCGTACCGTTGACATCGGCCCGGCCGCCAAGAGCCTGATCGGCAAGGTCGACGTGATCTACACCAACACCGACAACAACGTGGTGTCGGCGTATGAGTCCCTGGTCAAGGTCGCCAACGAATCCAAGATCCCGCTGGTGGCCGCCGATACCGACAGCGTCAAGCGTGGCGCCGTGGCCGCGCTGGGCATCAACTACGGCGACCTCGGCCACCAGACCGGCAAGGTCGTAGTGCGCATCCTGAAGGGCGAGAAGCCGGGCGCGATCGCCTCGCAGACCAGCGACAACCTGGAGCTCTTCGTCAACACGGGCGCCGCTGCCAAGCAAGGCGTCACGCTGTCGCCTGAGCTGGTCAAGGAAGCCAAGACGGTCATCAAGTAAGCACAGACCAGCATTGCCCCCTGCCGCCGCAAGGCGGCGGGTGCTCCGTCGGGCCTATCCGGCCCGACGGGACAGAACAGGGCGAGGCGGCCGGCAGCCCCACACGGGCGTGCCGGCCCACCCGCCCCGAAGGCGGCGCCAAGGCAGCCGCCAGCCCCTGCAACAGGATTCCCCCATGTCCCTCTTTTCCCTTCTGGGCGCCCTGGAGATCGGCCTGATCTTCAGCCTGGTGGCGCTCGGGGTGCTGATCTCCTTCCGCATCCTCAACTTCCCCGACCTGACCGTTGATGGCAGCTTTCCGCTCGGCGGCGCCGTCGCCGCGACGCTGATCGCCGCCGGCCAGGACCCGTTCGTGGCCACTGCCGTGGCGATCGCGGCCGGCGCGCTGGCAGGCTTCATCACCGGCTGGCTCAATGTGCGCCTGAAGATCATGGATCTGCTCGCCAGTATCCTGATGATGATCGCGCTGTACTCGGTCAACCTGCGCATCATGGGCCGCCCCAATGTGCCGCTGATCACCGAGCCCACGCTGTTCACCATCCTGCAGCCCGAATGGCTGCCTGACTACGTGCTGCGCCCGCTGGTGCTGCTCGTGGTGGTGGTGGTGGCCAAGGTCGGCCTGGACTGGTTCTTCAGCTCGCAGCTGGGCCTGGCGATGCGCGCCACCGGCGCCAACCCGCGCATGGCCCGCTCGCAGGGCATCCCCACCGGCCGCGCCACGCTGGCCGGCATGGCGCTGTCCAATGCGCTGGTGGCACTGGCCGGCGCGCTGTTCGCGCAGACGCAGGGCGGCTCCGATATCTCCATGGGCATCGGCACCATCGTGATCGGCCTGGCCGCGGTGATCATCGGCGAAACCATCCTGCCGGCACGCCGCCTGATCTGGACCACGCTGGCCGTAGTGCTGGGCGCCATCCTGTACCGCTTCTTCATCGCGCTGGCGCTGAACAGCGACTTCATCGGCCTCAAGGCGCAGGACCTGAACCTGGTCACCGCCGCGCTGGTGACGATCGCGCTGGTGCTGCCGGCGACCCGCAAGAAGCTGTTCGCCCGCAAGAACGGAGGTGCCTGAGATGCTGCGCGCACAAGACCTGAAGCTCACCTTCAACCCGGGCACCCCGATCGAGACCCGCGCCCTGCGCGGCCTCAGCCTGGAGATCCCGAGCGGCCAGTTCGTGGCCGTGATCGGCTCCAACGGCGCCGGCAAGTCGACCTTCCTGAACGCGATCAGCGGCGACCAGATGGTCGACTCGGGCCGCATTGCCATCGATGACACCGACGTCACGCGCCAGCCCGCATGGGACCGCGCCCAACTGGTGGCCCGCGTGTTCCAGGACCCGATGGCCGGCACCTGCGAGGCGCTGACCATCGAGGAAAACATGGCCCTGGCCATGGCCCGCGGCAGCCGCCGCGGCTTCCGCCCGGCACTAAACCGCGTCTCGCGCGAGCTGTTCCGCGAGAAGCTGCGCCTGCTCAACCTGGGCCTGGAAAACCGCCTGACCGACCGCATCGGCCTGCTCTCCGGTGGCCAGCGCCAGGCGGTGAGCCTGCTGATGGCGTCGCTGCAGCCGTCGCGCATTCTGCTGCTGGACGAGCACACGGCCGCACTGGATCCGAAGACCGCGGCCTTCGTGCTGGAACTGACCGCGCGCATCGTCGAGGAAAGCAAGCTGACCACGATGATGGTGACGCACAGCATGCGCCAGGCGCTGGACTATGGGCAGCGCACGGTGATGCTGCACCAGGGGCAGGTGGTGCTGGACGTGTCGGGCGACAAGCGCAAGGGCCTGGATGTGCCGGACCTGCTGAAGATGTTTGAGCAGACGCGGCACGAGCAGCTGGATGATGATGCGCTCTTGCTGGGTTGAAGACAGCGTGCAATGAAGAGGGGGAGCCAGGCGGCTCCCCTTTTTCATGCCAGTGCGCGACGCGTCAGTCGATAGTGATATGCCGCTGCCGAATCACGCCGGCCCAGCGCGTACTTTCCTTCTGGATGGTGGTGGCAAGCTGCTGCGGCGTGCCGCCGGCCGCTTCCATCCCCAGCGTGGCCAGCTTTTCCTTCAGCGTCGCATCAGCCAGCACTGCATCAACATGCTGACTGAGCTTGCGCACGATCTCCGCGGGCGTACCGGCCGGGGCCATCAGCGCATACCACGACAACGCCTCGAACTTCGGGAAGCCCTGTTCGGCGATGGTCGGTACATCGGGCAGCACCGCCGAGCGCTTGGCGCTGGCCACACCCAGCGGGCGCAGCTTGCCGGCCTTGATATAGGGCAGCGCCGCCGACATCTGCGCGAACATCATCGTCACCTGGCCGCCGACCACATCGGTCATGGCCGGGCTGATGCCCTTGTACGGCACGTGGTTCAGCTTGACATGGGCATCCAGCTGCAGCAGTTCGCCGGCCAAGTGCGCCTGGCTGCCGGCGCCGGGCGAAGCAAAGCTCAGCTCACCCGGCTTCTGCCCGGCCAGCTTGAGCAGTTCCGCCAGCGATTTGACTGGCGTGGCCGCATTGACCACCAGCACGTTCTCGGCGGTGGCCAGCATCGCCACCGGCGCCAGGTCGGCCGGCTTGTACGGCAGGTTCGGCATCAGCGTGGGGTTAACCGCGATATTGCCGACCGGCACCAGCGCCAGCGTATAGCCGTCGGGCGCGGCCTTGGCCACCATGTCGACGCCGATGGTGCCGGCGGCGCCGGCCTTGTTCTCCACCAGCACGCTCTGGCCGGTGGCCTTGGCGATGCCTTCGCCGACCGCGCGGCCGAGCACATCGGCGGGCCCGCCGGCGGCGAACGGCACCACGATGCGCACCGGCTTGGCGGGATACCCAGGCGGCTGGGCCAGCGCGGGTGCGGCAGCGAGCCACGGGGCGCAGGCCGCGATGCAGGCAAGCACGCAGCGCATGGCCATGCGTCGAAGGACAGGATTTACGGCGGGCTTCACGGCAGCTTCCACATCAGGTTTCACAGCGGTCTTCATGACGGTTTCCCCTATTTGGCAGTGATCAGGCTTGGCTCCCCCACCGCGCCGGCAGTCTAGTTATCGTGCTTGGCCGTGCCCGGTCCGGCATCGGTCAGCGCAAACCCCGCCTGGTCCGCTTCGCGTGCGAGTTCAGGCAGAACGGCATAGTCGGCCGGTTGCACCGGCGCAAAGCGCGCCAGCCCCAGCATGGACAGCAACGCGCTCCCCGTTGCACCCTCATGCAGCGTCAGCAGCGCGGCACGCACATACGCGCACTCGTGCGGGTCGGCCTGCGCGGAGGCGACCAGCGGCGGGATCGGCGCGGCCGGGGTCACCTCCAGCGTTTTCAGCTGCCCCGCGAGCCCGGGTTCGAAGCGGCGCAGCAGGTCCAGCACATAGCTGTCGACCACTCCCACCTCGGCATCCCCGCCGATGACCGCGTCGATGACTTGGCGCGGGGTCGGCGTGGGTGCGGCGGCAGGCCGGTACAGCGCACGGGTGCCGGCCGGCGCCAGCCGCATCAGGTGATGGCGCGGCGCGTTGTAGCCCGAGTTGGACTCAGGCAGCATGCATGCCAGCCGAGCGCCGAAGGTCTGCGCCAGCGCCTGCACCGGCGCGTCAGCACGCACGATGAATTCGCTGAAGTAGACCGGGCGCCCGCCGTAGCGCGCCAGCGCCGGCACCGGCGCGGCCAGCAATTGCGGCGTTGCCGGCGCGCTGGCATAGGGATAGCCGCACATGAATACGCAGCCGCAGTCCAGCCGCGCCCACAACGCGTTGACCGGGGCCGGCGCGGGATGTTCGACATATGGCAGGTCCACGCCGGCGCGGTCGGCCACGTGCGCCAACAGCGCGCGCCACGCCTGCTCCACCGGCGCGCTGACCGAGTACATGCGGGCGTTGGCGATCATGCGTAGAGCAACCTCTGGCCCAGGCCGCGGCTCTCGGCCTTTTTCAGGATAGCGTGGCCCAGCGCGATATCGCTCAGCGACAGGCCGCGGTGCCAGAACAGGTTGGTCTCGTCGTCGCTCTGGCGGCCCGGCTTGCGCCCGGCGACGATCTCGCCCAGTTCGGCATAGAGCGTCTGTTCCGACAGCTTGCCGGCTTCCACATGCGCGCGCAGCGAGCCGAACATGCCGCCCTTGCACTGGCCCCAGTCATCCACCACCATCCTGGTCATGATGTCGGTCAGCGACAGCTCGACCGCGCTCATGGTGCCGTACGGCACGATAAAGGCGCCGGGCTTGATCCACTCGGTCTTCAGCATCGGCGTCGGCCGCTCCAGGCGCGAGGCCTCGATCACGATATCGGCGCCGCGCACGCACGACTCCCAGTCTTCGGTGACGACGATCTTCTTGCCGAGATCACGCTCCAGCCTCGCGGCGAAGGCATTGCGGCTTTCGGGGCGGCGCGAGTGCACGCGGATCTCGTCGAAGTCGAACAGGCTGTCGAGCAGGCGCACATTCCAGTAGGAGGTGCCGCGCGCGCCGATATGGCCCAGCACCTTGCTGTTGCGGCGCGCCAGATGCTTGGCGCCGAGCGCGGTTAGCGCGCCGGTGCGGGCATCGGTAATGAAGGTGGCATCGATCATCGCCACCGGCATGCCGGTGCGCGGATCGAACAGGTTGAGCATCGCCATTTCCGATGGCAGCCCGAGCTTGTAGTTGTCGACGAAGTCGCCGACGATCTTGACGCCTGCCAGCCCCAGCGGCGCCACATAGCCGCGCAACACGTTGAAGTGGCCGTTGAAGGCGGGGTCGGGAATCAGGTGCACGCGTGGCTCGATCACGGTCTGGCCGTTGCCCTGCGCCACGAGCGCCTGCTCGACCGCGTCGAGGATCTCGGCGTCGGTCATTTCCAGGCGCGCGATGTCCTTGCCGTTGATGTAGGTGAGATGGATGTCGCTCATACAGTCTCCTGCCTCCGGGATGGAAAACCCTGCACATCGCTGGTGCGTGCCCTGCGGCGCGCGGCGTGTGTCGATGGAGTTCAGTGTAGGTATGGCGCCATTGACTGTCATATGCTTATATGTCCGCCAGCCTTAACATCAGGTTAATGTCATGAAAATGAACCTGCGCCAGATCGAGGTGTTCCGCGCGGTGATGCTGACCGGCTCGATCAGCGGTGCGTCCAAGCTGCTGTACGTGTCGCAGCCGGCCATCAGCCGGTTGATGTCGCACACCGAGCAACGCCTCGGCCTGGAATTGTTCCGCCGCACCAAGGGGCGGCTCTACCCTACGCCGGAAGCGCGGCGCCTGCTGGGCGAAGTGAATGCGGTCTATGAAGGGATCGAGCGCGTCAACGAGATCGCCGAGGACCTCGCGGCCAACCGCACCGGCAGCCTGCGCCTCACATGCAGCCCCAACCTGGGCCAGACCGTGCTGCCGCGCGCCATCGCGAGCTTTCGCGCTGCGCACCCGGCGGTGCGGGTGGTGGTGCGTACGCAGATCCCCGGCAATATGCTGCGCGCGTTACTGTCGGGACAGGTGGACCTGGCCGTGTCGAACATGCCGCTGGTGCACCCCAACCTGGAGGCGCGCCTGCTGGTAAAGAACGCGATCGTGGCGCTGGTGCCGGTGGATCACCGGCTGGCCACGCGGAGTTGGGTGCGCCCGGCCGAGCTGGTCGGGGAGGACCTGATCGGCTACGGACCGGACGTGCCGTTCGGATTGCTGGTCCATGAGATGTTCGGCAGCGAGGGCAACCAACCCGATATGCGCGTGCAGGTGGAGCAGGCGCACGTGGCGCGCGCGCTGGCGCAGGCCGGCGCCGGCATCGCGCTGGTCGATGCCATGACCGTGTTCGGCCAGAGCTGGCCCAATATCGTCGCGGTGCCGGTACGCACCAAGGTCAATGCCTCGGTGCAGATCTTCCATGTGCAGACTGAACCGCTGTCGCGGCTATCGCTGGAATTCGTGGATACGCTGACGGGGATGATGAAGGGTTAGTGGTGCTGTACTGAAGCCTCAGACTGTTGCCGCCTTGTCCAGCCAGCGCGTCAGCTGGTCTGTCACAGCCGAGCTCGAGAACGAGCAGCTATCCTGCGCGAACACTGCCGACATCTCGAGCCGGCGCAGCAGCTCTTCCATTGCCTGCCCGTAGACCGGCGGCAGCGCCAGCCCCGTACCGGCTTCGCGCCATGCGCGCACCAGGTCGCCAGCGGGCATCGATCCGGCCAGGTGCTGGTCCAGTGCGGCACGCATGCGCACCAGTGCTTCGTTGTTGGCGGCGCTCATGAACGTGCCCTCCTTTCCTTGTACAGTTCGCGGAACGTGCGGCCCGACGGGGCCGGCATGTCGCGGGTTTCGGTCCAGCCCTTGCCGGCCATCGGCAGGCTGGCAATCAGCTTGTTGCTGCCGCCCATGCGGCCCAGCAGCCAGGCGCCGATGCGGGTGGCAAAGGCATACAGCTCCGGGCGCTTGGCGACGTAGCCCCACGCCTGCAGCGCGAAGCGCTCCTGCCATGGGCGCAGCCCGCGTTCCATCTGCTTCTCGCGCAGCTTGCGCAGCAGGTCCGACAGCGGGATCGATGCCGGGCACACGCGGTTGCACTCGCCGCACATGGTCGCCGCCTGTGGCAGGTCGATCGCATTGGCGAGGCCGACATAGCTTGGCGTCAGCACGCTGCCCATCGGTCCCGGGTAGACCCAGCCATAGGCATGGCCGCCGATCTTCTGGTACACCGGGCAATGATTCATGCAGGCGCCGCAGCGGATACAGCGCAGCATCTCCTGGAAGTCGCCGCCGATCAGCCCGGTGCGGCCGCCATCGACCAGCACGAAGTACATGTGCTCGGGGCCGTCGCGCTCGCCCTCGGCGCGCGGGCCGGTCAGCAGCGAGAAGTAGTTCGAGATGGCCTGGCCGGTGGCCGAGCGCGGCAGCAGGCGCATCACCGTGGCCAGGTCTTCCAGCGTCGGCAGCACCTTTTCGATGCCGGTCACGGCCACGTGCACGCGCGGCATCACCGTGCACATGCCTTCGTTGCCCTCGTTGGTGACCACCGCCACCGAGCCGGTCTCGGCAATGATGAAGTTGCCGCCGGTGACGCCCATGTCGGCGCTCAGGAACTCGGGCCGCAGCACTTCGCGCGCCTCGCGCGTCATCTCCGGGATCTCGGTCAGCCGCGGCTTGTGGTGAACCCTAGCGAACAGGTCGGCGATCTCGTCCTTGTCCTTGTGCACCACCGGCGCAATGATGTGCGACGGCGGCTCCGAGTCGTTGATCTGCAGGATGTATTCGCCCAGGTCGGTCTCGATGCTCTGCACGCCCATCTCGCCCAGCACCTGGTTCAGCCGCATTTCCTCGGTCACCATGGACTTGCTCTTGATGACCTTCTTCACGTCATGCTTCTGCGCGATCTCGGCCACCAGGCGCGCGGCATCGGCGGTGGTCTCGGCAAACAGCACCGTGGCGCCGCGCCTGGTCGCGTTCTCTTCGAAGGTGGCCAGCCAGACGTCGAGGTTCTCCAGCGCGCGGTTGCGGCGCTCCTTGAGGGCCTCGCGCGTGGCGTCGAAGTCGATATCGCGGATCGCATCCGCGCGGGCCGTGACGAACTTGGTCGAAAGCTTCTTCAGGTTCTGCTGCAGGCGCTGGTCGGCCAGCTTCTGGCCGGCACGCGCCTTGAATTCCATGCTGTGGACTTGCATCGTGGCGATTCCCCGGATTTCAGCGGATGTCAGGCGTCGCCCGCCAGCACCTGGGCGATATGCAGCACGCGCGTGCTGCTGTCGCCGGTGCGGCGCAGGCGGCCTTCGATATTGAGGATGCAACCCAGGTCGCCCAGCACCACCGTATCGGCGCCGCTGGCCTTGATGTTGGCGCACTTCTCATCGACGATCGCCGTCGAGATATTGCCGTACTTGACCGAGAAGGTGCCGCCAAAACCGCAGCAGGCTTCGCAATCCTTCATTTCTGTCAGCTGCACGCCCGGCAGGCGCGACAGCAGCTCACGCGGCTGCTGCTTGACGCCCAGCTCGCGCAGGCCGGAACAGGAATCGTGATAGGTGACATGGCCCGAGAACGACGACGGCAGCGTCTGCACCCTGGCCACGTTGACCAGGAAATCCGTCAGCTCGAACACGCGTTCGCGCAGGCGCTCGTAGCGACCGTTGAGTTCGGGATCGTTGTGCAGCAGGTCGCCGTAATGCTGGCGGATCATGCCGCCGCAACTGCCCGACGGCACCACGATGTAGTCGAACATCTCGAACTCGCGCAGGAATTTCTCCGCCAGGTCGCGCGACACCGCGCGCTCGCCCGAGTTGTAGGCCGGCTGGCCGCAGCAGGTCTGCGCCTCGGGCACCATGACCTCGTAGCCGGCGGCTTCCAGCAGCTTGAGCACCGAAAACCCGATTTCCGGACGCATCAGGTCCACCAGGCAGGTGGCGAACAGACCAACTCGCATTGTCGACTTCTCCAGACCCCGAAACCCCACAATTATGCGCGTTTGCGTCGCGCGTGGCGCACAAACCGTTCAGCAAGGGCGTGAATCAGGTGCAATGCACATCACTTGCGCGAGCGACATCACCGGGCATTTCTTACGGTAATGTCATTTCACCTATTGAAATTTTCACAATGCGAGATAGAATCAGGCAGACGCTTAAAAATGCCGCAAGGCAACATTTTTCTTTTTCCCATCTATGTCCGACGCAGACAAGTCACCCGGCAAGACGTCCATCCAGGTCATCGAGCGCATGATGACCCTGCTGGACGCGCTCGCGCAGCACGCCGACCCGGTCAGCCTGAAAGAGCTGTCACTGGCCACGGGGCTGCATCCCTCAACTGCCCACCGCATCCTCAACGACATGGTGGCCTGCCGCTTTGTCGACCGCTCCGATCCCGGCAGCTACCGGCTCGGCATGCGGCTGCTGGAACTGGGCAACCTGGTCAAGGCACGCCTGTCGGTGCGCGACGCGGCGCTGGCGCCGATGCGCGCGCTGCACCGCGTCACCGGCCAGACCGTGAACCTGTCGGTGCGCCAGGGCGACGAGATCGTCTACATCGAGCGCGCCTACAGCGAGCGCTCGGGCATGCAGGTGGTGCGCGCCATCGGCGGCCGCGCGCCGCTGCACCTGACCTCGGTCGGCAAGCTGTTCCTGGCTGCGGACGAAGCCGCGCGCGTGCGCAACTACGCCACCCGCACCGGGCTGGCCGGACATACGCGCACCTCGATCACCGACCTGACCAAGCTCGAGCGGGAACTCAGCTGGGTGCGCTCCAACGGCTATGCGCGCGACAATGAAGAGCTGGAACTTGGCGTGCGCTGCATTGCCGCCGGCATCTATGACGATTCGCGCCGGCTGGTGGCCGGGCTGTCGCTGTCGGCGCCGGCCGACCGGCTGCAGGACAGCTGGCTGCAGAACCTGAAGGACACGGCGCTGCAGATCTCGCGCGGCATGGGCTACGTGACCGAAGCTGCCGCCTGAAAAGACCGAATCACCAGCCACCGCCAACGCGCGGATTGCCATCATGGCAGTCCGCGCGTTTTGCTTTGGGGCCGCGGCCATCCCAATTCAATGGTTTACCCTATGTTTTCAGATAACCAGCAAACCTTATAATCGGCACCATGCGAACCCGTGCCGTCACCCTCACCGAACAGGTCACCCGCCAGTTGCGCGCCGACATCGAAAGCGGCACCTACCCCGTCGGCAGCCGACTGCCGACCGGCAGGCAGCTGGCCGAGCAGTACGGCGTCAGCGCCGCAGTGATCCGCGAAGTCACCGAGCACCTGCGCTCGCAGGGGCTCGTCGAGTCACGCCAGGGCGTTGGCTGCACGGTGCGCTCGCGTACCGGCGCGGCGGGGTTCCAGCTGCCGCGCGAACCCGATATCGACGCCAGCGGGCTGGCGGACCTGTACGACCTGCGCATCGACCTGGAAGGCGCCGCCGCGGCGCTGGCCGCCGCGCGCCGCAGCGATGAGGACGTGGCCGCACTGAGCGGGTTGCTGCAGCGGCTGCACGCTCATCTCTATGACCCGCAGCCGGCCGCCGATATCGACGCCGCCTTCCATATCGGCATTGCCGCCGCCACGCACAACCCCTACTACCGCCAGCTGCTGCAGTACCTGAACCTGCAGCTGCACCAGGCCGTGGCCACCGCGCGCGCCAATACGCTGCGCCAGGCCGGCCTGGCCGAGACCGTGCATGCCGAGCATGAAGCGATCGTCGATGCTATCCGCCGTGGCGATGCCGCGGCAGCCCGCGCCGCCGCGGTGACGCACCTGCAATGCGCCGCACGCCGACTTGGCCTTGTGCTGCGCACGCGCGCCGATGAAACGTCGACAGCGCGCGCCAGCAGCCACCCTTCCCTTTCCTGAAACGACACCGCCATCATGCAAACCGGCCAATTCGCCCAGCGGCTCACCGAGGCCCTCGGCGCCGACACCGTCCTGACCAACCCCGACGACATCGCCCCGTGGCTGTCCGACTGGCGCGGCATCTACCGCGGCCAGGCCCAGGCCGTGCTGCGGCCGCGTACCGTGGACGAGGTGTCGCGCGCCCTGGCGCTGTGCCAGCAGGCCGCGGTGCCGGTGGTGCCGCGCGGCGGCAATACCGGCCTGTGCGGCGGCGCCACACCCGATGCGCAGGCGCAGAACGTGGTGCTGAGCCTGGATCGCATGAACGCGGTGCGCTCGCTCGACACCATCGCCAACACCATGGTTGCCGAGGCCGGCTGCATCCTCGGCAACCTGCGCCGCGCGGCGCAAGACGCCAACCGGTTGCTGCCGCTGTCGCTGGCGGCTGAAGATTCATGCCAGATCGGCGGCAACCTTGCGACCAATGCCGGCGGCGTGAACGTGGTGCGCTATGGCATGGCGCGCGAGCTGGTGCTGGGCGTGGAAGCCGTGCTGCCCAACGGCGAGGTCTTCCACGGCCTGCGCACGCTGCGCAAGGACAATACCGGCTATGACCTGAAGCAGTTGCTGATCGGCTCCGAAGGCACGCTCGGCGTGATCACCGCGGCCGCGCTGCGGCTGTTCCCGCGCACCGACACGCGCAGCGTGGTGCTGGCGGCGGTGGCCTCACCGGCGCAGTCGCTGGCACTCTACGAGCTGCTGTTCGCGCAATGCGGCGCGCGCCTGCAGGCCTTCGAGTTCTTTACCGGCGACTGCCTGGACCTGGTGCTCACGCACGCGGAAGGGGTGCAGGAACCGTTTGCGCAGCGCTACCCCGCCTATGTGCTGGTGGAACTGGCCGACACCACCGATGAAGCGGCACTGAACGCGCTGCTCGAACGCGTCATCGGCGAGGCGCTGGAGCGCGAGCTGTGCCTCGATGCAGCCGTGTCTGCCTCGCTCGCACAATTGCAGGCGCTGTGGAAACTGCGCGAGGAAATCTCCGAGGCACAGCGCGCCGACGGCCCGCACCTGAAGCACGACATCTCGCTGCCGATCGAGCAGATCCCGGCCTTCATGACCTCGATGGAAACGCGGCTGCGTGGGCTCGATCCCGCCATCCGGCCCTTTATCTTCGGGCACTTCGGCGACGGCAACCTGCACTACAACCTGTCGCGCCCAGCCGGCGCGCCCAGGGACTGGGCGGCCACGCAAGGCGATGCGGTGACCGACGCAGTGCTGGACGAAGTGATGCGCTACGGCGGCAGCATCAGCGCCGAGCATGGCATCGGCCAGCTCAAGCGCTATGCCTTCCTGGCCATGAAGGACCCGCTGGAACTGCGGCTGATGCGCGAAATCAAGGCCGTGTTCGACCCGGCCGGGATCATGAACCCCGGCAAGCTGCTCTGACGGCCGCGGCCGCCAAAAAGAAAAACGCGCCGTAGCACGGCGCGTTTTTTCCGGTCAGGCGTTCCGTATCAAATGCCGCGCGACTGCTGCGAAGCCAGGATCGCGTGCGCGCCGCCCGGAGCCTGCGTCAGGTTCGGCGACGACGGGAAGCCACGCTGCGGGGACGATGGCGACGGCGCATGCTCCAGCCATTCCTTGACGCGGTTGGCATCGGCAAAGCGCGACAGCTTGCCGGCCGAGTCCAGGAACACCATCACCACGTTGCGGCCCTGGACCTTGGCCTGCATCACCAGGCACTGGCCAGCTTCGGAGATAAAGCCGGTCTTCTGCAGGCCGATCTCCCAGTTGCCGCCGCGCACCAGGCGGTTGGTGCTGACGTAGTGCTGGGTGCGGCCCATCACGTTGACCTCATGCTCGGTCTGCGTCGAGAACTCGCGAATGGTCGGGTTGCGGTACGCTGCGTTGACCATGCGCACCAGGTCTGTCGCGCTCGACACATTGCTGCTCGACAGCCCGCTGGAATCGACGAAGTGGCTGTCGTTCATGCCCAGCTCGCGGGCCTTGCGGTTCATCGCCTGCACAAAGGCCGGCAGGCCGCCCGGATAGTTGCGGCCCAGTGCCGACGCGGCGCGGTTCTCGGACGACATCAGCGCCAGCAGCAGCAGTTCCTGGCGCGTCAACTGCGTACCGAAGCGCAGGCGCGAACTGCTGTGCTTCTCGGTGTCGCGGTCGTCCTCGGAGATGGTCAGGACTTCGTCCATCGGCAGGCGGGCGTCCATCACCACCAGCGCGGTCATCAGCTTGGTGATCGAGGCAATCGGCAGCACCGCGCTGGCGTTCTTCTGGAACAGCACCTCGTTTGAGTTCTGGTCCATCACCAGCGCCACGCTGGAACGCAGTGCCAGCGCGTCATCGGTGTCGCGCAAGCCCATGGCTTCGCCCAGCGACGGCTTGGCCGGGGTGAAGACGGCGCGCACGGGTGCCGCGCGCTGGGCCACAACGGTATGGCGCTTGCCGTTCCTCAGCACCACCACCTTGCGCGTGCTGCTTGCTTCGCTCTTGGCGACCTTGCCGCCACGCGAACTCTTGGCGACAGTCTTCGAAGCACTCTTTTTCTCGGCGTTAGCCGATTTTGCCTGCTTCTTGGACGTTTTTTGGGTGGTTGCAGACGTGGTGGCCGCTAGGGCCACGGGTGCCGCGACCATCGACACCGACACCAGGACCGCGGCAGCAACAGCGGACAGGGGTGCGGAGCCGAAGAATCTGGAAAAAATGGAATCAGACCGGAACATGATTCGTTCAGCGCATAGGAATGGCGCTAGTGTAGGAAAGAAAGAAATTGTTAGCAAGATTAAAGACTTACAGACGCTCCTTAAAGTTCGATTTGCAAACATTTCCACATTGTGGAAAAAGCAACCAAAAGGTCACGTTTGCATGCGAACCGCCTCTGGCTTGCCCCGGGCGTACCCGGGTTCACCTTGCTGCCTCCTGGAAACACTCCAGCCAACACAGGGAAGTCACCTTGTATATCGGCATTCATCGTTACACATTGATACAAGCTTTACTATGAGAGGAAACGCGCGAACTCGCTGACCGGTTCACGTTCCGTGGTCAGTTGGTTCTCGATCGCTTCCGGGTCGGCAAAACCCAGTGACATGCCGCACACCACCATTTCCTCCGGCGGCAGCCGCAGGTGACTGCCGATGATCTTGTGGAATTGCGTGAACGCCGCCTGCGGGCAGGTATCGAGCCCCCGCGCCCGGGCGGCGACCATGATGCTTTGCAGGAACATGCCGTAGTCCAGCCAGCTGCCCTGCTCCATGATGCGGTCGATGGTGAAGATCATCCCCACCGGCGCATCGAAGAAACGGAAGTTGCGCGCATGCTGTTCATGCATGCGCGCCTTGTCTTCACGGCTGATCTCAAGCAGCCCGTACAGGTCCCAGCCCACCTTGCGCCGCCGCGACAAGTAGGGATCGGCCCACTCGCGCGGGTAGTACGGATACTCCTCCAGGTACTTGCTGTCGCGCTCGGGGTCTTCGTAGGCGCCCAGCACATCGGCGCACAGCTTGGCCTTGGCCTCGCCGGACAGCACATAGACGCGCCACGGCTGCGTATTGGTGCCCGACGGCGCACGGCTGGCCACAGCCAGGATTTCTTCGACGGTCCGGCGCGGCACCTGCGTATCGAGAAAGGCCCGCACCGAACGCCGCGTCAGGATCGCGCGATCCACGCAGTCCACGGCATCCTGCGAACCGAATTGCACCTCGTGGGACATCTTGTTCATCTCCTGTTGCCCCGTTCCCACCCTTGCTCGCCCGCCACCGCGTCGGTCATCACCAACGGCAGCAGCGCCTCGCGCAGCGGCTCGGGCAACGGCACCGGCCGGCGCGTGGCGCGATCGACATAGACGTGGATGAAATGCCCCTGCGCGGCGGCGATCTCGTTGTCGCCGCTGAACAGCCCGACCTCATAGCGCACGCTCGACGTGCCCAGCCTTGCCACGCGCAGGCCGGCCACGACGGTCTCGGGGAAGCTGAGCGACGAGAAGTAGTTGCACTGCGTCTCGATCACCAGCCCGATCGTGTCGCCCGATGTGACATCGAGCACGCCCTGCCGGATCAGGTAGGTATTCACCACGGTATCAAAATAACTGTAGTAGACAACGTTGTTAACGTGGCCATAGACATCGTTATCCATCCAACGCGTGGTGATCGGCTGGAAGTACAGATAGGCACTGCGCGACTCGGCTTGCGGTTTCATGAGACGTGGACGGAACAGGATGGAATAGGAATACTCTGAAGTAGCCGCGTACGCGACTCGAACGCGCCGCGGCTAGCGGCGGATGACAAGTGCGACACCCAGCGCCGCGAGCACCATGCCGGCAGCGGCCAGCGGCGGAAAGCGCTCGCCGAAGAGCAGCCAGGCCATCACTGCGGTAGTGGGCGGCGTCAGGTACATCAGGCTCGACACCTTGGTGGCCGCGCCCTGCCGGATCAGCAGGAACAGCAGCGAGATCGCGCCGATCGACAGCGCCACCACCGACCACGCCATGGCACCGAACATCGCGGCACTCCACTGCACCGCGCGGGTCTCGAACAGGAACATGAACGGCACGCACGCAAGTGCCGCCGCGGCGAACTGGATCACCGAGCCCATGCGCAGGTCGAACACCGGGCAGTAGTGCTTCTGGTAGACCGTGCCGACCGTGATGCTGAGCAAGGCGCCACCCGCCAGTGCCAGGCTTGCCGGCGTGAGCCCGCTGGCACCCAGTTTGTTGGCCACCACCAGTGCCACGCCGGCAATGCCCAGCAGCAACCCCAGCCACTGGCGCGCGCCGATGCGCTCACCCATGCGCGTGGCGATCAGCGCGGTCAGGATCGGCTGCATGCCGACGATCAGCGCCGATACGCCGGCGGGCATGCCAAGCTTGATCGCCGCCCAGACGCCGCCCAGGTAGCCCGTCTGCAGCAGCAGCCCGGCGACGGCGATATGGCCGACGGCGCGCCAGTCCGTTTCCGCCTTGCCTGGCAGGCGCGGCAGCGGCACGCGCGCCAGCAGCACGAATGGCACCATCAGCACCACCACGCCGGCAAAGCGCAGGAACAGGAAGGTCATCGGCTCCGCATACGGCATGCCGTATTTGGCGACGATAAAGCCGGTGCTCCAGATCAGCACGAACAGCCACGGCATCGACGCCACCCACAGGGTGGCGCGGGCGCTTGCCGCTGCGCCGCCTTGCTCCATCACGCCACTCATGAGGCCAGCGCCACCTGTGCATGGCGCGCGTGATATTGCGCGGCTAGGCTCACAGTCTGCGCGTGGACCGCAACCGTATCCTCGATCTGGTTGCCGTAGCCGCCCGCCATCGCCACTGCCACCGGCAACTGGCGTGCATGCGCGGCATCGAACACCAGCCGGTCGCGCCGTGCCAGGCCCGCCAGGGTCAGCCTGAGCCGCCCGAGGCGATCGCCCTCATGCGGATCGGCACCGGCCAGGTAGATGAGCAGTTCAGGATCGAAGCGACTGAACAGCGTGTCCAGCGCCGCCTGCAGCGCCTGCGCATAGGTGTCGTCGTCGCAGCCGTCTGGCAGGCCGACGTCCAGGTTGCTGGCTTCTTTGCGGAACGGATAGTTCTTCTCGCCATGCAGCGACAGCGTGAACACGGAGGGATCGCCTTGCAGGATCGACGCGGTGCCGTTGCCCTGGTGCACGTCCAGGTCGACCACGGCCACGCGGCGCACGGCACCATCGCGCTGCAGCACGCGGGCCGCAATGGCGGCATCGTTGAACACGCAGAAGCCGCCGCCCTTGTCGGCATACGCATGGTGGGTGCCGCCCGCCAGGTTCACGGCAACGCCTTCGCGCAGCGCCGTCCGGCAGGCCTCGATGGTGGCGCCGGCGGAGCGCCGCGAGCGTTCCACCATGGCCTCGGACCACGGGAAGCCGATTTCGCGCTGGCGCGCCGCGTCGAGCGTGCCGGTTGACGCGGCCTGCACGTACCCGGGCGTGTGCGCCAGCAACAAGGCGTCGTCGCCCGCGCGCGGCGCCTCCACCAGGCGCAACCCCGGCACCTGCGCCGCGACGGCATCGCGCAGCATGCTGTACTTGCGCATCGGGAAACGGTGCCCGGGTGGCAGTGGCAGCACAAAGTGGTCGGCGTAGAAAGCGAGCATGGAAGTGGCCTGGGCGGTTCGGTTCATGTCTTGTTGGATTCCCGGCGGCGGCCAGCCGTGCGGGCGCGGGCAATCCGGGATGGTAGCACCCCTGCCCGGCCATCGCCGGAGCGTGCCGGGATAGCGCAGCCGCCACATCCGTACATCGTCTGCAACGCTCTTTTGTGCATCGCACAAAATCCACTTGACATTGAATCCGGCGTCTCTACAATAGGAATTGTTGCGGCGCACCAAACAAGAAATGCGCCTTGACCCACCCACACGCCTGGGCTGGCCGAATCCGGCACAACACCGTCACGGCCCTGACATCTAGGCGGCTTAATTTGCTAGACCTTGAAGTTCACCACTGGAGACCAGCAATGATCCTCACCCCGGAACAAGTTGCAGCAGCGCAAAAGGCCAACCTCGAAACGCTGTTCGGCCTGACCACCAAGGCGTTTGAAGGCGTCGAAAAGCTCGTCGAGCTGAACCTGCAGGTCGTCAAGACCTCGTTCGCAGAAAGCGTCGACAACGCCAAGAAGGCACTGTCGGCCAAGGACGCGCAGGAACTGCTGGCCATCCAGGCCGCAGCCGTGCAGCCGGTTGCCGAAAAGACCCTGGCCTACACGCGCCACCTGTATGAAATCGCTTCGGAAACCCAGAGCGAGTTCACCAAGGTAGCCGAGGCCCAACTGGCCGAAGGCTCGAAGAACGTGCAAGCCCTGGTCGAGAACCTCGCCAAGAACGCCCCGGCCGGTTCGGAATCGACCGTGGCCATCGTGAAGTCGGCGATCTCCGCTGCCAACAACGCCTACGAGTCGGTGCAGAAGGCGACCAAGCAAGCGGTCGAAATCGCTGAAACCAACTTCCAGGCTGCGGCAACGGCTGCCACCAAGGCTGCCCAGCAAGCCAGCGCCACGGCCCGTACGGCCACGGCGAAGAAGACGACGGCTGCCTGATAGCAGTCTGCGTTGAAGATGGACCGGCTACGGCCGGTCCGTTGGCAAAGCATATCGACGCCTGGCGTTTGCGGTGTGCTTTGCCAACGATGAAGGTAGTGCCCTGACTGAGTTGCACCGGCGCTGCCTTGTCTGCCGATGTCTCCTCGGTACCGCGGTCTCCTTGTCCAAAGGTATCGTTAAACCCGACCTCTACAGGTCGGGCTTTTTTTTGCGCTTCCCCCTTCCACCAGGTTGGTCCCAGCGACCAGCGGCTGTGGGCACTGCGCCTGCATGCCGGCTTATTCCCCGATGTACACAGGAATCCGCCGCCGCCCGAACTGACGCTCAAAATTCCCGAAACGTCCTGCAATCTGCGCAAAGCAGTCCGGGCAAGTTCCCGTGGGCGTCAGGCGATAGCTTTCGATCGCATGCCAGTCGCGCACAATGAGCTGCGCGCGGCAAACAGGGCAATACGTGGTGGCACCGGCAGTATCGTGGACGTTGCCGGTGTAGACGTAATGCAGCCCCTCCGCCAACGCGTGCTTGCGAGCGCGCGCAAGGGTGGAGCATGGTGTCGGCGGCACGTCGCGCATCTTGTAGTCCGGATGGAATCCGGTGAAGTGCAGCGGCACGTCGGGGCCAAGCTCCCTGGCGATCCACTGGGCCTCGGCGCGAATCTCGTCATCGCTGTCGTTCTTGCCGGGAATGAGCAGCGTCGTGATCTCCAGCCAGACATCGGTTTCGTGTTTCAGGTACTGGAGCGTCTCCAGTACCGGCTGCAGGTGCGCCCCGGTGAAGGCAACATAGAACGCGTCGGTAAAGCCTTTCAGGTCGACGTTTGCCGCATCCATCCTGGCGTAGAAATCACGCCGCGCCTGGGCGCCCATATACCCGGCGGTCACTGCCACCGCCTTGATCCCCAGTTCGTGGCAGGCATCGGCTACGTCCATGGCGTATTCGGCGAAGATCACCGGGTCGTTGTAGGTGAAGGCCACGCTCTTGCAACCATGCGCCGCCGCCGATGCGGCGATCGCTTCGGGCATGGCCGCATCGGCCAGGGTCTCCATCTCGCGCGATTTACTGATATCCCAGTTCTGGCAGAACTTGCAGGCCAGGTTGCAGCCGGCCGTGCCGAACGACAGGACGGCGGAGCCCGGGTAAAAGTGGTTGAGCGGCTTCTTCTCTACAGGATCGATACAGAAGCCCGACGAGCGGCCGTAGGCGGTCAGCACCATCCGATCGCCGACCCGCTGGCGCACGAAGCAAGCGCCGCGCTGCTCGCCGTGCAGGCGGCAGTTGCGCGGGCACAGGTCGCATTGCATGCGGCCGTCATCCAGGAAATGCCAGTAACGGCCGGGGTAGCTCCCTGAACCGGGCACATCCTTCATGGATGGTCCTTGTGCGGCTTGCTGATCACGGTTACCGACAACACATCCAGGTCGAAGAACGGGCTGTCCGCCGGAGGCGGGGGCAATCCGGCACCCCAGCCGGCGATGGCATGCTTGATGTACTCTGCCATCTGCTCGTCGGCAACGTCCCTGGGCTGGTCGATCATCACGACATAGCGGCGAGTGCTCATGGCGGATCCTTTATGGCGCCCATGACAGGCAACCATGGTGGCATCACGAACGTGTCCGGCATCATCGATGCCGGCGACCCCATTCACGCGGCGTTCAGCGATATACCAGCACCGGAATCTTGCTGTGGGTCAGTACCTTCAGGGTTTCGCTGCCGATCAGCAGACCCTTCACACCCCTGTGTCCATGAGATGCCATGACAATCAGGTCACAATCCTTTTCTTCGGCAGCCTTGATGATGGCATCGTAGGGGTGGTCGTCGACCACGCTGCTGGTGTCACAAGGCACGCCTGCTGCGGCGGCCTCTCGGGCGATGCCGTCCAGGTATTTCGATGCGTCCTCGAGGACCGCCTCTTCGAACTGCTCTCGGGTGTCGGTGAGCATTTCGGTGTGGTAAGTCGTGATGTGGAAATCCGGGCAGGCGCGCACCGCCGTAATGCTGGCTTGCGTCTCCTGCGCGAACACCAGTGCCTTGCGAAAGGCCGCTTCGGCCAGGGCGGAGCCGTCTACCGCAACAAGAAGATGCCTGAACACGTCGTGCCTCCTTGTCAGCTGAACGGTAGCCACACGGGGGGCCACCGGATCCCGCCAGCAGACATCTGGCAAGCGAACGGCCGCGTGCGAATATGCAGTGCCGCCCTCGGTTGCATTGAGGTGCATGCCGGCTGCATTCAGTATAGGCAGCGAAGATCTTGCGCCGCTCCTGTCGCAAACTGCATCCGGGCCGCGATGCAAGCGGTTGTGGCACCAGATCTCGCGGACGCCGCCAAACCCTGGCGGTTAATTGCATAATTGCCCATGAGAAAGCCCGCCTGGACAGGCGCTGCCTGGACAGGCGGGCTTTCTCGCTTGCGGCGACCGGCGCTCAGCGCTTGCGCGGCGGCGGCACGTCAGTACACGTACCTTCATAGATCTCCGCCGCCATGCCGATCGACTCACCCAGCGTCGGGTGCGGATGGATGGTCTTGCCGATATCCACCGCGTCGGCGCCCATCTCGATCGCCAGGCAGACCTCGCTGATCAGGTCGCCGGCATGCGTGCCGACGATGCCGCCGCCGATCACGCGATGGGTTTCCTCGTCGAAGATCAGCTTGGTGAAGCCCTCGTCGCGGCCGTTGGCGATGGCGCGGCCCGAAGCCGCCCAGGGGAACACGCCCTTGCTGTACTTGATCCCATTCGCCTTGCATTCGTCTTCGGTCAGGCCGGCCCAGGCCACTTCCGGATCGGTGAAGGCCACCGACGGGATCTGCTTGGCATCGAAGTAGGCCTTCTCGCCATGGGCGGCTTCCGCCGCCACGTGGGCTTCGTGCACGGCCTTGTGCGCCAGCATCGGCTGGCCGACGATGTCGCCGATCGCAAAGATATGCGGCACGTTGGTGCGCAACTGATTGTCGACGTTGATAAAGCCGCGGTCGGTCACGGCAACGCCTGCCTTCTCGGCGCTGATGCGCTTGCCGTTGGGCGAGCGGCCTACCGACACCAGCACCAGGTCGTAGCGCTGCGGCTCGGCCGGTGCGGCCTCGCCTTCGAACTTGACGTAGATGCCGTCCGATTTGGCTTCCACGCCGACGGTCTTGGTCTTCAGCATGACCTTGCCGAAGCGGTCCTTGTTTTTCTTTTCCCAGACCTTGACCAGGTCGCGGTCAGCGCCGTTCATCAGGCCGTCGAGCATTTCCACGACGTCGATCTCGGCACCCAGCGTGCTGTACACCGTGGCCATTTCCAGGCCGATGATGCCGCCGCCAATGACCAGCATCTTGTTGGGCACTTCGGGCAGCTCCAGCGCGCCGGTCGAGTCGACGATGCGCGGGTCTTCGGGGATGAAGGGCAGCTTCACCGCCTGGCTGCCGGCGGCGATGATGGCCTTCTCGAAACGGATCACGGTCTTCTTGCCGGTGGTCTGCTTGCCCTCGCCTTCAGTCAGCTCCACCTCCAGGTGATGCGGGTCGAGGAAATTGCCGACGCCGCGCACCACCTGCACCTTGCGCGCCTTGGCCATGCCGGCCAGGCCGCCGGTCAGCTTGCCGACCACCTGGTTCTTGTAGTGGCGCAGGCCGTCCAGGTCGATCTTGGCTTCGCCGAACAGGATGCCGTGGGCAGCCAGCGCCTTGGCTTCGTCAATCACGGCGGCGTTGTGCAGCAGCGCCTTGGACGGGATGCAGCCCACATTCAGGCAGACGCCGCCCAGGGTGCCATAGCGCTCCACCAGCACGGTGTTCATGCCCAGGTCTGCGGCGCGGAAAGCGGCCGAATAGCCGCCGGGGCCGGCGCCCAGCACCAGCATCTCGCACTGGATATCGGCGCCGCCGCTGTGGCTGGCGGCGGCAGGAGCCGGGGCCGGAGCAGCCGCCGCGGGTGCGGGAGCCTGCGCCGGTGCCGGGGCTTGCGCGGGCGCCGGGGCGGCCGCGGCCTGCTGGGCCTCGATGGTGCAGATCACCGCGCCCTGGCCGACCTTGTCGCCGACCTTGACCTTGACCTCAACCACCTTGCCGGCGGCCGACGACGGCACGTCCATGCTGGCCTTGTCGGATTCCAGCACGATCAGGGACTGTTCCACCTCGACCGTGTCGCCGGCCTTGACCAGCACCTCGATCACTTCCACCGCGTCGAAATCGCCGATATCCGGCACCTTGACTTCGATCACACTCATGTTTGCTCCTCTATGCGCGCCCGCCTCTCGGCTTCAGGGCGCGCCGTCGTTGTTGGTTGCCGCGCTGTCGGGTGCTGTATTGCCGGTCGACGGATTGCCACCCGCGGTACCGCCAGCCACCGCCGCCGGTGCGGCGTCACCCTCGTGCAGCCGCACGGTGTGCACCTCGATCGGCCCCGCCGAACTCTTGTCGAACTCCACGCCCGCATCGACGCCGATACGCGCGATCTCGCCCGCATCCAGGTCCGGCCGGTCATAGACCGCATGCATCGCGCCCAGCGCGTAGTTGCGGCCCGAGCCGATGCCCCAGAAGCGGTCGAACGAAAACACCTCGCGGTACGAATAGACGCCGAAGATGCCCGCCGGATTGGCGATCAGGCATACGATCTGCGACGACTCGTAGGGATCGTCCTCGTCTTCCTTGGTGTTGACGAAATAGTCCGACTTCAGCTTCTCATGCACCTTCAGGAAGGTGCGGAACACGTCGTCGCGCGAGCCCAGCCGGCACTCCTCGCCCAGCCCCGCCAGCAGCGTGCGCATGACCGGGAAGTGCGCGGTGGTCCCGGCCAGCGCGATAAAGCCGTCGCCCACCGGGAACACCTTCTGGTTGCGCTCGTAGGCACGCGACAGGCGCGTGTCGCCAAAGGTGACAAGCGCGTCTGCCGCGATGGCCACCTCGGCGCCCTTCCTGACGACCACGCAGGTAGTCATGGCTCGCTCCCGGTTGCGCGTGGTGCGCCGGGCAGGCCAGGCCGTCGGCCTGCCCGCCCGGCGCAACCCCGCTTACAGCAGGATCCGGCGGAAATCCGCCAGCAGTTGCCCGAAGTACGTGTTGAAGCGCGCGGCCTCGGCACCGTCGATGACGCGGTGGTCCCACGACAGCGACAGTGGCAGCGTCAGGCGCGGCACGAACTGCTTGCCGTCCCACACGGGCTTCTGGTACGACTTGCACACGCCCATGATGGCCACTTCCGGCGCATTGATGATCGGCGTGAAGTACGTGCCGCCAATGCCGCCCAGCGACGAGATCGAGAAGCAGCCGCCCTGCATCTGGTCCGGCTTGAGCTTGCCGTCGCGTGCCAGCTTGGCCAGTTCGTTCATTTCCTGGCTGATCTCCAGCACGCCCTTCTTGTCGGCGTCCTTGATCACCGGCACGACCAGGCCGTTCGGGGTGTCCGCGGCGAAACCGACGTTGAAGTACTTCTTCAGCACGAGGTTGTCACCGTCCAGCGAGGCATTGAAGTTCGGGAACTTCTTCAGCGCCGCCACCGTGGCCTTGATCATGAAGGCGAGCATCGTCACCTTGATGCCGGCCTTTTCGTTTTCCTTGTTCAGCTGGACGCGGAAGGCTTCCAGTTCGGTGATGTCCGCTTCGTCATGGTTGGTGACGTGCGGGATCATGACCCAGTTGCGGTGCAGGTTGGCGCCCGAGATCTTCTTGATGCGCGACAGGGCCTTGCTTTCGACCTCGCCGAAGCGGGTGAAATCGACCTTCGGCCACGGCAGCAGGCCGAGCTCGCCACCACCGGCACCAGCCGCGGCGGCCTGCGCGGGCGCGGCGGCCTGGCCGCTCATCACGCCCTTGACGTAGCCCTGCACGTCTTCCTGGGTGATACGGCCCTTGGGGCCGGTACCCGGCACGCGCGACACGTCCACGCCCAGCTCGCGTGCGAACTTGCGCACCGAGGGGCTGGCGTGGGCGGCCTTGCCGGTTGCGCCAGCGGCGGCCGGCGCGGCAGCAGGCGCTGCGGCCGGAGCCGGGGCGGCGGCTGCGGGGGCCCGCGCCGGTGCGAGCGCGCTGGCAGCCGGAGCCGGTGCCGCGGCGGCAGCGGCCGGGGCGGCGGCTGCGGCGGCGCCTTCCAGGATCAGCAGCAGCGTGCCTTCGGCGACGTTGTCACCGACCTTGACCTTGACTTCCTTGACCACGCCGCCTTGCGGCGACGGCACGTCCATGGTGGCCTTGTCGGACTCCAGCGTCACCACGGCGTCTTCGGCATTGATGGTGTCGCCCGCCTTGACGTGAACTTCGATGACCGGCACGGCGTCGTAGTCGCCGATATCAGGCACCTTCACCTCGATGATGCCGCCACCGCCAGCCGGCGCTGCGGCCGGAGCCGGCGCGGGGGCTGCGGGGGCTGCGGCGGCTGTCGGGGCCGGTGCAGCGGCGGCAGGCGCCGGTGCGGCTGCAGGCGCGGGCGCAGCAGCGGCCTGGCCGGCCGGCTCCAGCATCACCAGCACCGAGCCTTCGGCGACGTTGTCGCCAACCTTGATCCTGACTTCCTTGACCACGCCGCCCTGCGGCGAGGGCACGTCCATGGTGGCCTTGTCCGACTCCAGCGTCACCAGCGCGTCTTCCGCGTCGATGCTGTCGCCGGGTTTCACATGCACTTCAATGACGGGAACGGCGTCATAGTCGCCGATATCCGGCACCTTGATTTCAATCGCTTGACTCATTCAGTGTCTCCTGGGCAGGCCGGCACGCGCGACGTCCGCAAGCGGCGAGATTACCTTCGCCGCCCGCTTCTGTCACGCCGCCATGCCGCAAGGCGCCGTCCGGGCTCTGGCCGGGGCGCCCGCGGCACGGCGTTGCCGTACTGCGGGGGTTGGTGCTGGCTGCCGGATCAGACCGACATCGGGTTGGGCTTGTTCGGATCGAGGTTGTACTTCTTGATGGCCTCGGCGACCTTGTCGCGGCCGATCGCACCCTCGTCGGCCAGCGCCTTGAGCGCGGCCAGCGTGACCCAGTAGCGGTCCACTTCAAAGAAGTGGCGCAGCTTCTCGCGCGTATCCGAGCGGCCGAAGCCGTCGGTGCCCAGCACCACGTAGCGGCGCGGCACGAACGGACGGATCTGCTCGGCAAAGGCGCGTACGTAGTCGGTGGAGGCGATCACCGGGCCGCGGGCCGATTTCAGACTCTTGGCCACGTGCGATTCGCGCGGGGTCTCGGTCGGGTGCAGCAGGTTGAAGCGCTCGACGTCGTGGCCTTCGCGGGCCAGTTCGGTGAAGCTCGGGCAGCCCCACAGGTCCGACTCCACGCCCCAGTCCTTCTTGAGGAGGTCAGCAGCGGCGATCACTTCGCGGAAGATCGTGCCCGAGCCCAGCAGCTGCACGCGCGGCGCGTTGCTGTTCTCGACGCCCTTGCGGAACTGGTACATGCCCTTGACGATGTCCTGCTCTACGCCAGCCGGCATTTCCGGATGCTCGTAGTTCTCGTTCATCACCGTCAGGTAGTAGTAGACGTCTTCCTGCTCGGCGTACATGCGGCGCAGGCCGTCCTGCATGACCACCGCCAGCTCGTACTGGAAGGTCGGGTCGTACGAGATGCAGTTCGGGATGGCGGCGTGGAACACGTGCGAGTGGCCGTCTTCATGCTGCAGGCCTTCGCCGTTCAGCGTGGTGCGGCCGGCGGTGCCGCCCAGCAGGAAACCGCGCGAGCGCATGTCGGCAGCGGCCCAGCACAGGTCGCCGATCCGCTGGATGCCGAACATCGAGTAGTAGATATAGAAGGGGATCATCTGCACGCCGTGCGTCGAGTACGACGTGGCGGCGGCGATCCAGTCGCACATGGCGCCGGCTTCGTTGATGCCTTCCTGCAGCACCTGGCCAGTCTGCGATTCCTTGTAGAACATCAGCTGGTCATGGTCTTCCGGCACGTACTTCTGGCCTTCCTGGTTCCAGATGCCGACCTGGCGGAACAGGCCTTCCATGCCGAAGGTGCGCGACTCGTCCGGGACGATGGGCACCACGTGCTTGCCGATCTGCTTGTCTTTCAGCAGGGTGTTCAGGATACGCACGAAGGCCATGGTGGTGGACACTTCTCGGCCCTCGCCGGTGGCCTTCAGCAGCGCCTCGAACGCGGACAGTTGCGGGACCGGTAGGGCTTCGGCCTTCTGGCGGCGGGTCGGCAGGTAGCCGCCCAGGTTCTGCCGCGCCTGGCGCATGTATTCCAGTTCCTTCGAACCTTCCGGGAAGGTGATGTACGGCACATCTTCCAGCTGGTCGTCGGCAACGGGGAGATTGAACTGGTCGCGGAACTTGCGGATCGCGTCCACCGGCATCTTCTTCTGCTGGTGGGCCACGTTCATGGCCTGGCCGGCGTCGCCCATGCCATAGCCCTTGATGGTCTTGGCCAGGATCAGCGTGGGCTGGCCCTTGTGCTCGCTGGCGGCCTTGTAGGCGGCGTAGATCTTGTGCGGATCGTGGCCGCCGCGGTTCAGGCGCCAGATATCGTCGTCGGACCAGTCGGCCACCATCGCCTTCAGTTCAGGCGTGTTGAAGAAATGCTCGCGGACATAGGCGCCGTCCTTGGCCTTCATAGTCTGGTACTCGCCGTCGACGCATTCCATCATGCGCTTCATCAGCAGGCCCTTGGTGTCGCGCGCCAGCAGGGAATCCCACTTGCTGCCCCAAACCACCTTGATCACGTTCCAGCCGGCACCGCGGAATTCGGATTCCAGTTCCTGGATGATCTTGCCGTTGCCGCGCACCGGACCGTCCAGGCGCTGCAGGTTGCAGTTGATGACGAAGACCAGGTTGTCGAGTTTCTCGCGGCCGGCCATGCCGATCGCGCCCAGCGATTCCGGCTCGTCGGTCTCGCCGTCGCCCAGGAAGGCCCAGACCTTGCGGTCGCCGGCCTTGGCCAGGCCGCGGCTGTCCAGGTACTTCATGAAGCGGGCCTGGTAGATGGCCATGATCGGGCCCAGGCCCATCGACACCGTCGGGAACTGCCAGAAGTCCGGCATCAGCCATGGGTGCGGGTAGGACGAGATGCCCTTGCCGTCCACCTCCTGGCGGAAGTTGTCGAGCTGGTCCTGGGTCAGGCGGCCGAGCAGGAAGGCGCGCGAATACACGCCCGGAGCCGAGTGGCCCTGCACGAAGACCAGGTCGCCGCCGCTGGCTTCCGACGGGGCGCGCCAGAAGTGGTTGTAGCCGACGTCATACAACGTGGCAGCCGAGGCGAACGACGAGATGTGGCCGCCGACGTTGGTGTGCTTGTTGGCGCGCAGCACCATCGCCATGGCGTTCCAGCGGGTGTACGAGCGGATGCGGTGCTCGATGTCCTGGTCGCCGGGGATGCGGGCCTGCTGCTCGACCGGAATCGTGTTGATGTACTGCGTCTCGGCGTGGAACGGCTGGGTGACGCCGTTCACGCGTGCGTATTCGATCT
This sequence comes from Cupriavidus sp. GW823-FHT06D04, assembly GCF_058795055.1. Classification (NCBI taxonomy): domain Bacteria; kingdom Pseudomonadati; phylum Pseudomonadota; class Betaproteobacteria; order Burkholderiales; family Burkholderiaceae; genus Cupriavidus; species Cupriavidus sp. GW823-FHT06D04. Next base: position 52,870 of record NZ_JBXAHL010000027.1, on the reverse strand, counting down.
GCTTGTCGATCAGGAAAGCGGCGCGCGCCGGACCTTCGGCGGCCAGGACGCCCTGCAGGGCGTCGAGCCATTCATGGGTCTCCTGGGGATCGGCGTCGTTGGCGCTCGAGGCGCCGAGAATCTGCTCTGGTACGGCGGACATGACTGTCTCCTGGGTGAATTCTTTGCTTCCGCGCCCGCGCTGGCAGCGCCTGGACACGACTTTACGTATGACTCGCACCGACTTGCGGATCCGGTGCCATGCCGCCTTGCATCGGGCCGCCGCCGGGAAACCTGTTCCGGTCTCTCCGCGCGGCAGGCACATGGCTACCGCCCGCATTGTTGGGTCGAACCGATTCTATGGAAGCGCAAAGTCCAACACAAGTGAAATTTTCAAATTGCGATATCGTTTTTTATAATGTGGAATTATGCGGCGGCGCACCAAGAATCACCACCGGACCGGCCCGCCATGCGCCATAAGCCTGCCCGCACCGGCCGCAGCAGCAATGTTTTCATTGGCGCTTTCCCCAAGCGACGCACCGCAATAATCTCGGTACACTGGTCGGTCAGCCGTCAATCCCTCCCATGCCGTTTTTCGACCGACTTCTCTCCAGCCTGCGTGCAGCCATGCTTCCTCCCGACGCGTCGGGATCAGCCAAGGCGGCCGGAGGCGATCCCGCGCACGCCCCTTCGCCGGCGGCCGGACTGGGGCCGATCGAGGCGCTGGGCCCCGACGACGGCGCCCCCGTGGCCGCACCGCGCGGGCTGTGGTGGCTGCGCTGGCGCAACCTGGTGGCCACCAGCTGGTTCATGTTCATCCCGCTGGTTGCCATCGTACTGTTCACGGTGGCCATGGGCGTGATCCTGTGGTCCCTGCACGAGACCGAGCGCCAGCAGCAACGCGACGCCCTGTACCGCGACGCCGCCTGGGCACAGCAGCGCGTGCGTCTGTCGCTGCTGAGCAACCAGGACCAGCTGGCCTCGCTGGCGCGCGACATCGCCGCCGCGCAGCTCGAGCAAGGCGCCTACCGCACCGCGGCGCAGGAAATCCTGCGCGAAAACCCCGAGATCGTCTTCATCAACTGGCTCGATGCCACCAAGCGCGGCCGCTGGTCGCTGCCATCGACCTCGGAATTCGCCAGCCGCCTGCGCGAGACCCAGGACCAGCCGCTCGAGCCCGAAGTGCTCGACACCTTCGACGCCGCGCGCGAGACCCAGCGCGTGGTCTATTCGCGCCCGCTGGTCAACGACCGCGGCGACAGCTTCATGCTGATGGAAGTGCCGATCGTGCGCGACAACGAGTTCCTCGGCACGCTCGGCGCGCTGTACTCGATCAACGGCATCCTGACGCACCTGCTGCCGCCCGAGCTGACCGAGCGCTACCGCTTCTCGCTGATCGACAAGAACAACCAGACCCGCGCCAGCACCTCATTGCGGCCAGTGCCGGGCAATGCGCTGTCGTACGAAGTGCTGCTGGATCCGCCGGGCCACTCGCTGTCGCTGCGCGCCGATGCCTACCCGCCGGCGTCGAACCTGCCCAACAACATGCTGCTGTGGCTGGTGGTAGGGCTGTCGTGCTTCCTGCTGTGGAGCCTGTGGAGCATGTGGCGCCACACCAGCCGCCGCTCCGAGGCGCAGCGCGCGCTGCTGGCCGAGACCTCGTTCCGGCGCGCGATGGAAAACTCGATGCTGATCGGCCTGCGCGCGCTCGACCTGAACGGCCGCATCACCTATGTCAACCCGGCCTTCTGCCGCATGACCGGCTGGCAGGAGAACGACCTGGTCGGGCGCCTGCCGCCCTTCCCCTACTGGCCGCCCAACGACCAGCAGGAGATGCAGAAGCAGATCGACCTGACCCTGCAGGGCAAGTCGCCCGCCGGCGGCTATGAGATGCGCGTGATGCGCCGCGACGGCAGCAGCTTCTATGCGCGCATGTACGTGTCGCCGCTGGTGGACAGCCGCGGCCGCCATACCGGCTGGATGAGCTCGATGACGGACATCACCGAGCCCAAGCGCGCGCGCGAGGAACTGGCCGCGGCGCATGACCGCTTCACCACGGTGCTGGAGAGCCTGGACGCCGCGGTGTCGGTGCTGGCCACCGACAAGGCGGAGCTACTCTTTGCCAACCGCTATTACCGGCAGCTGTTCGGCTGGGAGGCCGAGGGCCACCTGAAGCTGGCCGGCGACGACCTCGACAAGGACCAGGTCTCCAGCGACAACACCGACTATGTCGACGCCTATGCCGGCCTGCCGGCGTCCGAGCTGATGCCGTACGCATCGGATGCGCGCGAAGTGTTCGTGCCGGACATGCAGAAATGGTTCGAAGTGCGCCGCCGCTATATCCAGTGGGTCGACGGCCACCTGGCGCAGATGCAGATCGCCACCGACATCACCGCGCGCAAGGCCGCCGAGGAAATGGCGCGCCAGCATGAAGAGCGCCTGCAGTTCACCAGCCGCCTGACCACCATGGGCGAGATGGCGTCGTCGCTGGCGCATGAGCTGAACCAGCCGCTGGCGGCCATCAACAACTACTGCATGGGCGCGGTGGCGCGGCTGCACTCGGGCCGCAGCACGCCCGAGGACCTGATCCCGGTGCTGGAGAAGACCTCGGCCCAGGCGGTGCGCGCCGGCACCATCATCAGCCGCATCCGCGGCTTCGTGAAGCGCAGCCAGCCGCAGCGGCGCGAGGCCGCGCTGCACGACATCGTCGCCGACGCGGTAGGCCTGGCCGACCTGGAGGCCACCCGCCGCCGCGTCACCATCCTGACCCGCCTGCCAACCCCGCCGCTGACGGTCTATGTCGACCCGGTGCTGATCGAGCAGGTGCTGGTGAACCTGCTCAAGAACGCCGTGGAAGCCATGGCCGGCCTGCCGGCTCTGCATGCCGGCGGCGTGGTGCGCCTGCACGCGCGGGTGGAGCCGGGCGAGATCGGCGACAACGTCCATATCGACGTGATCGACCAGGGGCCGGGCGTGGACGAAGCCACCAAGGAGCGCCTGTTCGAACCCTTCTTCAGCACCAAATCCGACGGCATGGGCATGGGGCTGAACATCTGCCGCTCGATCATCGAGTCGCACCAGGGCCGCCTGTGGGTGGAGAACAATGCCGACGGCATCGGATGTACATTTAAGATCATGCTGCCGCTGCAATCGGCGCTGGCCGAGCATTAAGCCGAACCACAGGCCCTGTTGCCGGGGCCTTCGCGCCCGGGCGTACCCAAGGATTCCAGAAAAAGCCGGCCCGCCCCGTTTCCCCACGGATGTGGGGGGCCTGTCTCGCCACAGAGGGCCGCTGCCGGTTACACTTCGCAGCAATGAATTGTTGTCCCGAGGAGACTACATGACCGCAACGCCAAACCCCACGCCCCACCGCGGCGAGACCGTGTTCATCGTCGACGACGATGAAGCCATGCGCGACTCGCTGACCTGGCTGCTGGAGGGCAATGGCTATCAGGTGCGCAGCTTCACCAGCGCCGAGCAGTTCCTCGCCGCCTACGATGCCAGCCAGGTGTCGTGCCTGATTCTCGACGTGCGCATGCCCGGCATGAGCGGCCCGGAGTTGCAGGAGCGCATGCTGGCCGAGCAGATCGACATTCCCATCGTCTTTATCACCGGCCACGGCGACGTGCCGATGGCGGTGTCGACGATGAAGCGCGGCGCCATCGACTTCATCGAAAAGCCCTTCGACGAGTCCGAGTTGCGCGCACTGGTCGAGCGCATGCTGACCAAGGCCCGCACCGACCATTCCGCCGCACGCGAGCAGCGCGCCGCCAAGGACCTGCTGGGCAAGCTGACCACGCGCGAACAGCAGGTGCTGGAGCGCATCGTGGCCGGCCGCCTGAACAAGCAGATCGCCGACGACCTGGGCATTTCCATCAAGACCGTGGAGGCGCACCGCGCCAACATCATGGAAAAGCTCAACGTCAACACCGTCGCCGACCTGCTGCGCCTGGCGCTGTCGCGCAACAGCTGAGCGGCCGGCGCCTGCCTCCGCCTGACCCGGTGCGGCCCGCGGCCGCACCGGCTGCCCTCTCCGCGCGCCGTCCGGCGCCGCCTCTGCATCCCCTCAGTCCCGTCAGCGGTCCAGGTATTCCTCGTCCCGGAACGTGACGACCCATTGTGGCCGATAGACCACAAAAATCGCCACCAGCATGCCGGTCAGGAAGGCCTCGCCAAAGGCCAGGATGACGGCTGCCGTCAGGGTTTCGGCAACGCTCCATGGCAGGCCCGGCGCCGTCAGGTGGCGCCAGCCGGCTTCCGCCGCACTGGCGCCCAGCGCGGCCAGCCCGGCCGTGAAATAGCCGTGCCCCAGGATAAAAACGAACGGATGGCGTGGCAGCAGGCGCCGCATCATTGCCTGCAGCGCCGCGGAGATCAGCGCCGGCAGCAGCGCCAGCCAGACGTAGCGCACCCACAGCGAGGGCCAGTCGAACTGGGCCCAGCCATGCCCGGCCAGGTATTCGAGCCCGAACAGCGACACCACGTCCACCACGAACAGCGACAGCAGCGCCAGCGGCAGCCCGAACAGCGTCACCATCAGCGTGGCGCCGAGCAGCTGGATCACCAGCCCGCCGACCAGCGTGGCGCGCAACGTCCACAGCAGCGCCACCAGCACCATCGCACCCAGCCAGGCGTTCTGCAGCGCATTGCGCCGCAACAGCTGCCAGGGCCGGCGCGTCAGCGCCCACAGCAGTGCCGCCAGGGACAGCAACAGCAGCAAGGGGTGGGACAGCAGGGACGGCAGCGCGGTGTGCATGCGGCCGATGCTACCAGCGCTGCCCCCGCTCGGCCCTTGCACCCGGTCAAGCTCCGTGCGGCAAGCCCCACGCAACCTTTATAATTCCGCCTTTAGCCCAACCCGCGCTCCGGCGCGCGGCGGCACCTCCACCTCCCGGCCACGAACCCGCCCAGCCTCCATGCCTGCCCACCTGATCGACGGCAACGCCCTTGCCAAACAAATCCGCTCCGAAGCCGCCCTGCGCGCCGCCCGCCTGACTGAGCGTGGTCACCGGCCCGGCCTGGCCGTGATCCTGGTCGGCGAGGACCCGGCCAGCCAGGTCTACGTCCGCAACAAGGTCAAGGCCTGCCAGGACAACGGCTTCCATTCCTCACTCGACCGCTACCCGGCCGACCTGTCGGAGGCGGAACTGCTGGCCCGCATCGAGGCACTAAACCAGGACCCCAACATCCACGGCATCCTGGTGCAGCTGCCCTTGCCCAAGCATATCGACAGCCACAAGGTGCTTGAAGCCATCGCGCCGGAAAAGGATGTCGACGGCTTCCACGTGGCCAATGCCGGTGCGCTGATGACCGGAGCCCCGCTGTTCCGCCCCTGCACGCCCTACGGCTGCATGAAGATGCTGGAATCGGTCCAGTTCCCGCTGCGCGGCGCGCGCGCCGTGGTGGTGGGCGCCTCCAATATTGTCGGCAAGCCGATGGCGATGCTGCTGCTGCAGGCCGGCGCCACCGTCACCATCTGCAACAGCAAGACGCGCGACATCGGCGCCCACACCCGCGACGCGGATGTGGTGGTGGCCGCGGTCGGCAAGCGCAACCTGATCACCGCCGACATGGTCAAACCGGGCGCGGTGGTGATCGACGTGGGCATGAACCGCGACGACAACGGCAAGCTGTGCGGCGACGTCGACTTTGCCGGCGTGCGTGAAGTCGCCGGCTACATCACGCCGGTGCCGGGCGGGGTCGGGCCGATGACCATCACCATGCTGCTGGTCAATACGCTGGAAGCCGCCGAGCGCGCCGCCGGCTGAGGCCGCGCGTACGATACGCCACCCGGGGCTCTGGAAAATCCAGCGCCCCGGCCCCATCTGCGGGAATATTGCCCGATCGAGGCCAGCCAACCGAGAACACGCCATGGACCAAGCCGCCAACGCTACCAATCCTCTGCTGGACTTTTCCGACCTGCCCCGCTTTGCAGAAATCCGGCCCGAGCACATCAGCCCGGCGCTGGACGTGCTGCTGGAACGCGCCCAGCAGGCCGTCGCGCGAGCCGAAGATCCGGCCACGCCCGCCGACTGGGCCAGCGCCGTGCAGGCGCTGGAAGCGGCCACCGAGCCGCTGGGCCGCGCCTGGGGCGTAGTCAGTCACCTGAGCGCCGTGGCCGATACGCCCGAACTGCGCCGCGCGCACGCCGAGAACCTGCCGCGCATGACCGAGTTCTGGTCCTCGCTCGGCCAGAGCCTGGCGCTGTACGACAAGTACAAGGCGCTGGCCGCCAGCCCGGAGTTCGCCGGCATGAGCGCGGCGCGCCACCAGCTGATCGAAAACGAACTGCGCGGCTTCCGCCTGGGCGGTGCCGAGCTGCCTGAGGACAAGAAGCCGCGCTTCGCCGAGATCCAGGAGCAGCAGGCCCAGCTGTCCAAGGCCTTCTCCGACCACGTGCTGGATGCCACCAACGCCTACGCGCTGCATGTCGAGGACGAGGCCCGCCTGTCCGGCCTGCCCGACGACGCCAAGGAAGCCGCCCGCCATGCCGCAGAGAAGGATGGCAAGGCCGGCTGGAAATTCACCCTGCACTTTCCGTCCTACTTCCCGGTGCTGCAGTACGCGGACGACCGCGCGCTGCGCCAGACCCTGTACGAAGCCAACGTCACGCGCGCCTCGGAACTGGGCCCGCAGCATGGCCAGGGCCAGGCCGACTGGGACAACACCGCCAATATGCGCGAGCAGCTGGCCCTGCGCCGCGAAGAGGCGCAGATGCTCGGCTACCAGTGCTACGGCGAAGTCTCGCTGGTGCCGAAGATGGCCGAATCGCCGGCCGAGGTGTTGAAGTTCCTCGACGAGCTCGCCGTCAAGGCGCGCCCCTATGCCGAGAAGGACTGGGCCGAGATGAAGGCCTTCGCCGCAGCAGAGCTGGGGCTGCCTGAACTGGCTCCGTGGGATGTCGCCTATGCCTCGGAGAAGCTGCGCCAGCAGCGCTATGCGTTCTCCGAGCAAGAGGTCAAGCAGTACTTCCCAGAAGCGAAGGTGCTCGAGGGCCTGTTCGGCGTGGTGCAGAAGCTGTTCTCGGTGCGCATCGAGCCCGAGCAGGCGCAGACCTGGCACAAGGACGCACGCTTCTTCCGCGTCACCACCGCCGACGGCACGCTGTTGGCCCAGTTCTACATCGACCTGTACGCGCGCGAAGGCAAGCGCGGCGGCGCCTGGATGGACGACGCGCGCGGCCGCAAGGTGCTGGAGCAAGGCGGCGTGCAGACGCCGGTGGCCTACCTGACCTGCAACTTCTCCGCGCCGGTGGGCGGCAAGCCCGCGCTGTTCACGCACGATGAAGTGATCACCCTGTTCCATGAGTTCGGCCATGGCCTGCACCACATGCTGACGCAGGTGGGCGAGCTGGGCGTGTCGGGCATCAACGGCGTGGAATGGGATGCGGTGGAACTGCCGTCGCAGTTCATGGAGAATTTCTGCTGGGAGTATGAGGTGCTGACCGGCATGACGCAGCACATCGACACCGGCGCGCCGCTGCCGCGCGCGCTGTTTGACCGCATGCTGGCGGCCAAGAACTTCCAGAACGGCATGATGACGCTGCGCCAGATCGTGTTCTCGTCGTTCGACATGCACCTGCACACCGACTTCGACCCGGCCGGCGCCACCTCGGTGCTGGACCTGTCGCGCCAGATCAACGACCGCGTGCACGTGGTGCCGCAGCATCCGCTGTCGCGCTGGCCGAACACCTTCAGCCATATCTTCGCCGGCGGCTATGCGGCGGGCTACTACAGCTACAAGTGGGCCGAGGTGCTGTCGGCCGACGTGTACGCAGCGTTCGAAGAGGCCGCGCAGCTGTCAGGCAGCGTGCTCGACAGCGAGACCGGTGCGCGCTACCAGCGCGAGATCCTGTCGGTCGGCGGCAGCCGTCCGGCGATGGACTCGTTTGTCGCATTCCGCGGCCGCGCGCCGCAGATCGACGCGCTGCTGCGCCACGGCGGGATGGCAGCATGAGCGCCGCCGCCCTGCCCGCCAGCGGCCCGCTTCGCATTGCCAGCTGGAACGTCAACTCGCTCAAGGTGCGCCTGCCGCAGGTGCTGCAATGGCTGGCCGAGCAGGACCAGGCCGGCGCGCCGATCGATGCGCTGTGCCTGCAGGAACTGAAGCTGCCGGACGACAAGTACCCGCTGGCCGAGCTGGAGAACGCGGGCTTCCACAGCATCTACACCGGGCAGAAGACATACAACGGCGTGGCCATCCTCGCCCGCGACGCCAGCATGCCCGGCCCCGCCGACGTGGTGCGCAACATCCCCAGCTTCGAGGACGCGCAGCAGCGCGTGATCGCGGCCACGTACGGCGACGTGCGGCTGGTCTGCGCCTACTTTCCCAACGGGCAGGCGCTGGACTCGGACAAGTTCGTCTACAAGCTCAAGTGGCTGGATGCGATGACGGCCTGGCTGCGCGAAGAGATGAAGCGCTACCCGAAGCTGGCGCTGCTGGGCGACTTCAATATCGCGCCGGAAGACCGCGACGTGCACGACCCCAAGAAATGGGAAGGCCAGAACCTGGTCTCGCCACAGGAGCGCGCTGCATTCGCCGCCCTGGTGGAACTCGGCCTGGCGGATGCGTTCCGCCAGTTCGAGCAGCCCGAGAAGGCCTTCTCGTGGTGGGACTACCGCATGATGGCATTCCGCCGCAATGCGGGCCTGCGCATCGACCACATCCTGCTGTCGCCGGCATTGACCAGCGGCTGCAGCGCCTGCGTGATCGACCGCGTGCCGCGCACGTGGGAGCAGCCGTCGGACCACACGCCGGTGGTGGCCACACTCAGCTGCGGCTGAACGCGCCGCTGGCGCCGCGCGCAGGTTCAGGCAAGTCCGGACAAGCCCCGCTCGCCGCGCGGCGCCGCGCCCGCTACACTGCGGGCATGAGCCACACCAGCCAGGCCATGTTCCGCCACCGCAACCTTCCTCACCTGCTGCTGCAAGCGCGCGAGACATTGCTGGCCGGCTTTCGCCCGATCCTGCGGCAGTTCGGCATCACCGAGCAGCAATGGCGCGTGATGCGCACGCTCAACGAGCACGAGCCGATGGAGCCGAACCAGCTGGCCGATGCCTGCCTGATCCTGAGCCCCAGCCTGACCCGCATGCTGTGCGGCATGGAAGACGCCGGGCTGGTCGAACGGACCCGCTCTGCCACCGACCAGCGCCGCCAGCTGGTCAGCCTGACGCCGTCGGCGCGCGCCATCATCATGCAAATGGAGCCGCTGGTCGATGCACGCTACCAGGAGCTGGCGCAGCGGCTCGGCCCCGAGCGTCTGACCGACGTCTACCGCGCGCTCGACGCCATGCTGGCCGGCCTGGTGCCGCAGCCGAACCTGCCCGAATCCACCCCGCCCGAATCCGTTGCCTCGCCACCGCCCGGGCGCGGCGGCGAGGCCGGCTAAGCCTGCTCCTTCATTGCCAATGCCCGCGTCCCATCCCGGATCACTCCTGCCGCGCCTGTTCCCATGGAGCCAGCGCGTCGACAAGACCACGCTGCGCGCCGACCTGGTGGCCGGCCTGCTCGGCGCCGTGCTGGTGCTGCCGCAGGGCGTGGCCTTCGCCACGCTGGCCGGCCTGCCGCCGCAATACGGCATCTACAGCGCGGTGGTGCCGTGCATCGTGGCGGCGCTGTTCGGTTCGAGCTGGCACGTGATGTCGGGGCCGACCAACGCCAATTCGCTGGCATTGTTCGCGATGCTGAGCCCGCTTGCGTTTGCCGGCAGCCCGGCCTATATCGGGCTGGCGCTGGCGGTCACCATCGTGGTGGGCGTGATCCAGCTCGCCGTGGGGACGTTGCGGCTCGGCACGCTGGCCAACTTTATCTCGCCGTCGGTGCTGCTCGGCTTCACCTGCGGCGCCGCGACGCTGATCGGCCTGTATGCGCTCAAGGACCTGTTCGGGCTGGCGGTGCCGACCGGCACCAGTGCGTTCGGCGTGCTGCGCCACCTGTTCGAGAACATCGACACCATCAACTGGGGCGCGGCCACCGTAGGCGCGGTCACGCTGGTGGTGACGCTGCTGTGCAAGCGGCTGTGGCGGCGGCTGCCGTTCATGTTGCTGGGGCTGCTGGCCGGCTATGGCGTGGCGCTGCTGCTGAACCAGTCCGGCGCGGGTGGCGCCCACCATGTCAACGTGGTCGGGCCGATCCCGTCGGCGCTGCCGCGCTTCCACCTTCCCGATGTCGACTGGCGCAAGCTGCCCGACCTGCTTGGCATTGCCTCGGCGCTGACCATCGTCGCGCTGGGCCAGTCGATCTCGATCGCCAAGGCGGTGGCGCTGCGCTCGGGCCAGCATATCGACGCCAACCGCGAGTTCATTGGCCAGGGTCTGTCCAATATCGCGGGCGGCTTCTTCTCTGGCTATATCTCGTGCGGCTCGCTCAACCGCTCGGTGCCGAACTTCGAAGCCGGCGCGCGCACGCCGCTGGCCAGCGTGTTCTCGGCGCTGTGGCTGGTGGCGCTGGTGGCCGTCAGCTCCCCGCTGCTGGCACAGATCCCGATGGCGGCGATCGCCGCGATGCTGCTGCTGGTGGCGTGGGGCCTGCTCGACACCGCGCGGCTGCGCCGCATCTTCACGCTCAGCCGCACGGAATTCGCCATTTCCATCGGCACCTTCGCCGCCACGCTGGTGATCCGGCTGGAGATGGCGGTGCTGCTCGGCACCGTGCTGTCGCTGGTGGCCTACCTGTACCGCACGTCGCGGCCTGCCGTGCGCAGCCTGGTGCCCGACGCCGACGATCCCGGCCGGCGCTTCACGCCGCTGGACGAACTGCGCCGCCCGCAGCCGGAATGCCCGCAACTGAAACTGCTGCGCATGGAAGGCGCGATCTACTTCGGCGCCGTGCAGTACGTGACGGATCGCCTGCACTGGTTGCGCACGGTCAACGCCGGCCAGACGCACCTGCTGGCGATGACCAAGAGCATGAACTTCATCGACCTGGCCGGTGCCGAGATGTGGGAAAACGAGCTCGCCGAACGGCGCGCGCTGGGCGGCGATCTGTACTTCCACCGCCCGCGCACGCAGGTGCTGCAGACCTGGGCGCAGACCGGCTTTACCGACAAGCTCGGGGCCGACCATATCTTCCCGACCAAGCGGCAGGCGCTGCACACGATCGTCGAGCAGCTTTCGCCGGACATCTGCGCGCAATGCACCGTGCGGATCTTTGAAGAGTGCGCGTCACGGCCTGGCGCCGCGGCCCCGGCAGCACAATGAACTGAAGCACCGGCGCGTCGGCATGAGCGGCGGCCGCACACCAGCGTTCAAGCCACAATACGGCTGCAGGAAAACCAGGAAACTGAAACGGGAAAACCGGGAGATTGCCTGTGCCGGCGTTGCCGGCTTGGCACGCAAGGCCGGACGGCCCTACGTCTGGGAACCTGACAACAGATGGGCGCCCGCGGCATGCCGGGGGCTGGCCGGGGCATCCATCCGCATCAGATCGGCGCCACGTGGGCGCGCTTGACGACGATTGGCTGGGGCGCGCCCTGCTCGATCAGCACCACGGCGGCGCGTTCGATGGTTTCGCGACCGGCACGGAATGCCTCTTCCAGCGACAGTACCTGGTCGGCACTGAAGCCTTCCCACAGTGCTTCGCGTGTCACCACGCAAGTCACCTTCTCGCCATTGACAAGTGCCTGGAACAGCAAGCCTTCATTATTGATGTCGTAGCGCTCTTGCTCTTGGAATTTGATTTCCATCGGTGCAGCCCTCCATATGCAAGTGGAGAAACATCCTAACATGGCTCCGGCAAAATCGTATGGATAGAGCCCATGCGAATGCGCTCATTGCGAAGACCATCGCGGCCGTCTTTGAGTTCCATCCGCGCGTATGTGTGGCTCCCGGTCACAACGACGGGGGGTGTTCCGGCAAGTGCATCAAACATTTGACAGCGCCGAAAATCATGCTAGAATCTCGTTCTTCGTTGGGGCGTTAGCTCAGTTGGTAGAGCAGCGGACTCTTAATCCGTAGGTCGAGTGTTCGAGTCACTCACGCCCCACCACCGAATACAGAAAGGCCGGAAGCAGCAATGCTTCCGGCCTTTTGCTTTGTGCGCTTGCTTGATTGGCTAATCTGCTGTGGCACAGGCACATGCCCACGCCACGGCGGTCCCTGCATCAGGCGCCCTGGCTGGCCCGCTCGAACAGCGTACGCGCCAGCGCGCGATGACGCAGCAGTACGTTGGGCAGGTCGGCCGTCAGCAGTGCACCGTCGCGCACCACTTCCCTGCCGTTGATCACGCTCGCCGCGACGTTGGCCGGCGTGCAGAACACCAGCGCCGCCACCGGGTCATGGCCAGCGCCGGCAAAGCCGACCTGCGACATGTCGAAGGCGACAAAATCCGCCGACATGCCCGGCGCCAGCGCGCCGATATCGTCGCGGTTGAGCACGCGCGCGCCACCCAGCGTGGCAATCTCCAGCGCCTCGCGCGCGCTCATTGCGGCCGGCCCGTAGCCAACGCGCTGCAGCAGCATGGCCTGGCGCGCCTCGCCCAGCATATGCGCGCCGTCGTTCGAGGCGCTGCCGTCCACGCCCAGGCCCACCGGCACGCCGGCATCGCGCATGGCGCGCACCGGCGCAATGCCGGACGCCAGCCGCATGTTCGAGCACGGACAATGCGCCACGCCGGTCCCGGTGCGGGCAAACAGTGCGATGCCCTCGTCGTCCAGCTTGACGCAGTGCGCATGCCACACATCGTGGCCGACCCAGCCCAGGTCCTCGGCATACTGGGCCGGCGTCAGGCCGAATCTCTCACGCGAGTAGGCAATGTCGTTGTCGTTCTCGGCAAGGTGCGTGTGCAGCGACACGCCATAGTGCCGCGCCATGTTGGCCGACTCGCGCATCAGGTCGCGCGACACCGAAAACGGCGAGCACGGCGCCAGCACCACGCGCAGCATCGCGTGGCGCGCACTGTCGTGGTACTGCTCCACCAGCCGCTGGCTGTCGCGCAGGATGGCGGCTTCCTCTTCCACCACCACATCCGGCGGCAGGCCGCCCTTGCTGCGGCCCACGCTCATCGAGCCGCGCGCGGCGTGGAAGCGCATGCCCATCTCCTGCGCCGCGGCAATCGAGTCATCCAGGCGCGAGCCGTTCGGGAACAGGTAGAGGTGGTCGCTGGTGGTGGTGCAGCCCGACAGCATCAACTCGGCTATCGCGGTCTTGGTCGACACCGCGATCATTTCCGGCGTCAGGTGCGACCACAGCATGTACAGGTTGGTCAGCCACGAGAACAGCTCGGCATCCTGCGCCGCCGGCACCGCGCGCGTCAGGCACTGGTACATGTGGTGGTGGGTGTTGACCAGCCCGGGCGTGACCACGCGGCCGCGCATGTCGAGCACCTGCGCGCTGCCGTCATCGACCATGCGCCGGTACTGCGGCGGCAGTTCCGAGGTGGGGCCGACCCACTGCACGGCGGGGCCTTCGGCAACCAGGGCGCCGTCGCGGATCTCGCGGCGTTGCGCGTCCATGGTGACCAGCACGTCGGCGTTCAGGGCAATCAGGGTCATGGCGGAATTCCTTCTGCAAAGCGAATTGGGGGACTGGATGGCCGCCAGTCTACGGCGGCGAGGTGCCATCCCCCAAGCGCAGAATTCCGATCAACCTGTCCACAAAAAGTGGACACCTGCGGCACCCTGTTGCTCAGCGCGCCTGCGCGAACAACACCGCCAGCGCGTCGCCGATGCGCTCGGCCATCAGCTCGGCTGCGGCGCTGAGCGGGCCACGGGCGCGCGCCACCAGTGTCAGCGTCTGGCCCTGCAGGTGGCGGTCGCGCAGCGGCACATAGACCAGCGCCTGGCGGGCGCGCTCTTCCATCACATCGAGCGGGTTCAGCAGCGCGATGCCGGTGCCCAGCATCACCAGTTGCCGGATCAGCGCGGTCGAGGTGGACTCCGCCACCGGCGAGACCTCGATTGCATTGCGGGCAAAGGCCGCGTCAAGGATGGCGCGGATCGATAGCGAGGGCGCCGGCAGGATCAGCGGATAGCCGACGCATTCGCTCAGCAGCGCCGATTGCCGGGCCGCCAGCGCATGGCCCGGCGGCACCACCGCGCCGATCTGCCAGTCGCTGGTGGCCAGCGCGCGGAAGGCAGGCAGCTCAGGCAGGTCATAGCCAAGGCCCAGGTCGGCGTCGCCCTGCTCCACCGCCGCGATAATGTCGGCCACCGGCAGGTCGGCGACGCGCACCACGATGCCCGGATAGCGCTGGCGGAAGTCATGCACCAGCGACGGCATCAGCGAGCCCGCCAGGCCGGCCGTGACCGCCACGGTGACCTCGCCGCGGCGCGCGCCTTTGAAGTCCTCGATGCGCTCGCGCAGCGCGTCGTGCTCGCGCAGCGTCTGGCGCACGTGGGCCAGCACCATCTCGCCCAGCGGCGTCAGCCGCAGCCGCTTGTTGATGCGCTCGAACAGCGGCGCGCCCAGTTCCGCCTCCAGATCCAGGATCTGGCGGTTGACCGCGGTCGGCGCCACATGCAGGTGCTCGGCCGCCTTGCGGATCGAACCGCGGCGGACGACCTCGTCGAGATAGCGCAGGACTCTGGCATGCATGGGCTGGGCAAGCTGGTGGATCGGAACCACCGCGCGGGATGCGCGCGGTGGCCTGGCATTGTAGCGGCCAGTGCAGCCTGGCTCGCAGAAATTGCGCGAAGGCTATTGCGTCTTATCCGATACCTTGCTACAATCTTTTTCTTCGTTGGGGCGTTAGCTCAGTTGGTAGAGCAGCGGACTCTTAATCCGTAGGTCGAGTGTTCGAGTCACTCACGCCCCACCAGCGAATTCAGGAAAAGCCGGAAGCGTTGCTTCCGGCTTTTTTCATTTCCGCCGCCCGGCTTCTGCGCGCGGTCGGCATGGCTGCCGCTTTCTTGATACGCGGGTTCTCACCAATTCCCCTGCGCCCGCTTTCCCGGTTGAATCGCATCCGCGCACATTGTGGAACATGGTTCCGTATCGCGGAACTATCGCAAGGTGCCGGCCGTCGCCGCATCCCGGCACGGCCTGGTCATGCCAGCGCGGGGATCCGTGACAGCGCGGGGCGCAGACGAAAGGTCGCGCCCGAAGAAACGCCTGCAGCCCGCCTGGCAAATCAGTGAAAGAAGAACGGAGGCACTCCTTGAAAGCAGTTATCAACGCCGGCGCAGCCACCTGCATCGCCGCCCTTGGCCTGGCCCACGCCGGCCTGGCCCAGGCCCAGTCCTACCCCAACAAGCCGATCCGCCTGATCGTTCCGTTCGCGGCCGGCGGCACCACCGACATCGTCGCGCGCGCGGTCTCCGACGGCCTCGGCCGCGAGCTGGGACAGCCGGTGGTGGTGGAAAACCGCGGCGGCGGCGGCGGCGCGATCGGCGCCGACGCGCTCGCCAAGTCCGCCCCGGACGGCTACACGCTGGGCATCGCCACCGTCAGCACGATGGCGACCAACCCCGCCACCAACCCCAAGAACCCGTACGACCCGCTCAAGGACTTCGCGCCGATCACCAACCTGGTCAACGTGCCGAACGTGCTGACGGTCAATCCGAAGGTGCCGGCCAAGACCCTGAAGGAATTCGTCGCGATGCTGAAGGCCAACCCCGGCAAGTACAGCTACGCCTCGGCCGGCAAGGGCAGCATTTCGCATCTGGACGGCGAGCTGTTCAAGGACATCACCAAGACCGACATGGTCCATATCCCCTACCGCGGATCGGGCCCTGCGCTGAATGACACGCTGGCCGGCCAGGTCAACGCGCAGTTCGACAACCTGCCGTCGTCGATGCCGCATATCCAGGCCGGCAAGCTGCGCGCGCTGGCAGTGGCGGCGCCCAAGCGGGTCGAGGGCCTGCCTGACGTGCCGACCTTTGCCGAAGCCGGCATGAAGGACATGAACAACATGGCCTGGTACGGCCTGGTGGCCCCGGCCGGCACGCCGGCGGCAATCATCACGCGCGTGCATGATGCCGCGGTCAAGGCGCTGCAGGACCCGAACGTCAAGCGCCGCCTGGCCGACAGCGGTGCCTACACCGACGGCAACACCCCGGCGCAGTACGCCGCCCAAATCAAGCGCGAACTGGACCTGCGCAAGAAGATCGCACGCGACCAGAACATCACACTGGAATAACCGGACGGCGAAACCGTCCCGCGAGGGTCATGACCGGCTGCCACCTGGCAGCCGTTTTTTTATGGCTGGCCGTTGAAAATGGGCCATGGGGCACCCACATCTATCTAAAGAGCGTTGCATTTGATCCGGCGCAGTACGCAGGCAACGCCATGGGTGTTCAATACTTGTAAAAGAAATTTTCACTTTGCGGACAAGCGCTGACTCGGTACATTTACCGGGTGTTCCGCCATATGTGCCCGGCCGTCACCGGCCAAGCTCGGCCCTAAAACCGGATTCGCGCAGGCGCTGCGCGACCGTCAATCGCGAGGATAAGCAAGATGCTGAAGAAGACCGTTTCGACCCTGATCGTTGCAGCACTGGCCGCGCTGGGCGCGACGCAGGTCTATGCGCAGAAGAACTACACTGACGGCGGCGATCTCTACGGTGGCAGCCACACCAAGAAAGCCAGCCCGAACCAGAACCCGGCCAAGTCCGGCAAGTTCGACCCGTACACCGATGGCGCCAAGCAATCGACCAAGTCGGACCTGACCAACTCGGGCAAGAAGTTCGATCCGAACACGGATGGCGCCAAGGCCGGCAAGTTCGATCCGTACACCGACGGCGCCAAGGCCGGCAAGGCTGATCCGTATACCGACGGCGCCAAGGCACCCGCCAGCCAGGGCGGCAAGGCGCAGTAAGCCTGCCCCGCCGCCAACCGGCGGCACCAAGGCAGACAGCCCGCTTGCGCGGGCTGTTTTGCTTTCTGGCGGAGGCAGCGCTCAGGCTGCCATCGCCTGGGCCGGATGCGCGGGCTGCATGGTGCCGCGGTCGCGGAAGCCGACATGCCAGGACAGCGCCTCTTCCAGCAGGTGCGGGGTCTGGCCACCATGGGCGCTGGCGCGCCGGAAGTAGTCGCCCAGCAGCTCGCGGTATTGCGGGTCGGCACAGTTGGCGATGAGCGTGCGCGCGCGTTCGCGCGGCGCCAGGCCGCGCAAGTCGGCCAGGCCGTGCTCGGTGACGATGATGTCGACGTCGTGCTCGGTATGGTCCACGTGCGCCACCATCGGCACGATGCTGGAGATATCGCCGCCCTTGGCCACCGACTTGGTCACGAATACCGACAGGTGCGCATTGCGCGCAAAATCCCCGGAGCCGCCGATGCCGTTCATCATGTGCGTGCCCCCCACATGCGTGGAGTTGACGTTGCCGTAGATGTCGCACTCCAGCGCCGTATTGATGGTGATCAGCCCGAGCCGGCGCAGGATCTCCGGATGGTTGCTGATCTCCTGCGGACGCAGCACCAGGCGCGAGCGATAGCGGTCCAGGTTCGACAGGAAGCGCTGGTACACCTCGCGCGTCAGCGTCACCGAAGAGGCCGAGGCAAACGCCAGGCGCCCCGCATCCAGAAGTTCGATGGTGCTGTCCTGCAGCACCTCGGAATACATCTGCAGGTCGCGGAACGGTGAATCGACCATGCCGTGCAACACCGCGTTTGCAATGGTGCCAATGCCCGCCTGCAGCGGCTGCAGCGAGGGCGAGAGCCTGCCGGCGCGGACTTCGCGCAGCAGGAAATCGTTGAGATGGCCGGCGATATTGCGCGTATCGGCATCCGGCGGCAGCGCGTTGGACGGGCTGTCGTCCTTGGCGGTGATGACGATGGCCGCGATCTTCTCGGGATCGATGGGGATATACGGCAGGCCAATGCGCTGCTCGGGCGCGATCAGCGGGATCGGCTGGCGGTAGGGACGCTGCACCGGGAAGTAGATGTCGTGCAGCCCTTCCAGCTCCAGCGGCATGTTCAGGTTGATCTCGACGATCACCTTGCGCGCCAGCATGGCGAAGCTGGCCGAGTTGCCGACCGAGGTGCTGGGGATGATGCCGCCCTGCTCGGTGATCGCCACCGCTTCCACCACCGCAACGTCCACCGGCGCGATCTGGCCGGAGCGCAGTTGCTCCACGGTCTCGGACAGGTGCTGGTCGATGAACATCACTTCGCCGGCGTTGATCTTGCGGCGCAGCGTGGCGTCAGACTGAAACGGCAGGCGGCGCGCAATCACGTCGGCCTCTGCCAGTACCCGGTCGATATCGTTGCCCAGCGAGGCGCCGGTCATCAGGGTGATGCGCAGTGGCTCGGTTGCCGCCCGCCGCGCCAGCGCAAACGGGACTTCCTTGCAGTCGCCCGCGCGCGTGAAGCCGCTCATGCCTACCGTCATGCCGTCGCGGATCAGCGCGGCGGCTTCGTCGGCCGAGACAACCTTGTCGTGCAGCCTGGCCAGGCGAATGCGTTCCTTGTACATCCTTATCTCCGGTCTGGCGGCCGGGCCCGTGCCCGCGCCGCGCGCCCCGTGCTGGCCTGAAGGCTCGTTGGCGGGGGTCTCCGGCAGGCAGTGTAGCCAGCCGCATACATTCTGGCTGTGATTTAAAATCATAGTATCCAGTCGCTTTATTCATAGCTAAAAGAATGCTGGGAGACGTGCGGGCCACTATGTCCCTGTGATGCCACAGGGCATTCCCTCGCTGTCACATTGCCGGCAAAGGATTCTGGTAGTGTCTGCCCCATCGGTCGACCGTGCCCCGCCAGAGAGGTTGCGGCGTCCGTGCCGCCCGGGCCGGCCATGCTCCGGCCCCTGGTATCTGTGCGACGGATGCCAGCGCATCGCAGTGGCGGCAAACCAAAACAGGAGACGCCATTCATGCAGCCAAGACCCCTCGAACCCAGCGAGCCGGTTGTCCTTGCCCTGGTTGATGCCGTAACCGCCTGGCAAAGTGCGTTGGAACAGACGCTGTGCGCCTCTGGCCTGAACTACGCCCAGTGGCTTCTGTTGCGGGCCATCCGCCAGGATGCCTTCGTGCGCGGCTCGCCCTTGACCGGCCCGATGCCGATCGATGTCGCGCGTTCCGAGACGATGCTGGATGAACTGCAGCGCGACGGCTGGATCGAGTACGCAGACACCCAGGCGCCCCGCATTGCAGATAGCGCAGCCAGCCGGCTGCAGCGCACCGCGCAGGCCCTCAGCGCGCTGCACAGCGTGTCAGTGGCGGCGTTCAGTTCGCAAGAGCGTGTTGCGCTGGGCTCCCTGCTGGAGCGGATGAAGACCACGCTGAGCGACCACACCACGCGCCAGGTTCGCGCGGGCACCCAAGCCGCCCGGCAGGAGACAGCTGCCGCGCCCCCGCATTGCCCCGGCCTGCCGCCGGTCGCCCACCGCCCCACCACCTGCCCCACCCTCGCCGCCACGCGCCTCTGAGCGCCGCGCAAGCCGGTCCCGCGGGCAGCAGCGGGAGCCGACCCTTTTCTTCACGCGCCATCCTCATACCCGCCACTTTTCTTGCGCCGGGCATGCGGTTTTTTCCTAAAGTATGAGCATGCCCCGGCACATGCTGCGGGCCGCCCATCGACACCGCGAGGAGGGATCATGCCGCAGGAGAACGAAGACAAGGTCGCGCACCTGCTGGACGAACTGTCCAGCTTCGCGCGCGAGCGGCTGCCGGCGGCGATGTTCGCCGTGGTCGAGCCCTTCCTGCTGCACTACTACGACCAGGCCGACGCCGAAGACTTGCTCCAGCACGACGTCGACGATCTCTACGGCGCCGTGATGGCGCACTGGCAGACCGCACAGAAATTCACGCCCGGCAATGCGCGCATCCGCGTCTACAACCCCAACCTGGAAGAGCACGGCTGGCACTCGGACCACACCGTGGTCGAGATCGTCAATGACGACATGCCCTTCCTGGTCGACTCGGTGACGGTGGAGATCAACCGGCAGGGACTGGCGCTGCACTCGGCGATCCATCCCGTGTTCCGGGTCTGGCGCGACGCGCGCGGCGGCATCGAGCGGATCGCCAAGGGCGGCGCCGGCGAAGCCGGGGACAGCTCGCGCCTGGAGTCCTTTATCCACTTCGAGATCGACCGCAGCGGCGAGGCCGCGCGGCTGGAGGCGCTACGCAGCTGCATTGCGCAGGTGCTGGTCGACGTGCGCGCGGCGGTGGAAGACTGGCCGAAGATGTGCGACATCACCCAGACCACCATCAGCGCCATGGCGCAGGCGCCCGACGCGGCCGCGCCGGAAAGCGCCGAAGCGCGCGCCTTCCTGGACTGGATGATGGATGACCACTTCACCTTCCTCGGCCAGCGTGACTACCAGCTGGTGTCGCAGGACGGGCGCTACTTCCTGCGGGGCGTGCCGGGCTCGGGCGCGGGCATCCTGCGCGAAAGCCTGCGCGAGCCCGATACCGAAGACCTCACGCTGCTGCCCGCCGCGGCCACCGCGATCATCGAAGGGGCTTCGCCGATCTTCCTGACCAAGGCCAACTCGCGCGCCACCGTGCACCGGCCGGGCTATCTCGACTATGTCGGCGTCAAGCTGCTCGATGACAAGGGGCAGCTGTTCGGCGAGCGGCGCTTTGTCGGCCTGTACACCTCGACTGCCTACATGGCGCCGATCGCGGAAATCCCGCTGGTGCGGCTCAAGTGCGCCAATATCCTGGCGCGCGCGGGCTTCCTCGCCAAGGGGCACCTGTACAAGTCGATGGTGACCATCCTTGAGCAATACCCGCGCGATGAACTGTTCCAGGCCACCGAGGATGAACTGTTCGATATCACCACCGGCATCCTGCGGCTGCAGGAACACCAGCGCACCCGGCTCTTTGTACGGCGCGACCGCTTCGACCGCTTTGTCTCGTGCCTGGTGTTCGTGCCGCGCGACAAGTACAACACCGACCTGCGCCAGAAGATCCAGAAGCTGCTGACCGCGGCCTTCCACGGCACCAGCTGCGAGTTCACGCCGCTGCTGTCCGAGTCGCCGCTGGCGCGCATCCAGCTGACCGTGCGCGGCGAGCCCGGCACCATGCCGCACGTTGATACGCGCGAGCTGGAGGCGCGCATCGTGCACGCCAGCCGCCGCTGGCAGGACGATCTCGCCGAAGCCTTGCATGAAAGCCATGGCGAAGAGCAAGGCAACCGGCTGCTGCAGCGCTATGGCGGCTCGTTCCCCGCCGGCTACCGTGAGGACTATCCGGCCCGCACCGCGGTGCGCGATATCGAGCTGATGGAGCACGCGCTGCGCGGCAACGGCATGGCGATGAACCTGTACCGGCCGATCGAGGCCGCGCCGGGGGTGTTCCGCTTCAAGGTGTACCGTGCCGGCGAGCCGATCGCGCTGTCGCACAGCCTGCCCATGCTGGAGCACCTGGGCGTGCGCGTGGATGAAGAGCGCCCCTACCTGATCGAACCCGACAGCGGCACGCCGGTATGGGTGCACGACTTCGGGCTGGAGATTGCGGACAGCGGCGGCGCGGCGGAATTCGATATCGCGCGCGTCAAGGCATTGTTCGAGGATGCCTTCGCGCGCGCCTGGCACGGCGAGATCGAGAACGACGACTTCAACCGCCTGGTGCTGCGCGCCGAGCTGGCCGCGCGCGACGTCACCATCCTGCGCGCCTATGCTCGCTACCTGCGCCAGGTCGGCTCGACCTTCAGCGACGCCTATATCGAGCGCGCACTGACCGGCAACGCGGCCATTGCCGCCATGCTGGTCGGCCTGTTCGTTGCGCGCTTCGACACCTTCAGCGAGGTCGCCACCGACACCGCTCGCCAGGCGCGCTGCGACAAGCTGCTGGCCGATATCGGCGCGGCGCTGGACAAGGTGCCCAACCTGGACGAGGACCGCATCCTGCGGCTCTTCCTGGGCGTGATCAACGCCACCGTGCGCACCAACTATTTCCACCGTGGCGAGGAAGGCCAGCCGCGCCCGTATGTGTCGTTCAAGTTCAATCCCGCGCTGGTCCCCGGCCTGCCCGAGCCGCGCCCGATGTTCGAGATCTGGGTCTACTCGCCGCGCGTTGAGGGCGTGCACCTGCGCGGCGGGCGCGTGGCCCGCGGCGGACTGCGCTGGTCAGACCGGCGCGAGGACTTCCGCACGGAAGTGCTGGGACTGATGAAGGCGCAGATGGTCAAGAACACGGTGATCGTGCCCGTGGGCTCCAAGGGCGGCTTCGTGGTCAAGCGCCCGCCCCCGCCCACCGACCGCGATGCTTTCCTGCAGGAGGGCATTGCCTGCTACCAGACCTTCCTGCGCGGGCTGCTGGACCTGACCGACAACCTCGTCGGCGGCCAGCTGGTGCCGCCTCCCGAGGTGGTGCGCCACGACGACAACGACCCCTACCTGGTGGTCGCAGCCGACAAGGGCACCGCGACGTTCTCCGATTTCGCCAACGCGATCTCGGCCGAATACGGCTTCTGGCTGGGCGATGCCTTTGCGTCCGGGGGCTCGGTCGGATATGACCACAAGAAGATGGGCATTACCGCGCGCGGTGCGTGGGAATCGGTCAAACGGCATTTCCGCGAGATGGGTGTCGATATCCAGACCACGGACTTCACCGTGGCCGGCATCGGCGACATGTCGGGCGACGTGTTCGGCAACGGCATGCTGCTGTCGCCGCATATCCGGCTGGTGGCGGCTTTCGACCACCGGCATATCTTCCTCGATCCCGACCCGGACACGGCAAGGAGCCTGCAGGAACGCACGCGGCTGTTCGGCCTGCCCCGCTCCAGCTGGGCCGACTACGACGCCACGCTGATCTCCGCCGGCGGCGGCATCTATCCGCGCAGCGCCAAGACCATCCCGCTGTCGCCGCAGGTGCAGGCAGTGCTGGGGGTCACGGCAGCCACACTGTCGCCGGCCGAGCTGATCCACGCCATCCTGATGGCGCCGGTCGACCTGCTCTACAACGGCGGCATCGGCACCTACGTCAAGTCCAGCCAGGAAACCCACCTGCAGGCCGGCGACCGCACCAACGACGCGGTGCGCGTCAATGGCAACGACCTGCGCTGCAAGGTGGTCGGCGAAGGCGGCAACCTCGGCTTCACCCAGCTGGGCCGCATCGAGTTCGCGCGCAACGGCGGGCGCATCAACACCGATGCCATCGACAACTCGGCCGGGGTGGATTGCTCGGACCACGAGGTCAATATCAAGATCCTGCTCGGACTGGTGGTTGCCGACGGCGAAATGACCGAGAAGCAGCGCAACAAGCTGCTGGCCGAGATGACCGACGAGGTCGGCCTGCTGGTGCTGCAGGACAACTACTACCAGACCCAGGCACTGTCCGTGGCCGGGCGCAGCAGCCCCGCGCTGCTCGACGGCGAGGCGCGCCTGGTGCGCTGGCTGGAGCGCGCCGGGCGGCTCAACCGCCCGCTGGAGTTCCTGCCTTCGGAGGAGGAAATCGCCGAGCGCAAGCTGGCCGATGAAGGCCTCGCATCGCCCGAACGTGCGGTGCTGCTTGCCTACAGCAAGATGTGGCTGTACGACGAACTGCTGGCCTCCGACGTGCCGGAAGACGCGCTGGTTGCCGGACTGCTGTCGGACTATTTCCCGGTTCCGCTGCGCCAGCGTTACGCCGACGCGATGCAGCGCCACCCGCTGCGACGCGAGATCCTGTCGACGCACCTGACCAATATGCTGGTCAATCGCATCGGCGCCACCTTCGTGCACCGGATCATGGAAGAGACCGACGCACGCCCGGCCGATATCGTGCGCGCCTGCCTGATCGCACGCGATGTCTTCGGCCTGACCACCCTGTGGCAGGAGATCGATGCGCTGGACAACCGTGTGGCCGATGCCGAGCAGGCGCGCATGTTCGGGGCCGTGGCGCTGCTGCTGGAGCGCGCGTGCCTGTGGTTCATCCGCTATCTGCGTAGCGGCAGCAAGGCCGCCGAGGATCTGGCGCGCTTTGCCCAGGCAGCGCAATGGCTGGCACCGCAACTGCCGCGGCTGCTGCCACCGGCCGATGCGACGGCGCTGTCAGAGCGCACCCGCGCCTTGACGGATGCGGGGGTCGACGAAGCGCTGGCCGTGCGCGTGGCCGGCAGCGAGATCTCCGCTGCCGCGCTCGATATCGCCGAAGTGGCCACCGCGTGCGAACGCAGCCTGGACCTGGTGGCGGGGGTTTATTTCGCGCTGGACAGCCACCTGAGCTTCAGCTGGCTGCGCGAGCGCGCGCTGGCGCTGCCATCGGACACGCACTGGGATCTGCTGGCACGCACCACCACGCTGGAAGACCTGGGGCGGCTCAAGCGCGCACTGACCGTCAGCGTGCTGACACAGGCGGGTGAACTGGATACGCCCGAAGCCATGATCGATGCGTGGCGGTCCAGCCGTCATGGCGCGCTGGAACGCTTTACGCGCATGCTGGCCGACCAGCGCGCCTCGGGGGCTGCTGGGCTGTCGATGCTGTCGGTCGCGGTGCGCGAAATCGGTATGCTGGAACGCGCATAGAGCGGCGCTGTCCAGCCGGGGGTTATTGGTCTGCTTCTGCGTCCGTGTCGATGTCCGCAGCGTCGCCGAAGCCTGCGTCGGCACCACGCGGGCGCAGTTCCAGCCCGAGCAGGACCAGCAGATCGAAGGCATCGGAAAGCAGGTGCTTCTGCCTGGGCAGCAGGCTGGCGTACGGCATGTCGTAGATCGACTGGTGCGCGGCACGCTCGCCCTTGAGGCCACGGTCGCGCGCGATATCCGACAGCAGCGCGGCAAACCCTGAGAGATCCTGCGCTGCCAGTGCTGAATTCAATACCTTGGCGATCACTTCCGGCGAAGCGTTCGCCCAGCCCATGCGTTCGGCATTGGAAGCAGAGTCTTGAGGAAGGTCGGCAAAGTCCATGATGTGTATAACGGTCCCGCCTGAGCAAGCTTAAGGCAGCAGCCATGTGTATTTGACCCCACATGCGTGGGGTGACATGGCGTGCCGCCGTCGGTCCGGACTAGCGCGGTGCCGGCTTCGCCGCCACCTGGCGGTAGACCGTGCTGCCGTCGCGCGCGGTGCGTGCCTGGACGTGATTGCGTGCACCGCATTGCGGGCAGCGGAACACGGGACCCTGCCCTTCATTGCGGATCTGCACCTCATTCGGCTCCCAGCGCGCCCCGCAAGCCTGGTTCCCACAAACAAACATGAATTCTCCTTGAAACAGACGCCCGAGAGCCTGAGCCGGGCGCGATACCGGGCATGGCCGCACCGCCTGGTGGCGGCGCGGCCATGCCTGCTCAGCCGTGATTATCAGGCCAGTCGGCCGGCCGCGGGCCCATTCGCCACATATTCGGCGGCTCACCCAATGCCGTGCTCTGATACATCCAGGCGCCGCAGCCAGTGCAGCGCCAGCGGCTGTCGACCTTGCAGCGGTTGCTCATCGCAGCCATGCCCGAGGCAGCCAGGTTCTCGTGCGGCGGCACGCTGGACGGTTCGCCCACCAGCTGATGACACAGGTCACAGGCGTGCATCGGCATCTCCTGTCATGGCGATGATTGCGCGGCGGCGCCTTCAGCCATTGTGCTGCACCCATTGCCGCGCCCACGAAATCGCCGCGGCCCGCGCGTCTTCAGGCGTCGCGTGCGTGGCCGGCGGCGCGCCGCCCTCCAGCACCACGGCGCCCGACTCCCAGATATCGCACAGGGCCTTGAACCGCCCCATGCCCAGCGCGTGGCAATACACGTGGATCACGAAGCCGCCGTACTCCACCACGTCGGTGGCGGTATCGGTCAGCGCCTGATCCGCCGCGGGATCGGACGGCACCAGCGGCGCATCGCGCTGGCGCAGCACCCGCTGCTCCGCGGCGGTGCGCACCAGCATGGCGCAGGCACTGCCCACCGCCGCGCCCAGCACCGCGCCCAAGCCAAACCAGCAAGCCCTGCTCCCGCACCTCGCCATGGCATCCCCCGTAGCGACCCTGCCGGCCTGCCACGACCACGCTGTGCGACCGGCATCGTTTTCAGGTTATACCAATCCAGGCCGACACCGCTTGCCACCAACTTCCACGCGGCAAGGACGCAGCGCCGCAGGGTGTGCCGGCGCACGAAAATGAGAATCGTGGGGGATGACCGAACCGCCGGCCAGGGCTATACTGTACATCCATACAGTATCCGGATACTGCCCCATGCCCTTGTACCAGTCCGATTCCATCCTGCTCGAGGCCTACTACTTCGGCGACGACAGCGAATCCCTGCGCCTGCCCTGCGGCAGTGTCTGCGTGGGCGCCGGCGCCATCCTCGTCGACGGCATCGAGCCACGCCAGCTGCAGGCGCTGCGCTGGACGCCGGATTTCCTGTCCTTCGACGCCCAGGGCACCCGTCACCGCTACCCGGTCAGCCGCCCCGCCCTTGTCGGCCCCGGCCAGGCACGCTTCGCGCTGCTTTAAGCTACGGCTTCCGCATCCCCGATGCGCCACGCCCCTTGCCCACATGCCAGACCTCAGTCCGACCGCCCGCCAACTGATCCGCTCGCTCGACCTGCAGCCACATCCGGAAGGCGGCTACTACCGCGAAACCTATCGCGGCGAAGAACAGGTCGTCTGCCAGGACGGGCGCACGCGCGAAGCCTGCACCGCAATCCACTACATGCTGTGCGGCAACGACTATTCCGCGTGGCATCGCATCCGGTCCGACGAACTCTGGCACTACCACGCAGGCTCCCCCGTGGACGTGCACCGGATCGTGGACGGCACCATCGTCACGCAGCGCCTGGGCGACCCGCTGCGGCATCCCGGCGCGGCCTTCCAGGCAATGGTGCCCGCCGGACTATGGTTTGCCGCCGAACGCCTGGATCTGGGTGATGGCGTGGACTTCGCCCTAGTCGGCTGCACCGTGGCACCGGCCTTCCGCTTCAGCGATTTCGAACTGGCCGACGCAACAGCGCTTGCCGGCCTGGCAAGCGGACATGACACGCTGTTGCGCAGACTGACTCGCTAGCCCCCAAAAAAACAGCCCGCCGCGGCGGGGTGCGGGCGGGCTGGCAAGTACAGCGGCACGACTCTAAGCCAGGGCCCCAGCGGGCCATGATGGGAGAACCCGGGTATCTCGCCGCTTTTTCTGGAAACGGCCGAGCAGCGCGTATAGCCCAACAGGCACTCAGGATGCAGATCAATATCTGCGGCTACAGATAATCTTGAGCTCGCCTATCACTCCCGGTCTGGAGCGGGCTCCCGGAATCGAACCGCTCGGCAAGGCCGCACGGGAAACAGTAATAACGCTTTACGTTATTAACGCTTCGCGTTAATATGACCATGATCACTTCGTTCAACTGCCGCGACACGGCACTGCTCTTCGCAGGCACGCGGATCGCCCGGTTCGTCAACATAGAATCTGTTGCCATGCGCAAGCTCCAGCAGTTGCACGCGGCCGGCGACCTCAGCTTTCTGCGAGTCCCGCCGGGTAACAGGCTGGAAGCGCTGCAAGGGCACCGGGCTGGTCAGCACAGCATCCGTATCAACGACCAATGGCGAATCTGCTTTTGCTTCGCCAATGGCCATGCAACTGACGTCGAGATCGTCGACTACCACTGAAAGGAGGCCTCCATGGCACGCGAAGTACCCCTGGCCACTCCGGGAGAAATCCTTCAACTGGACTGGCTCGACCCGCTTGGCATTTCTCAGTACGCCCTGGCCAAGGCCATCGACGTACCGCCTCGCCGTATCAATGAAATTGTGAAGGGTGGCCGCGCCATAACGGCGGACACCGCTGTACGCCTTGGTGCGTTCTTCGGCACCGATCCCCAGAGTTGGATGAACCTGCAGACGCACTTCGACACCGAAATGGCAAAGGAGAAGATCGGCGAGAAGAAGCTGGAGTCGATCAGGCAGCATGCCGTGCTGGCATGATGCGCGAAGCCTGAAATCGGCATTGGGGGCAGCCGCCAATGGGGCTGCGGCCCAGCCACGCCACCCGGCTGGCGGACCGAAAGGTCATGCACTCATCCACGCTTGCATTCGACCTTCTCTTCGTATTCACCGTCGTCCTTCCATTCGCGCTCGATCAGGCAAGGGCCGTCGCGGTACTTCTGCTTCTGCTCATAGCCACGCGGACCACCCTTGCATTTGCGCTCTTCCTTGTATTCGCCATCGCGCTTCTGTTCGCGTTCGATTTCACAAGGGCCGCTACGGAATTTCTCTTTGTACTCGCCGCCACGATAGGCGCTCGGGTAGCCGCGGTCATCGGCGCGTGCGGCAGGCGCGGCCGTCAGCCAGAGGAGCGCAAAGGTAGCCACACAGAGCTTTCGGAACATAAGTGGGGAATCGGCCAGGAGGATGGCAGAGCATAGCAACGGGCATCGGCGACGGCTGTATCAAAGCGTTACCGCACCGGCCGGCCATTTCCACGCGGAAAATAAAAAACCCGCTTGGCTATTCACCAAGCGGGTTTCTGTCTGGTCGGGGCGAGAGGATTTGAACCTCCGACCACCTGCACCCCATGCAGGTACGCTACCAGGCTGCGCTACGCCCCGAAGCAAAAGATTATAACAGAAGCATTTCTCGTATGACTAGCTCCTGACGTCGAAATTATCCGTGCTTCGCGATCTCCCGCAGTTGCGCGAGCAGGTGCTGCACTTCGACCAGTTCATTGCGCAGGCCGCTGATGTCGACCGACAATGCCGCCGCGTTTTCTTCGCCAACCTCTGCGGCCTCAGGCGCTGCCGCTGCCCCACTGTGATGACGGCCTTCATCGAGGCGGTTGCGCGCCCCGTTGATGGTGAAGCCCTGTTCGTAGAGCAGTTCGCGGATGCGGCGGATCAGCAGGACTTCATGGTGCTGGTAGTAGCGGCGGTTGCCGCGGCGCTTGACGGGCTTGAGTTGCGTGAACTCCTGCTCCCAATAGCGCAGGACGTGCGGCTTGACAGCGCAAAGCTCGCTCACCTCACCGATGGTGAAGTAGCGCTTGGCCGGAATCGGCGGCAACGCGATGCGATCGCTGGATTTGTCCGACATGTGGTGTGTAGACAAGCGTCAGGCCATGCCGGCCATGCGGTTGGCGCGCACCAGGTGCGCGCCCAGAAGCATACCGATGCCGGCTTCGGGAAGCAATCCGCCGTTCGGGTGACGCGTCAGCCGACGATGCCTGCGCGTTCTTCCACCAGGCCCTTGAGCTTCTGGCTGGCGTGGAACGTGACCACGCGGCGCGCGGTGATTGGAATGACTTCGCCGGTCTTGGGATTGCGGCCGGGCCGCTGCGGCTTGTCGCGCAACTGGAAGTTGCCGAAGCCGGACAGCTTGACGCTGTCGCCCTGCTCCAGCGCTTCGCGGATGACGTCGAAGAAGGCTTCGACCATGTCCTTCGATTCACGCTTGTTCAGGCCCACCTGGTCGAACAGCATCTCGGCGAGTTCGGCCTTGGTCAGCGTGGGAACTTCGGTCGCGCGGTTATCCGGCATCGCGTCGTCAAGGGAGGAAGCCTGCCGGTCGCTCATCTCACCCAGTGCTGCAGCGGTCATGGAATTCGCGTCTCGATCATTCATGTCGATCGCTCAAGTGTATGTCTGGCGATCCGCCCAGGGCGAGCCCGGGCGCCCTTGTTTATCGTGTGTCCGTCGCGTACTTGTCGCGTACTGGCGATGGCTTAGCCGCGCAGCCGGGCCTGGAAGGCCTCTGTCAGCGCGTCGACCATGCAGCGCACTGCGCTGTCGACGGTTTCGTCCTGGAGGGTCGACCCAGTATCTTGCAAGGTCACCCGGAACGCAAGGCTTTTCTCGTCCGCGCCAATGGCAGCTGAAGCGCCCTTGGGACGGAACTCATCGAACACCACCAGGTTCTGGCAGTAGCGGCCGTAGCCCTGCTTTTCCAGTGCGGCACGCATGGCGTCGAGCAGATCCTGCACGCGTACCGATTGCTTCACGACCACGGCCAAGTCGCGCACGGCGGCCGGGAACTTGGAGATCTCGGTGTACACCGGCAGGCCGGTGTCGCGCAGCGCGTCAAGCGCCAGTTCAAACACGACCGGGGCGTGCGTCAGCTCGTATTCCTGCAGCCAGCGCGGATGCAGCTCGCCGACCACGCCCACGGCCTTGCCGTCGAGCAGCACGCGCGCGGCGCGGCCCGGGTGCAGCGCGGGGTGCGACACCGGCTCGAAACGCGGCACGCGCGGATGGAACAGCGCCTCGACATCGCCCTTGATGTCGAAGAAGTCGACGTTGCGCGTGGGGATGCCCCACTGCTCTTCGAAGGCCGGGCCGTAGGCAATGCCCGCGGCCATCATCGGCTGATCGTAGCCGGCCACCGTCAGGCCGCCGTCCTTCACGCTGTCGTCACGATGGAACACGCGGCCCACCTCGAACAGGCGCACGCGCGCGGCCTTGCGGTTCAGGTTGTAGCGCACCTTGTCGACCAAGCCGCCGATCAGCGTCGAACGCATCACCGCCAACTGGCTGGCGATCGGGTTCAGCAGGCGGATCGGGTTGTCGTTGGTGGCGAAGTCGCGCTCCCACTTCTCTTCGACGAAGGCGAAATTGATGACTTCCTGGTAGTCGCGCGCGGCCACGGCATGGCGCACCACGTGGGTGGAGCGGCGAGCCTCGTTGGTCGGGCGCATCTCGCTCTCGGCGATCGGCGGACGCGCCGGGATGCGCTCGAAACCATAGATGCGGGCCACTTCCTCGATCAGGTCTTCCTCGATCTCGATATCGAAGCGGTAGCTCGGCGGCGTGACTTCAAACACCTCGCCCTCGGCGCCCTGGGTGCGCACGAACGGCAGCTGCAGGCGCTGGAATACATCGGCGATGGCCGCCGGCGACAGCTCGATGCCCAGCACGCGCTCGGCGCGCGCCACGCGCAGGCTGACCGGCTTGCGCTGCGGCAGGTTGACCACGTGGTCGTCCACCGGACCGGCCTGGCCGCCGCAGATCTCGAGGATCAGCGCGGTGATGCGCTCGATATGCTCGACCGTGGTGGCGTAGTCCACGCCGCGTTCGAAGCGGTGTCCGGCGTCGGTCGAGAAATTGTAGCGGCGGCCCCGGCCCTGGATCGCAGCGGGCCACCAGAATGCGGCCTCGAGATAGATGTCCGTGGTGTCCAGCGTCA
This sequence comes from Cupriavidus sp. GW823-FHT06D04, assembly GCF_058795055.1. Lineage (NCBI taxonomy): Bacteria > Pseudomonadati > Pseudomonadota > Betaproteobacteria > Burkholderiales > Burkholderiaceae > Cupriavidus > Cupriavidus sp. GW823-FHT06D04. Next base: position 22,008 of record NZ_JBXAHL010000027.1, on the reverse strand, counting down.
CGGCAGTGCTGTCGCCGCCCATGATGCCAGCCAGGCTTTCGATCTCCTTGTCATCGGCGATCACGCCGACCTGTTCGTCGACCTCGATGGTATTGCCGTTGAGCAGCTTGATCTGCTCGCCCTTGCGGCCCCAGCGCACATCCAGGCCGCCGTGGATCTTGTTCAGGTCGAACACGTGCGACGGACGTCCCAATTCCAGCATCACATAGTTCGAGATATCGACCAGTGCGGAAACACTGCGCTGGCCCGAGCGCTCAAGGCGCTGCACCATCCATGCCGGCGTGGCCGCGCGCGCATTGACACCGCGGATCACGCGACCGGAGAAGCGGCCGCACAGGTCCGGCGCCGATACCTTGACCGGCAGTTTGTCCTGGATCGTCACCGCCACCGGCTTCATCTCGGGCAGCGTCAGCGCGGCGCCGGTCAGTGCCGACACTTCGCGCGCCACGCCATGGATCGACAGGCAGTCGGCCTTGTTCGGCGTCAGCTTGATGACAAAGACCTGGTCATCCAGGTCGAGGTATTGGCGGATGTTCTGGCCGACCGGCGCGTCTTCCGGCAGCACCAGCAGGCCACCGTGCTCTTCCGACAGCTTCAGTTCGCGCGCCGAGCACAGCATGCCATAGCTGTCCACGCCGCGCAGCTTGCCGACCTTGATCTCGAACGGCTTGCCGCCGTCCTCGGACGGGGGCAGCACGGCGCCAACCAGTGCGCACGGCACCAGGATGCCGGGCTTGACGTTGGGCGCACCGCAGACGATCTGCAGGGTCTCGCCGGTGCCGGCATCGACCTGGCACACGTTGAGGCGGTCGGCGTTGGGATGGCGCTCGGTCGACAGCACGCGCGCGACCACCACCTTGTCGAACGGCGGCGCGACCGAGCCCACCTCTTCTACTTCCAGGCCGGCCATGGTCAGCGTGTGCGACAGCGCGTCGGTGGAGATCTTTTCAGGGTTGGCGAAGGTGCGAAGCCAGGATTCCGAGAATTGCATGGCGCTTCTGATCCGGTAAGTATTCTGTGTGGTCGTTGACGAGGGGACGGCGGCGCGTCAGGCGAACTGGCGCAGGAAGCGCACGTCGCCCTCGAAGAACAGGCGCAGGTCGTTGATGCCATAGCGCAACATGGTCAGGCGCTCCAGGCCGGAGCCGAACGCAAAACCGATATAGCGCTCGGGATCGAGGCCCATGTTGCGCAGCACGTTCGGATGCACCTGGCCCGAACCGGAGATCTCCAGCCACTTGCCATTGCCGAAGGCCATGTCGATCTCTGCCGACGGCTCGGTGAACGGGAAGTACGATGGGCGGAAGCGCACCTGAATGTCATCGCGCTCGAAGAACTTGCGCAGGAAATCGGTGTACACGCCCTTGAGGTCGGCAAAGCTGACGTCCTCGCCGATCCACAGGCCTTCGACCTGGTTGAACATGGGCGAGTGCGTGGCGTCGCTGTCGACACGGTAGGTGCGGCCCGGACAGATCACCTTGATCGGCGGCATCGCCTTGCCGGCGTACTTCTCGACATGCATCTTCGCGTAGCGGACCTGCATCGGGCTGGTGTGCGTGCGCAGGAGCAGCAGCTTGTCGTCGCTGTCGCGGCCGTCGACATAGAAGGTGTCCTGCATCGAACGCGCCGGATGGTTATCCGGATTGTTCAGCGCGGTGAAGTTCATCCAGTCGGTCTCGATCTCGGGGCCGTCGGCCACATCGAAACCGATCGAGCCGAAGATCTGCTCGACGCGCTCCCACGTGCGCATCACCGGGTGCAGGCTGCCGCGGCTCACCGCACGGCCAGGCAGCGTGACGTCGATGGCCTCCGCGGCCAGGCGCGCGTTCATCAGCGCATCGGCCAGCGCCTGGCGGCGTGCCTGCAGGGCGGCTTCAACCTGCTGCTTGATCTGGTTGATGCGGGCGCCTTCCGTCTTGCGGGTTTCCGGGTCGAGCTTGCCTAGGCCCTTGAGGAGTTCGGTCAGCGCACCGGTCTTGCCCAGGAAGCGGGCCTTTTCGTTTTCCAGCGTGGCGTTGTCGTTGGCAGCAGCGAAGGCGGCCTGGGCATCGGCGACAATTTGATCCAGATCCTGAGACATGGCGGCGGTCGTGGGACTTTTGGCGTCGGGCCGGTACGCACCGGTCCGACGTGGGTTGGCACTACGTGCGGTGTTCGTTTCGAATGCGGTCTCGGCAACCGGATTCCGGCAACTGAAACGGCATTCGAAATAAAAACGGGGCTCGGTGAGGAGCCCCGTTTCAGCGGACCTTGCGGTCAGCGGTCGACCTTGCGGTCGGTGCTTGCCCGGCAGCGCTTACGCGCTACCGCAGCCGGCATCAGGCAACGGTGGCTTTCACCTGGTTGACGATGGCGGCAAAGGCAGGCTTGTCGTGAATAGCCATGTCCGACAGCACCTTGCGGTCCAGTTCAATCGAGGCCTTCTTCAGACCGTTCATGAACACGCTGTAGGTCATGCCATGCTCACGCGTCGCGGCATTGATACGCGCAATCCACAGAGCGCGGAACACGCGCTTCTTGTTGCGGCGATCGCGGTATGCGTACTGGCCAGCACGCATGACCGCCTGCTTGGCGATGCGATAGACATTATTGCGACGGCCGCGGTAACCCTTGGCAGCATCGATGACTTTCTTGTGACGGGCCCGTGCAGTGACCCCACGCTTTACTCGAGGCATGTAATTCTCCTTTCGTTTTCGTCAGGGGTTATGCGTAAGGCATCATCGCGCGCACCGACTTCAGATTCGTCTCATGGACGTCCTGAGTACCGCGCAGTTGACGCTTGTTCTTGGTGGTCTTCTTGGTCAGGATGTGACGCTTGAAGGCCTGGCCACGCTTGAACGAACCGTTCGGACGGGCAGTAAAGCGCTTGGAGGCGCTTTTCTTCGTCTTCATCTTCGGCATGAAAAACTCCAGCTCATATGACATGCATGCAGGTGGACGGCTCACGCCGACGCTTGCAAGACCCGCATCCACTTGTTGTTGCACAGCGGCCCTTGCGGGCCGCGCGCGACTTCCGCACGAAGCAACGCCGGGATGCCTGGCATCCCGGCCGCTGCAACGCGCAGGAATTACTTCTTCTTCTTGGGGGCGAGCACCATCACCATCTGGCGCCCTTCCATCTTCGGCATCTGCTCGACCTGACCGATTTCATCCAGGTCCGCCTTCAAGCGTTCGAGCATGCGCGCGCCGATTTCCTGGTGCGCCATCTCGCGACCACGGAACCGCAGCGTGATCTTGGTCTTGTCGCCATCTTCCAGGAAGCGCTTCAGGTTGCGCAGCTTGACGTTGTAGTCGCCATCATCCGTACCCGGCCGGAACTTGACTTCCTTGACCTGGATGATTTTCTGCTTCAGCTTCGCCTCGTGGGCGCGCTTGGCTTCCTCGTACTTGAACTTCCCGTAATCCATGATCCGGGCGACGGGCGGAACCGCGTTCGGCGCGATCTCGACCAGGTCCAAGTCCTTATCTTCAGCCAGCCGCAGTGCGTCCATGAACTTGACGATGCCGAGCTGTTCGTTATCAACCCCTACCAGGCGCAGCTCAGGCGCGCTGATTTCCCGGTTGATGCGATGACCTTTGTCCGTAGCGATGTTGCGTTACCTCAAGAAGACAAAAAAACAAGCCGTGCTCACCACCCATCAGGCTTTGCTGGCGACGTCGTTTTGCAGACGCTCAACAAACGCGGAGACGGGCATCACACCCAGATCCACGTTGCCACGGGCACGCACGGCCACTTGACTGGCATCCCGCTCCTTGTCGCCCACTACCAGCAGGTAGGGAACCTTTTGAAGCGAATGCTCGCGGATTTTATACGTAATTTTCTCATTACGCAAATCGGCCTTGGCCCTAAACCCTTGTTTTTGCAGCAATTGCACGACGCTTTCGGCGTATTCCGCCTGCGAATCCGCAATATTCATGACCACCACCTGCTCCGGGGCCAGCCAGGCCGGCAACGCACCGGCGTGGTTTTCCAGCAGGATGCCCAGGAAACGCTCGAACGAACCCAGGATGGCGCGGTGAAGCATCACCGGGCGCTTGCGCGAGTTGTCCTCGGAGACGTATTCGGCATCCAGGCGCTCCGGCAGCACCAGGTCAAGCTGCAGCGTGCCGCACTGCCACGAGCGGCCGATCGCGTCCTTGATGTGGTACTCGACCTTGGGGCCGTAGAAGGCGCCCTCACCCGGCAGCTCTTCCCAATCCACGCCGCAGGCGCGCAGCGCCAGGCGCAGGCCCTCTTCGGCGTGGTCCCAGACCTCGTCGGAGCCAGCACGCTGGTCCGGGCGCAGCGACAGCTTGACCTTCACATCCTTGAAGCCGAAGTCGTCGTAGACCGAGAACGCCAGTTCGTTGAAGGCCTTGGCCTCCGCCACGATCTGCTCTTCCGTGCAGAAGATGTGCGCATCATCCTGCACAAAGCCGCGCACGCGCATCAGCCCGTGCAGCGCGCCCGACGGCTCGTTGCGGTGGCAGGCGCCGAACTCGGCCAGGCGCAGCGGCAGGTCGCGGTACGAACGCAGGCCGTGGTTGAAGATCTGCACATGGCCTGGGCAGTTCATCGGCTTAATCGCGTAGTCGCGCTTCTCCGACTCCGTGACGAACATGTTCTCCTTGTAGTTCTGCCAGTGGCCGGACTTCTCCCAAAGCGAACGATCCATCACCTGCGGCGTACGGACTTCGTCATAGCCGGCGTCTGTCAGGCGGCCGCGCATGTATTGCTCGACGGCCTGCCACACCTGCCAGCCCTTCGGATGCCAGAACACCATGCCGGGCGCCTCTTCCTGAAGGTGGAACAGGTCGAGCGTCTTGCCCAGCTTGCGGTGGTCGCGCTTCTCGGCCTCTTCCAGCATGTGCAGATAGGCTTCCTGGTCTTCTTTCTTCGCCCAGGCCGTTCCGTAGATGCGCTGGAGCATCTCGTTGTTGGCATCGCCGCGCCAGTAGGCGCCGGCCACCTTCATCAGCTTGAAGACCTTCAGCTTGCCCGTGGACGGCACGTGCGGGCCACGACACAGGTCGACGAAGCTGCCTTCGCGGTACAGGCCGATTTCCTGGTCGGCGGGGATCGAGGCGATGATCTCGGCCTTGTACTTCTCGCCCATCGACTCGAACAGCGCCACCGCTTCGTCGCGGTTCCACACTTCGCGCACGACCTTCTCGTCCTTGCGGGCGAGCTCCGTCATCTTCTTCTCGATGGCGGCCAGGTCTTCGGGCGTGAAGGGACGCTTGTAGGCAAAGTCGTAGTAGAAGCCGTTTTCGATCACCGGCCCGATCGTCACCTGCGCTTCCGGATAGAGCTCCTTGACGGCATAGGCCAGCAAGTGCGCCGTGGAGTGGCGGATCACATCGACGCCATCGGCGTCCTTGTCCGTGACGATGGCCAGCTCGCCATCGCGGTCAATCTTGTAGCTCGTGTCGACCAGCTGGCCGTCCACCTTGCCGGCCAGCGCGGCCTTGGCCAGGCCGGCACCGATGCTCTGCGCCACTTCGGCAACCGTCACCGGGCCGGGAAACTCGCGGCGGGACCCATCCGGCAGCGTGATTGCGATCATTTCGACTCTCCAGGTTCCGCTGGCTGCGCCTTGCGCATCGCCTGAGCGGATCAAACTGCATCTTGTGGCACCGGCCCCGGCATGCCTGCGGGACTGGCGATTTATTCTTTACTGCCCTGCTCTGCCGCACCGGAAAGGCGGCAGCTTATCAGGGTGCTGGCAGGCGACAGACGAAAAAAAACGCGGCCAAGGCCGCGTTTCTCTTTGTCAAACCCAATCCAACCGGGTCGAAGGCGCACCTCGACTACTGTCGCTTGCCAGCGGTAGTAGTTCGCGGTGTCATAACCATGATGCCCTTCCGTTCCGTATGGGGTTGAATCGGACTTGCCACACTTCTTTTTACTGCTTTCCTGCAATTCGTTGGTAGGCTCGATTGGACTCGAACCAACGACCCCCACCATGTCAAGGTGGTGCTCTAACCAGCTGAGCTACGAGCCTAGCGAAGCCGCAAGTATAGCATCACTTTCTTTTCGCCTGCAACACCCCCTGGACGTCTTCGATCAACTGCAGCGCGCGCTGCAGCTGCGTAGCCTCGGACACTTCGGCAGTGAACTGCATGCGTGCCACGCCCTTGCTGGAGAGCGTCTTGACGCCGGTGACGTTGATCTTCTCGCGCGACAGCACTTCGGAGATATCGCGCAGCAACCCCTGGCGATCGATCGCCTCGACGTGGATGTCGACCGGGTAGACCGCGGCGTGGCTCTTCTGGCCCCACTCGGTCTGGATCACCCGCTCCGGCGCGCGCCCGGCCAGTTGCTGGAAGGTGTGGCAGCTGCGCCGATGGATCGACACCCCGCGCCCGCGCGTGACAAAGCCGACGATGTCATCCGGCGGCGCCGGCTTGCAGCAGCGCGACATCTGCGTCATCAGCGAATCCACCCCCACCACCAGCACGCCGCTCTTGGCGCCGCGCGCCACGCTGGTGGCGCGGCTTTTCTTGGTGACAGCATCTTCCTCGCTCAGCGGCGCCTGGACCTCGCCCTCCGGGTGTCGCAGCGCGTGCTCTACGTGACGCAGGCTGAACTCATCCTTGGCCACTGCCGCAAACAGGTCCTCCGGCGTCTTGAAGCCCAGCCGCGTGGCCAGGTCTTCCAGCTTGACCGCGGTCTTGCCTTCGCGCTGCAGGGTCTTGTCGATCAGCACGCGGCCCTGCGCGATGGTCTCCTGCGAATCGAGCGCATTGAACCAGGCCCGCACCTTGGCCCGCGCGCGGCTGCTGGCCAGGTAGCCCAGGTCCGCGTTGAGCCAGTCGCGCGACGGTCCGCCCTGCTTGACCGCGATGATCTCCACGGTCTGGCCGTTCTTCAGCGGCGTGTTCAGCGGCACCATGGTGCCGTCCACGCGCGCGCCGCGGCAGCGGTGGCCGAGATCGCTGTGCAGGTAGTAGGCAAAGTCCACCGCGGTGGCGCCCTGCGGCAGCGCCACAACGCGCGCCTGCGGCGTCAGCACGTAGATGTGGTCGTCGATCGCGGCATGCTTGATCTGCTCCCACGACTCGTCGTGCGCCACGCTGTGGTCGGCATCGTCCTTCCACGCCAGCAGCTGGCGCAGCCAGGCTATCTTCTCGTCATAGCGCTCGCTGGCGGAAAACTGCCCGGCATAGCCGCGGCTGCCCGCCTCCTTGTAGCGCCAGTGCGCGGCCACGCCGTATTCAGCAAAGTGGTGCATCTCGTGGGTGCGGATCTGCACCTCGAAGGCGCGCCCGTCATCGCCGATCACCACCGTATGCAGCGACTTGTAGCCGTTGGCCTTGGGTCGCGAGATGTAGTCGTCGAACTCGCGCGGGATCGGCTGCCAGATATGGTGGACGATACCCAGCACCGTGTAGCAGTCCTTGATATCGTCGACGATCACGCGGAAGGCACGCACATCGTACAGGTCGGCAAAATCCAGCTCCTTGCCGCGCATCTTCTTCCAGATGCTGTAGATATGCTTGGGCCGCCCGCTGACCTCGGCAGGGATGCCGGCGGTCGCCAGTTCGGACTGCAGCCGTTCGATGGCGCTGGCGATATAGCCTTCGCGCTCGATGCGCTTTTCATCCAGCAGCTTGGCGATGCGCTTGTAGGTATCGGGCTGCTCGAAGCGGAACGCCAGGTCCTCCAGCTCCCACTTCATCTGCCAGATACCAAGGCGGTTGGCCAGCGGCGCGTAGATGTCCAGCGTTTCGCGCGCCACGCCCGGCTGCGGCGCCTGTTTGGTCTCGGCCATCCAGCGCAGCGTCTGCAGCCGCGAGGCCAGGCGCACCAGCACCACGCGGATATCCTGCGCAAACGCCAGCAGCATCTTGCGCAGCGCCTCGACCTGTTCGTGGCGCGCCTGCGCTTCGTTTTTGGACGGCGCGGCCGGCTCGGCCTCGGGGCGGCTGCCGGCGATGGCACCGATGCGCAGCAGCTGCCGCACACCGTCGACCAGCCGCGCCACCTCGTCGCCAAAGCGCGGCGCGATCTCGGCCTCGGTGGCGGGCACGAAGGCCACCAGCCCGAACAGGCAGGCGGCGGCGCGCGCGGCGTCGTCGACGCGCAGGCCGTCGAGAATGCGCAGCATGCCCTGCGCGTGCGACAGCACGGTCTCGCCGGTGGGCAGCGCGACCTCGGCACCATGCTCGCGCACGTAGGCCAGTGCGCGTTCGACCAGTTCGGCATCCGGAATGCCCGCGACCCGACCGGTCAGGTCGGTGGACGTCACCATGTCACAACGCCTGCATCAGTTGAGCGCAGCGGTCACCACCACTTCGATCAGGTAATCGGGATTGGCCAGGCGGGCTTCGACGGTGGCGCGCGGGGGCGTGTTGCCTTGCGGCACCCAGGCGTCCCAGACCTCGTTCATCTCGCCGATCTGGTCGACATTGGTCAGGAAGATCTGGCACGACAGGATGCGGGTCTTGTCGCTGCCGGCCTCGGCCAGCAGGCGGTCGATATGGCCGAGGACCTCGCGCGTCTGGCCGCGGATATCGGCCTTGGGATCGACCTCGGGCACCTGACCGGCGAGATACACCACACCGTTATAGACCGCGTATTCGGACAACCGCTTGCCCACGTGGGCGCGCTTCAGTTCAAGGTTACTCATGACAATGCGTTGACTGATAAAAACAAGGCCGGCATGCGATGCAATCAGGCCCCGGTAAAAAACTGCCGGGCGATCGCAATCTGCGCCGGATCGACAAAGGTCGGGGCATGGCCCACGTCGGGCACTTCCACCGAGCTCACATGCTTGCCGCGCGCCACCATTTCGGCCACGGTCTCGCGCAGCAGCAGGTCCGACTGCGCGCCGCGCACCACCAGCACCGGGCCTTCGATGGCCTCGAAGCTGCGCCACAGCGCGGCCTCGCCGGCAGCAATGGCCTCGGGCGTGGATTTGCGGAACGGCACTGCCAGCTGCGGATCGTAATGCAAGCCCCATTCCAGGCCGTCCGTGCCCTGCACCGGTTTCAGGATGGCGGCGTTGAGCTCGCGCCACTGCTCTGGCGTATGGCGCCCGAACGATGCGCTGATGGTCTGCAGGTAGGCCAGGCCTTCCTCGAAGGTCTTGAAGCGCACCGGCAGCCCCAGGTAGGCGCCGATCCGTTCCACCGCCGAGGGCGCCAGCTTCGGCCCCACGTCGTTGAGCAACAGCTTGCGCACCGGCGACTTCGGCAACCCGGCCAGGCCCATGCCGATCAGCCCGCCCATCGAGGTGCCGAACCAGTCCACCTTCTCCACATTGAGCCGCGCAATCAGCGTGACCATGTCCGCGACGTACTGCGGCACCACGTAGCCGTGGGCATCGGCCAGCCATTCCGAGCGGCCGCGCCCGGCCACATCGGGGCAGACCACGCGGTAGTCGCCGCACAGCGCGCTGGCAACGGTGTCGAAGTCGCGGCCGGTGCGCGTCAGCCCATGCGCGCACACCAGCACGCGCGGATTGGCGGGGTCGCCCCACTCGTGGTAGGCCATGCGGTGCAGGCCCGCCGGACTGATGCACTGGACAAAACCGAGACGCGGACTGGCAGACATCTGGACTCCCTGGCGAACCGGACCGCGGACCGCAAAAAAGACGGTGCTGCCGGAGGTTGAGCAAAGCTGGATTGTACGCCGCAGCGGGTACAATGCCACAGCACAGTGTCAGCGCCCCGCGTGCGCGGCCGCGCACCGCCACGGCGCGCGCCGCCAACCCTGTGGCATTCCTTCTGTGGCATCCCTTTCTCTCGACGGAGGCTTACATGCTCAACGGCAAGACCGCACTGGTGACTGGCTCGACCAGCGGCATCGGGCTCGGCATCGCGAAAGCGCTGGCGGCCCAGGGCGCTAACATCATCGTCAACGGCTTTGGTGACGCGGACGCCGCAAAGGCAGAGATCGCGCAGGCCGGCCAGGGAATCCGGGTCGGCTACCACGGCGCCGACATGAGCAAGGCGGCCGAGATCGAGGACATGATGCGCTACGCGCAGTCCGACTTCGGTGGCGCCGACATCCTGGTCAACAACGCCGGCATCCAGCACGTGGCCGCCATCGAGGATTTCCCGCCCGAGCGCTGGGACGCGATCATCGCCATCAACCTGACTTCGGCCTTCCACACGACGCGCCTGGCGCTGCCCGGCATGAAGCAGAAGGACTGGGGCCGCATCATCAATGTTGCCTCCACCCACGGGCTGGTGGCCTCGGCGCAGAAGTCCGCCTATGTGGCGTCCAAGCACGGCATCGTCGGCTTCACTAAGGTGACCGCGCTGGAAACCGCGCAGACCGGTGTCACCGCCAACGCGATCTGCCCGGGCTGGGTGCTGACGCCACTGGTGCAGAAGCAGGTCGAAGCCCGCGCGCAGAAGGAAGGCATTCCGGTGGAACAGGCCAAGCGCGAGCTGGTGCTGGAGAAGCAGCCCTCGGGACAGTTTGTCACGCCCGATGAACTGGGCGCGCTGGCCGTGTTCCTGTCGTCCGAAGCGGCCCGCCAGGTCCGCGGAGCGATCTGGAACATGGACGGCGGCTGGGTGGCGCAGTAAGGAGCAAGCGATGCAACGACGCAGTTTCCTGCGCGCGCTGGCGCTGGGCGCGGTCTCGGCCGGAGCGCTGGCACCGGTGGCCGGCGCGCTGGCGCAAGCCGCCAGGCCGCTTGCCATCGACGTCTACAAGAGCCCGCTGTGCGGCTGCTGCGAGGATTGGGTCAAGCACCTGCGCAGCAACGGCTTCACCGTGACGGTGCATGACGTCGAGGACACCGGCGTGTACCGCAAGCGCTTCGGCATGCCGGAACGCTTTGGCTCCTGCCACACCGGGCATATCGGCGGCTACGCCATCGAGGGCCATGTGCCGGCGGCGGATATCCGCAAGCTGCTGGCCACAAAACCCAGGGCCGTCGGGCTGGCCGTGCCGGGCATGCCGGTCGGCTCGCCCGGCATGGAGCAGGGCCCGCGCAAGGACCCGTTCGACGTGCTGATTGTAAAAGCGGACGGCGCCGCTTCGGTGTTCGCAAGCTACAACAAGCAGGCCGGCTGACCTGCCGCACCGGGCGTGCCACGGCGCGCCCGGCTTCAGCCTGCGGCTGCCAGGCTCGTCAGTGCCGCCTCTACCGCTCCCCAGATCGCTTGTTCCTCGGCCTCGGTGCATGCGCCGTGCTGCCGCTTGGTCGCGCCGAGCCGGTTCAGCACCAGGTGCCGGTCCGCCGCCACGCCCGCGCTGGCCAGGCAGGCCTTGACACAGGCCAACGGGCAGCCGTCCAGCGCCAGGATCGGCCGCCCCGAGCGCGCCACCCGCGTCAGCGCCGGCACGCCGCCACCCACGCCGCTGATGCAGGACATTTCCGCACGGCCGCTGCGGTCGAGCCGCACCGCGCAGGCATTGGCCAGTTGCGCCACGCTGGAGCAACCGGAGCAGGCGTAGACCAGTGGCAAGGATTGGTTCGGGGAAGCCGGCATGACGCACCTTCCGTGAGGGTTCGACCGCGGCAGGGTCTGCGCCTTGCCGGAGAGCAGCCAGCATAGTGCGCTGCGATGCTGCCGGGCTATTCGCCGGAAGAGCTAGGGAGTGCAGCCGGCTGGCGTAGCCCGGCCGGTGAGTTCCAAGGCGGAGCGACCTGACAAAAAAGCCCCTGCGGCGCATCGCACTGCAGGGGCCCTGTCAGGCTTCGGAGCTCAGCCCGCTTACAGCAGCGGCGCGCCCGTCTTGGCCTGGATTTCCTCGCGGCTGACGCCCGGAGCGGTTTCCACCAGCTTCAGGCCGGCCTCGGTCACGTCGATCACGCCCAGGTCGGTGATGATGCGGTTGACCACCCCAACACCCGTCAGCGGCAGGTTGCAGTCCTTCAGGATCTTGATGTCCTCGGTGCCGTCCTTCTTCTTCGCGGTGTGTTCCATCAGCACCACCACGCGGCCGACGCCGGCCACCAGGTCCATCGCGCCGCCCATGCCCTTGACCATCTTGCCCGGGATCATCCAGTTGGCCAGGTCGCCCTTCTCACTGACCTGCATCGCACCCAGGATCGCCAAGTTGATGTGGCCGCCGCGGATCATCCCGAACGAATCCGCCGAAGAAAAGATCGACGAGCCTGGCAGCGTCGTCACGGTCTGCTTGCCGGCGTTGATCATGTCGGCGTCGACTTCGTCCTCGGTCGGGAACGGGCCGATGCCCAGCAGGCCGTTCTCGGACTGCAGCCACACTTCCATGCCTTCCGGCACCCAGTTGGCCACCAGCGTCGGCAGGCCGATGCCCAGGTTGACGTAGAAACCGTCCTGCAACTCGGTCGCGGCGCGCGCGGCCATTTCGTCACGTGTCCATGCCATGATGGGTCTCCTCAGCTGGCCGCGCGCACGGTGCGCTGCTCGATGCGTTTCTCGGGGGTGGTGTTCAGCACCAGGCGCTTCACGAAGATGCCGGCCAGGTGGATTTCATCCGGGTCCAGCTCGCCGGTCTCGACGATATGCTCGACCTCGGCGATGGTGACCTTGCCCGCCATCGCGCACATCGGGTTGAAGTTGCGCGCAGTGCGGCGGAACACCAGGTTGCCGGCCTTGTCGGCCTTGTATGCCTTGACCAGCGCGACGTCGGCGGTCAGCGAACGCTCCATCACGTACTGCTCGCCGTCGAATTCGCGGATTTCCTTGCCTTCGGCGACGATGGTGCCGACACCGGTCTTGGTGAAGAAGGCCGGGATGCCGGAGCCGCCGGCGCGCAGCTTCTCGGCCAGCGTGCCTTGCGGCGTGAATTCCAGCTCCAGTTCGCCCGCCAGGTACTGGCGCTCGAACTCCTTGTTCTCGCCCACGTAGGACGAGATCATCTTCCTGATCTGGCGCGTGGCCAGCAGCAGGCCCAGGCCGAAGCCATCGACGCCGGCGTTGTTGGAGATGCAGGTCAGCTGCTTGGCACCGCTGTCGCGCAGCGCGGCAATCAGCGCCTCGGGGATGCCGCACAGGCCGAAACCGCCAACGGCGATCGTCTGGCCGTCGCGGACGACGCCTGCAAGCGCTTCTGCGGCGCTGGCGTAGACCTTGTTCATGTTTCGCTCCTTCCTCGGTAGTTCCCTGTCGCTCTTCCCGCCACCGGATTGTGCGGCGGGCGACGCAGGGAAATTGTAACGGTACAATCGGCAACAGGCGGGCGACAGTCGCCGCAACTCGTCCGACCGACAGCATACGCAAGCGCAGCCGGCTACGCCATTACGTAAAAATACATAAGCAGATGCCCGCAATCGACTACCAGACCGCCTTCCAGCTCGCCCCCGTGGGCCTGGTGCTGTCACGCGAACGCGTGATCGAGGACTGCAACGAGGAGGTCTGCCGCATTTTCGGCACCACGCGCGAGGCGCTGCTGGGCCAGTCCTTCCTGGTGCTTTACCCCACCCCCGACGAATTCGAGCGCACCGGCGCGCGCATCGCGCCTATCATGGGCAAGCGCGGCATGTACTCGGACGAGCGCATCATGAAGCGCGCAGGCGGGGAACTGTTCTGGTGCCATGTCACCGGGCGCGCGCTGGACCGCACGCAACCGCTGGGCGCCGGGATCTGGACCTTCGAGGACCTGTCGCAGAAGCGCCAGGTCACGGCCGAGCTGACCGCGCGCGAACGCGAGATCGCGGCGCAGCTGGTGGAGGGGAAAACCAGCAAGCAGATCGGCAAGTTGCTGGCGATCAGCCCGCGCACGGTGGACATCTACCGGGCGCGGCTGATGAAGAAGTACGGGGCCAGTACCTCGGTGGACCTGGTGCAGCGGCTGGTCAACCACTGAGCCCCGTGGCGGGCGTCAGCCCTCGATGATCGCTCGGATCTCGGCCGGCACCGGCACCGACTTCTCCTGCGTGTAATCGCACCACACCACCTTGGCCCCGCCCTCGGCCCAGACCACGTCGGGCAGGTCGGTGCGGCGGATTTCCATGCGGGTCTCGAAGCTGGTGCGGCCGAGCTGGCCGGCGTAGACGCGGCACTCGATGTCGCCCGGATAGCGCAGCTGCTTCAGGAAGGTCATATGCGCATTGATGATGACCGGGCCCTGCCCGTTCGCGTCCTTGCCGCCGCGGCCCAGCGACGCGAACCACTCGATGCGCGCCTGCTCCAGGTACTGGAAATAGACGGTGTTGTTGACATGGCCCATGGCATCCATGTCGCCCCAGCGGATCGGCATGACCACCGTATAGACGTGCTTCATCACAGTCTCCAAAGGAACAGGCCCGCCGAGTCTGGCGGACCCTCTGCGTGGCTTAGCGCTTGGCGATCGCGCCTTCGGCCTTGGTCACCAGGTCGGCGCCGATCTGCTTCTTCCACTTGTCGTAGACCTTGGCGGTGGCCTTGCGGAAGCTGTCGTGCTCGGCCGGCGTCAGGTGCGTGACCCTGACGCCGTGCGCCTCCATGTCCTTCCAGGCCGGCGCGCCCGGCTCCACCAGGCCCTTGCGGGCCAGCGCGATTTCCTGCTTGCCGGCGTCGATGGCGGCCTGCCTGACGATCTCGCGGTCGGCCGGGGTCCAGCTTTCCCAGATCTGCTTGTTGACCACGAAGATCAGCGGGTCAGCCACGTAGCCCCAGGTGGTGACGAACTTCTGGCCCACCGTGTACAGCTTGGCGGCGGCGAACACCGACTGCGGGTTCTCCTGCCCGTCGACCGCGCCCGAGGCCATCGCCGGCTGCGCGTCGGCCCAGCTCATCTGGGTCGGGTTGGCGCCCAGCGCGTTGAAGGTCTCGATGTACAGCGGCGAACCGACCACGCGCAGCTTCATGCCCTTGAGGTCTTCCGGCTTGCGGATTTCGCGCTTGGAGTTGGACACTTCGCGGAAGCCGTTCTCGCCCCAGGCCAGCGGCACGACGCCAGCCTTTTCCAGCGTGGTGAAGAGCGACTTGCCGACTTCGCCCTGCGTGAGCGCGTCCAGCGCCTTGTAGTCGGGCATCAGGAACGGCAGCGAGAACAGGTTCAGTTCCCTGACCTGCGGCGACCAGTTGATGGTCGAGCCCACCGCCATGTCGATCACGCCCTGGCGGATCGCCGAGAATTCGCGGGTCTGGTCGCCGGCCACCAGCGAGGTGCCCGGGTACAGCTTGATATTGATGCGGCCGTTGGTGCGCTGCTTGACCAGGTCGGCCCAGATCTCGCCGCCCTTGCCCCACGGGAAGGCCGGGCCGAGCACCAGCGACATCTTGTACTCGGACTTGTAGGTCTGGGCCATTGCGCCGGCGGGGGCGAAGGCGGAAGCGGCAATGGCGGCAGCCGTTGCGAGCATCAGGGCACGACGTTTCATCTCATCTCCTCTCGGGAAAGCGTCAATTCTTGTTTGTGAATGCGGAACATCAGTAGCCGAGGTACTCAGGCAGCCAGGTCGCCAGCGGCGGATAGGCCAGCACCATCAGCATGGCGATAAACATCGCCAGCAGCATCCAGATCACCCAGGGCACGGTCTCTTCCATGCGCACGCGGGCAATCCGGCACGACACCATCAGGTTCACGGCCAGCGGCGGCGTGAACTGGCCCAGCGCCACCTTCAGCGTCAGCACCACGCCGAACCATACCGGGTTCCAGTGGAAGGCATTGGCGATCGGCAGCAGCAGCGGCACGAAGATCAGGAAGATCGAGATGCCGTCCAGGAACATGCCTACCGTCATCAGCAGCAGCACGATCAGCGCCAGCACGCCGTACTCGCCCAGCCCGGAGGTGGCGATGGCATGCGCCAGCGGGTCGATCACGCCCAGCGTCGACAGCGCATAGGCAAAGATGCCGGCCAGCGCCACCACCAGCAGGATCACCGCCGAGGTCTCGGCCGCCTCCTGGAAGATGGTGAACAGGTCGCGCATGCCGATGCTGCGGTACACCACCATGCCGACAAAGAGACCGTAGACTACGGCCACCACGGCGGCCTCGGTCGGCGTGAACCAGCCAGCGCGCATACCGCCCAGGATCAGGAACGGCGCCACCAGACCCCAGGCGGCCTCGCGCAGGCTCTTCCAGAACGGCGGGCGCGGCAACCCGGCCTCGATCGCGCCCATATTGTGCTTGCGCGCCAGCCACACCGCCGGAACGATCAGCGCAACGCCGGCCAGGATGCCCGGAATCATGCCGGCCGCGAACAGCGCCGGTACCGACGCGCCGGGCACCAGCACGCTGTAGATGATGAACGCCACCGACGGCGGGATCAGGATGTCGGTCGCGGCGGCAGCGCCAACCACCGCCGCGCTGTACGAGCCGGGATAGCCGGCGCGCGACATCGCCGCGATCATCACTCCGCCCACCGCGGCCGCGTTGGCCGGACCGGAACCGGAGATGCCGCCCAGGAACATTGCCACCAGGATCGCCACCAGCGGCAGCATGCCGGGGCCGCGGCCGACGATGGCGATGGCAAAGGTCACCAGCCGCTGCGCCACGCCGGAGCGGTCGAAGATCGACCCCACCAGCACGAACATCGGGATCGCCAGCAGCGGATACTTGGCCAGCCCCGCATAGAAGTTCTGCGGCACGGCCAGCAGGCCGAACATCTGGGTGTCGAGATTGGACAGGCCGATGGCAACCAGGCCGCCCAGCCCCAGCGACACGCCGATGGGCACGCCCAGCAGCATCAGGCCGATAAAGACCACGAACAGGATGATGGCAACGAGAGTCATGGCGCCTGCTCCATCGTGCCTGTCCTGGCTGCATGCAGCGCCTTGAGCGCGCGCACGTTGCGCAGCACCAGCCCCAGCGCGCGCAGCGCGATGCCGGCCGACAGCACCGGCAGCCAGATCGAGTACCACCAGCTTGGCACGCCAATGCCCGGCGAGGTCTCGCCGAAGGTGTATTCGTCCCAGGTGATGCGCGCCCCCAGCACTGCCAGCGCGATGAACATCACCGCCACGGCCAGCGCCGACAGGATCGCCAGGCGCCGCTGCCGGGCCGCGCTGCCGCGCTCGAAGAAGAATTCGATGCGGATATTGCGGTCGCGCGCCACCGCGGCGCTGCCGGCGACCAGCGCCAGCACGATCATCAGGAAGACCGAGAACTCCTCGGTCCAGGCAAACGACTCGTCGGTGAAATAGCGGACCACCACGTTGGCGAAGGTGATGCCGACCAGCAGCACCATCACGATCACGCCAATCCAGTCCTCGATGCGGGGCGAAACCCGGAATTCAGCGTCCTGCGCTTCGTCGGCAGCCTGCGGGATCACCGCGGAATCGACGACGTGTTGCGGCACGGCGTTGCGCCGTGCCTCTTCTTGTTGCTCCATCTCCCCGGCCTCCGGTCCGGGCCGCTCGGGCCATGCAGCCACCGCGGCGTTTTTTTACTTGTATGTAAAGACTTAATCTGCAGACATGGCGGATTATGCCAAGACTGGCCCATCACGCACGAATTTTCTGATGATTGGTGTGTGCTGACGACGGCGCACCCAAGGGGACCGGATAAGCCCTGGGCGTGCAATCTGGCCATCCCGCGGCACTTTTGGCGCGCAGCCGGGATGCAGGGGGCCTTGCGCCCCCCGGTCAGCGGTCAGGCGGTCAGACCATGCCGTCGTCGGCGGTAATGACAGCCCCGTTGATGAATTGCGACTGATCGGATGCCAGCAGCAGCAACAGGCCGTCGAGATCCTCTGGCTTGCCCAGGCGCTTGCGCGGCAGCATCTGGATCAGCTTCTGCCCCGCGTCCGAGTCCCAGTGGTGGTGGTTGATATCGGTGTCGATATAGCCCGGGCAGATGGCATTGGTATTGATGCCGTGGCGCGCCCATTCCAGCGCCATGGCCCTGGTCATGTGCACCACGGCCGCCTTGCTCATGCAATAGACGCCGATCTGCGACAGCACCTTGAGCCCGGCCACCGAGGCGATATTGACGATGCGCGCCTGCGGCAGCGGGCTGCCGTTGCGCTCGGCGCCCTTGGCGCGCGCAATCATGCGCTTGGCCACTTCCTGGGCGACGAAGAAGGCACCGCGGGTATTGGTGTCGAAGACGAAATCGAAGTCATCGGCGGTCACATCGGTCAGCTTCTGCGTGGTCGACACGCCGGAGTTGTTGACCAGGATGTCGATGGAACCGGCCTCGGTCTCCGCGTGCGCCACCGCGGCGCGGATGCTGTCCGGGTCGGTGACGTCCAGGCGCACCACATGGGCGCTGCCGCCCTCGGCCTCGATCGCCGCGCGCAGTTCCTTGAGCCGTTCGGTGCGGCGCGAGGCCAGCACCACCTTGGCGCCGGCGGCGGCCAGCACCGTGGCGAAACGCGAGCCCAGCCCGCTTGAAGCGCCGGTGACCAGCGCGACCTTGCCTTCCAGATTGATCGACAAACCCATGATTACCTCTTGTGCGGGAGCTCCTCCGGCCTATGCGGGAGCAGAAGGCAGCATATCAAAAAAAGAACGACCGTTCCAAAAAAATCCTTGCCTGTGGGTGGCGAGTCCCGGACAATGCCGGAGATTCTAAGAACTTGGCCAGTAAAGGGAAAGAGGGAAAACGCGCGATCCGGGCGTCTTTGGACTCCAAATCGCTGCCAACTCACCCACCCGCGGCTCCCGTCCGCGCGCTGGCCCGGTTCTCGGCAAAACGATCACCGCATTTCCCACAATTGCAAGCAAGCAGCAAAGAAATAGAGGGTTAGAGACAATGGATCAGCAACAGCTCGTGGAGCAGTTCGGCCCGCGCGAAGCCATGGAATACGATGTGGTCATCGTCGGCGGCGGCCCCGCCGGCCTGGCCACCGCCATCCGCCTGAAGCAACTCGCGCAGGAGAAAGGCGCCGACGTCAACGTGTGCGTACTGGAAAAGGGCTCCGAGCCCGGCGCCCACATCCTGTCGGGCGCCATCATGGATCCGCGCGCCCTCAATGAGCTGATCCCGAACTGGAAGGAACTGGGTGCGCCGCTGAACCAGGCGGTCACCGAAGACAAGTTCCTGTTCCTGAACGAGTCCGGCTCCAAGGGCACGCCGCCCGCGCTGCTGCCCGAGTGCTTCCACAACGAAGGCAACTACATCATAAGCCTGTCGAACTTCGTGCGCTGGCTGGGCCAGCAGGCCGAAGCGCTGGGCGTGGAGATCTTCCCGGGCTTCCCCGCCGCCGAAGTGCTCTTCAACGAAGACGGCTCGGTCAAGGGCGTGGCCACCGGCAATATGGGCATCAACAAGGAAGGCGAGCCCACCGAGAACTTCCAGCTGGGCATGGAGCTGCATGCCAAGTACACCATCTTCGCCGAAGGCGCGCGCGGCCACCTGGGCAAGCAGCTGATCGAGAAATTCAAGCTCGACACCGGCAAGGATCCGCAGAGCTACGGCATCGGCCTGAAGGAACTGTGGGAGATCGATCCCGCCAAGCACAAGCCTGGCCTGGTGGTGCACACCGCCGGCTGGCCGCTGGACCCGGCCACCTACGGCGGCTCGTTCCTGTACCACATGGAAGACAACAAGGTCGCGGTCGGCTTTGTGGTCGGCCTGGACTACACCAACCCGTGGCTGTCGCCGTTCGAGGAATTCCAGCGCTTCAAGACGCATCCGGAAATCCGCCAGTACTTTGAAGGCGGCAAGCGCCTCTCCTACGGCGCGCGTGCCATCACCGCCGGCGGCCTGCTGTCGCTGCCCAAGACCGTGTTCCCGGGCGGCGCGCTGGTCGGCTGCGATGCCGGCTACCTGAATGCCTCGCGCATCAAGGGCAGCCACGCCGCCATCAAGACCGGCATGATGGCCGCCGAGGCCGCCTATGACGCGCTGCAGGCCGGCCGCCAGCACGACGAACTGGCCGCCTACCCGGCTGCGTTTGAGCAGAGCTGGCTGCACAAGGAACTGCTGCAGGCCAAGAACTTCAAGCAGTGGTTCAAGAAGGGCCGCACCACCGCCACGCTGATGACCGGCATCGAGCAATGGCTGCTGCCCAAGCTGGGCATCCGCAACCCGCCGTGGACCATCCACCGCGTGAAGCCGGATCATGTGTACCTGAAGCCCGCGGCCGAGTGCCAGAAGATCGAGTACCCGAAGCCGGACGGCAAGCTGACCTTCGACCGCCTCAGCTCGGTGTTCATCAGCAACACCAACCACGAAGAGAACCAGCCGGCGCACCTGACGCTCAAGGACGCCAGCGTGCCGGTCAACATCAACTGGGACAAGTACGCCGGCCCCGAGTCGCGCTACTGCCCAGCCGGTGTGTATGAGTTCGTGCAGGACGAGACGTCGGGCAAGGAGCGTCTGCAGATCAACGCGCAGAACTGCGTGCACTGCAAGACCTGCGACATCAAGGATCCGACCCAGAACATCGTCTGGGTGACGCCGGAAGGCGGCGGCGGTCCGAACTACGTCGGGATGTAAACCTGCCGAGCCAGCGGCTGTAAAAACGGCACCGGGAACCCGGTGCCGTTTTTCTTTGGGCGATGCAGCGCGGCTATCGTGCCTGCCGCCGCGCGGCCATCGCCTTGTCGACCACCTCGGCCTGCAGCGCTTCGCTGGGATTGCCGAAGGTCTGGCTGCGCAGCGCATCCAGTTGCTGCCGGCGGTCCTGCTCCGACAACCCCGGGAAGGCCTCGATCTGCGCGCGGCGCGCGGCGTAGTCGTCGTAGCGCTGCTGCCAGGCCTGCCCGGCTTGCGCCTGCTGCTGGTAGCGCTGCGCCACCTCGGGACCGTAGGCCTGCGCCAACGCCGCACCGATGTCCTGCGCACTGCGGCCGGCGGCCTGCATGCCGGCGATGGTGTCGCTGATCGCCTGCGGACGCGCGCTGGCCTCCCGTGCCGCGCGCAATGGCTCGGGCAGCATGGCTTCGAGTTCGGCCAGCCGCTGCTGCCGCTGCGCGTCATCCAGGCCGGATTGCGCCGCGATGTCGAGCCGCGCCAGCATGGCATCGTCATACGCCTGCTCGTCGCCGAACCAGATTGCCGCCACCTCCGGCAGCAGGCGCTGCCGCGCACCGTTGCGCTCAGCCTGCAGCGCGCGCAGCTGCTGCACCTGCGCCGCATCCAGCGTGCCGTTCGAATCCGCCCGCGGCTTGCGGGTGGCCTGCGGTTGAATCTCGGCAAGATAGGCTACATAGCGCTGCCACAGCTGCCACGCCTGCCCTGCCGCTGGCTGCGGCACGCGGCGGCGGATATCGTCGTACACCAGCCGGTCCAGCGCGTCGGCGCCGCCGGCGTCGTGGCGGGTGCTGAGGAAGTAGTCGAAGTAGGTGCGCAGCGCGCGCGTCAGCCGCAGCTTGCCCTGCGCGTCGAGTTCGAGGCCTGCGGGCACGTCGACGCCGGAAAGCGATGGCAACGCAGCCACGCCGGCGGGTCCGGCGTCAGCCGATGTTGTCGAAGGACTCGCAGCAGTGGTGATCGCCGCCGTGCGCTGCGGCACGGCAGCCGGGCCGGACGCCATCGTCAGCCAGTACACCGCTGCTGCCGCTGCGCCGGCCGGCAGCAAGGCCAGCCAGAGCCGCGGCGAGCGCTCAGAGCTGGTCATTGCGCAGCCGGTTGGCGTGGCTGAGGATGACTGTGCGCGGATCGACGTCCTGGTACAGGCCGGCCATCTGGTTCACCTCGTCGAGGTGGTTCCAGTAGTAGCCAGTGGCCAGCACCCGGCCCCACTTGCTGCTGCAGACCGAGACCAGCCCGTCATTGGGGCCGGCGCCCTTCAGGTCCATCAGCCCGGCCGAGGTCGACATCATCACCGTGGTCGGGTCCAGCAGGTTGGAGCGCAGCAGGCTGAACGGCCCGCCCTGACCAGTCCAGGAATACGCGGCCTGGGTATGGGTGACAAGGTTGCCCGCGGCATCGCGCGCCTGCCGTTGCTCGGACACCGCGCCAGCGGTATTGCAATCCGGCCCCAGTGCCGATTTCGTGCCGGGCACCAGCGTGGCATTGAGGCGCGCATTCTGCTCGGCGGCGCCGCGCGTGGTCAGGATCTTGAGCGAGGCCAGCGCATCCTGATCCAGCGCCTGCCCGTTGCCGATGCCGTTGAACCAGCCCACCGTATCGAGCACGCCCTGGATGATGCCGACGAGTATCGGCCCGGCGATTGGAATACTGTTGACCAGGTGCGCGGCAAGCCTCGGCCTTTAGGCCGGGGAAGGATAGCGCGGACGCCGTCGGCGTCCTTTCGGCGG